>NZ_CP125380.1:1394166-1698750 GCF_034009455.1 Pseudomonas sp. P5_109
AGTACACGGCTTTCGGGTCTGCACGCATCTTGTCGGCATGGCTGCTCTGCACGCTCAGATGGTTGATCAGCTGTTTGCCTTCAACGGTGTAGCCTTGATCGAGTATGTCTTCGTTGATCGCTCGTGGAGTGCCGACGCTGCTCTGGGTGGCGACGTTTTGCAGCATTTTGTTCAGTTCCGTGTCTTTCAAGGACGCAGCCTGAGCGTTGAGGGACGACGCCAGCAAAATGGCCGCGGTAGGAACGATAAGGCGCAGCATGAAACTCTCCTGGTTCAGTGATGGGGGTTTGACCCGTCACGTGACTGTGCGTTCAGTGGCGGCGAATTATAGGGGAGGCGGGCTGGACGGTACAGGCTTGCACCGGGTGGTCTGTTAAACTGCTGGCACTTTTTACCCTGTCGAGTGTTTTTCGTGTCGAGTTCCCTTCTCTGTGGGCGTTGCCCGCTATGAGCCCTACCCCCGCGCGCTTTGCCTTGAATGCCGTAGCCCGCTTGCGCGACCAGCGCGAGGAGGAGGGCATCAAGCCGATTCAGGCCCGCGGCTGGCGTGCGCCGCGTTGCCGTGACTGCCGGGTGATCGAGAGCCATTGCCTGTGCGCATGGCGTCCGCAGGTCGCGACTCGCTCCGGCGTGTGCCTGATCATGACCAACAAGGAGGTGTTCAAGCCGAGCAACACCGGTTGGCTGATCGCCGATGTGGTGCCAGACAACCATGCCTTCATCTGGTCCCGTACCGAGGTCGATCCGAAGTTGCTGGCGCTGTTGTCCGACCCGCAATGGCAGCCCTACCTGGTGTTTCCGGGTGAGTACGTCGAGCCTGAGCGTGTGACCAACAGCGTGCATGTCGACGGCACGAAGCGCCCGTTGTTCATTCTATTGGACGCGACCTGGACCGAAGCGCGGAAGATCTTTCGCAAGAGCCCCTATTTCGACCGATTGCCGATCCTCAGCCTGTTGCCGGAGAAACTCTCTCGTTACCGCTTGCGCCGCTCGACCCGCAGCGAGCATTTGTGCACGGCGGAAGTGGCGGCGCTATGTCTCGATCTTGCAGGCGATGAGGCCGCAGCCTCGGCGCTGGATGCCTACTTCGATGTGTTCAGCCAGCATTACCTCGATGCCAAGCATCAGTTGGACATGAACGTTTCGACCCCGGCGCACGCCGAGTTGATGCCCTATGTCCAGTCGGTCACCCCATTGGTGGACTGATTGTCGCGCATACTGCAATAAAGTGTCCCAGCCATGCTGCTTGACCACCCCGGTTTGGCTGGGCATGCTTGGCGCCGATTAGGGTGCGGCCAGAATTTACAACGCCGTTTTTTGCGTTGAGCGTACCTTTTCAGCGCAGCTCGGTGGCTGTGCCTTGAGTCGCTTTGGCGAGGTCCGAATGCATCGGGCGTCCCATGAAAAACAGGATCATTTGAACGATGGCCACATACGAAATCCTGATTGCCGATGACCACCCACTTTTTCGCAGTGCCTTGCATCAAGCGCTGACCCTGGGCCTCGGCCCGGATGTCCGCCTGGTGGAAGTGGCGAGCATCGCCGAACTGGAAGTTCGCCTGACGGAAAAATCCGATTGGGATCTGGTCCTGCTGGATCTGAACATGCCAGGGGCCTACGGGTTTTCCGGGCTGGTCCTGCTGCGCGGTCAGTATCCGCAGATCCCGGTGGTCATGGTCTCGGCCCAGGAAGAGGCGACCATCATGGTCAAGTCTCGTGAGTTCGGCGCCAGTGGCTTCATTCCCAAATCCAGCGATTTGAGTGTGATCCAGAAAGCCGTGCGTGCGGTCCTTGATGGCGACGTGTTCTGGCCACCGCAGGCGTTCGAAGCGGTCAGCGTTTCGCAAGAGGCCAAGGCGGCCAGCGAAGGCCTTGCCAGCCTGACTCCGCAGCAGTTCCGGGTGCTGACCATGGTTTGCGAAGGTCTGCTGAACAAGCAGATCGCCTACGAGCTGAGTGTTTCCGAGGCGACGATCAAGGCGCACGTGACCGCGATTTTCCGTAAACTGAATGTGCGGACCCGGACCCAGGCTGCGCTGCTCTTGCAACAACTTGAGTCAATTTCCAGCCATTAAAGGCTGGCAACTTCACGCTTTTTTGACTTTGGTTGAACTAGCTTTCCCACTTCTTTTTTGTCAGTTGCCCACTCTATGTCACCTTTCAAAGGCCAGACCGGCCTGAAACGTATTCTCAATGCCTCCGGTTATTCGCTGGACGGCCTGCGCGCAGCCTTCACCGGTGAAGCTGCCTTTCGGCAACTGGTATTGCTCAACGTCATCCTGATTCCCTTGTCGTTCTTCCTGGATGTCAGCCGGGTCGAACAGGCGCTGTTGATCGCGGTATGCATGCTGGCGTTGATCGTCGAGTTGCTCAACTCGGCAGTGGAAGCGGCCATCGATCGCATTTCCCTTGAGCGGCACCCGCTGTCCAAGAATGCCAAGGACATGGGCAGTGCCGCCCAGTTCGTGGCATTGAGCATGATTGCCCTGGTATGGGCGGTGATTCTGCTCTAGGCGATCGTCGGCAGCACGATCTCGTCGCTGCGCTGAACCCCGGCGGTGAACGCGCGGCACAGATCGAGGAACTCGCGCATCGCCGAGGTCTGATATTTCTGTTTATGCCAGATAAAGTAAAACTGTCGCGCCAGATCCAGGTCCGGTGTCTCGACAGGCACCAGGCTGCCGCGGCGGAATGCGTCGCGTAACGCCAGTCGGGAAATGCAGCCAATCCCCAAACCTGATTCCACCGCGCGCTTGATCGCTTCGGTGTGCTCAAGCTCCAGGCGGATATTTAAAGAAGAACGGTGATGGCGCATGGCTTGATCGAAGGTCAACCGCGTGCCGGAACCCTGTTCGCGCAAGATCCAGGCTTCGTGACTCAGCTCGTCCATGGTCGCCGTGCCGCGCTTGGCCAGCGGATGCTGAGGGGCGCAAAACACCACCAGTTCGTCCTCGACCCAGCTTTGCACTTCGATGTCCGGGTGGCTGCAGTCGCCTTCGATTAGACCCAGATCAATTTCATAGTGAGCGACTTGTTGCACGATATTGGCAGTGTTCTGTACGTGCAGTTTTACCTGGCTTTCCGGATGGCGCTGCATGAAGCTGCCGATCAGCAGGGTGGCCAGGTAATTGCCGATGGTCAGGGTCGCGCCCACGGCCAGCGAGCCGAACCCTGACTTGCCATTGAGCAGGTCTTCGATCTCCTTGGCCTGGTCCAGCAAGGCCACCGCCTGGGGCAGCAGCTGTTTACCGAGCGCGTTGAGGCTCAGGCGTTTGCCGGCACGGTCGAACAGCTGGCAGCTGCACTGGCGCTCCAGTTCGGTGATCGAGGTGCTCGCCGCCGATTGCGAGAGGTTGAGCAGGCCCGCGGCACGGGATACGCTTTCCTGCTGGGCGACGGCGACGAATACTTGAAGTTGACGGAGAGTAAATCGCATATCGATATAACCGATAACCCTTATCTTAATAATCCATTTAACAGATATTGTCTCTGCCTTTAGAATGCGATGCAATTGCGCAGAGCTGGCTTTCTTTACAGAGCACGCCGAACACGCGCAGACCAATCTCCAGGAGTCCCACGTACATGAGCAACATGAACCACGAGCGTGTCCTCAGTGTTCACCACTGGAACGACACTCTGTTCAGCTTCAAGTGCACCCGTGATCCGGGCCTGCGCTTCGAGAACGGTCAGTTCGTGATGATCGGCCTGCAACAGCCCAACGGCCGCCCGCTTATGCGCGCTTACTCGATTGCCAGCCCGAACTGGGAAGAGCATCTCGAGTTCTTCAGCATCAAGGTGCCTGATGGTCCGCTGACTTCACAGTTGCAGCATCTGAAGGAAGGCGACGAGATCATCATCAGCAAGAAGCCTACCGGCACGCTGGTACTGGATGACTTGAAGCCTGGCAAACATTTGTACCTGCTCAGCACCGGTACCGGTCTGGCGCCGTTCATGAGCGTCATCCAGGACCCGGAAACCTACGAGCGTTTCGAAAAAGTGATCCTGTGCCACGGCGTGCGTTACGTCAACGAAGTCGCTTACCGCGAGTTCATCACCGAGCACTTGCCGCAGAACGAATTCTTCGGCGATGCGCTGCGTGACAAGTTGATCTACTACCCGACCGTGACCCGCGAGCCGTTCGAGAACGAAGGTCGCCTGACCGACCTGATGCGCAGCGGCAAGCTGTTCAGCGACATCGGTCTGCCACCGATCAACCCGCAGGACGACCGCGCCATGCTGTGCGGCAGCCCGAGCATGCTCGACGAAACCAGCGAAGTGTTGAACAGCTTCGGCCTGAAGGTTTCGCCACGTATGCGCGAGCCGGGTGATTACCTGATCGAGCGAGCGTTCGTCGAGAAATAAGCAAACGCTCAACGGCTCTGCTTTCCCTGTGGGAGCGGGCTTGCTCGCGAAGGCGGTGTATCAGTCAGCTTTAATGTCGACTGACACACCGCTTTCGCGAGCAAGCCCGCTCCCACAGTCGTTTATGGTGTTGAGATGTTTGCGGGAATGACTTCCAGCACGCGGATCAGCTCCGGTGTCGGGTAATGCCAACGCACATCCAGATCCCAGAACTGCGCGCCGTATTCGCGCTCCGGTGCGGGCGTTTGATAGGCCGGGCGTGGATCCTGCGCCAGGCATTGCTCGATCAGCTCAACCAAAGGCTCTGCAAGGCGCTGGGCATGTCCGTGAGCCTGTTGCAGCGCTGCATCCGTCCACTGCACGGGAATCAGCTGCGGCGCGGCGCTGGCGATGCTGTTGGAGGCTGTGTCGATGATATCGGCATAGGGCACGTAGGGTTTGATATCGAGAATCGGTGTGCCATCCAGCAGATCGATACCAGAGATCCACAAGCGATTGGCTTCGACCTTGTCCAGCTTCACCACTGACTGCCCGATGCCATTGGGGCGGTGGGTTGCGCGGGTGGCAAACACGCCCATGGATTTATTGCCGCCCAGGCGCGGCGGGCGGACCTTCAAGCGAGGTTTTTCTTCCAGGGCCTGGTGGAACAGGAACAGCAGCCACACGTGGCTGACCTGCTCCAGGCCCTGCACCGCGTCCCCTTGATCGAACGGTGCCACCAGTTCCAGTACGCCACGGGCGGCCGGGGCCAGTTGCGGCTGGCGCGGAATGGCGAATTTCTCCTTGAAGCAGGAGCGCACGAAGCCGATGGGGGAAACGCTGTAGGTCATGGTTTGCGGTCGAGGCGGGATAGAGGCGGGCATGATACCCCGATCGGTCTGGATTCAGTTGTGCCTGTACTGGCCTCTTCGCGAGCAAGCCGCTCCCACAGGTTTTGTGTGCGCTCGAGAACCCAGTGGGAGCGTGGCTTGCCCGCGATGGCCTCACCGCCGATTTCAGAGACTGAATCCGCCATCCAGCGGAATGATGTTCCCGGTCATATACGCTCCAGCAGTGCTCGCCAGACTGATCGCCAGCGCCGCCATCTCTTCCTCGCGGCCCCAACGCTTCATCGGGATCAACGCCGTATCCTCGGCCAGTGCCTGTTCATCATTACCAATGTGCTGGGTCATCTTGCTTGGAAAGCGTCCCGGGGCGATCACATTGACGTTGATGTGCTGGCTCACCAGTTCGCGCGCCAGGATCCTCGACAGTTGATGCAATGCCGCCTTGCTCGGCCCGTAGGCATACGCCTGTTCGCCGAAGGATGAAATCCCTGCCACCGAGCCGATGTTGATGATCCGCGCCGGGTTGGCTGCCGAGCCCGCCTTGCGCAGCAGGGGCAGGAATTGCTGGATGCAGTTGAACACTGACGTCACGTTGAGCTGCATGACCTTTTCCCAGCCCTTGATCGGGTAGCTCTCCAGCGGTGCGCCCCAGGTGGTACCGGCGTTGTTCACCAGGATGTCGAGATGGGTGATCTGCTCGCCCAGCCGCGTGGCCAATTGTTGCACGCCTTCTTCGGTGGCCAGGTTGGCCGCCAGGGCATGGCAGCGTCCAAGGGCGCGGAGTTCATCAGCCGTTTGCTGGCAGGCCTCGGCATCGCGGGCACAGACGTACACGGTGGCGCCCGCCTCGACATAGGCCTTGGCGATCATTTTGCCGATACCACGGGTGCCGCCGGTCACCAGTGCGGTGCGGCCTTGCAGGGAAAAGTAGGGATGCATGGCGAATCCTGAAAGCTGAGGTCTTTACACCCTAGTCGTCAGGCGCGGTCAGCGGAGCCACTATTTTTGCGCGGAATGGGGATTCATACAGACACCTTTGTAGGAGCCGGCTTGCTGGCGATGGGTTTTGAGGATCGCCATCGCCAGCAAGCCGGCTCCTACAAAGGGGGGCGTTTACTGCGGGCGAACGCGCAGGGTCAGGCCCTTGAGGAAGTTGCGCAGCAACTGGTCGCCGCACGGGCGATAGTTGGTGTGACCGAACTTGCGGAACAGCGCGCTCAGCTCAGGCTTGGACACCGGGAACTCGGCAGCCTTGAGGATCGCGTGCATGTCGTCTTCTTTCAGCTCGAACGCCACCCGCAGCTTTTTCAGGATGATGTTGTTGGTCACCGGCACTTCGATCGGCTGCGGCGGACGGCTTTCGTCCTTGCCGCGCTTGAAGATCACTAGGCCGTCGAGGAAGTGCGCCATGACTTCGTCCGGGCAGCGTACGAAACCTTCCTCGTCTTCCTCTTTTTTGTCGAGGTAGGTCAGCAGGTCCGGCAGGGTCACGTCCATGCCGCCGAGCTTGATGATCTCGATGACTTTCTTGTCGCTGATGTCGAGCATGTAGCGCACGCTGCGCAGTACGTCGTTATGAATCATGTGTGCAGTCCTGATAATCAGCTGTGGGCGTCGCGGCCAGGCGCGGCGCCGAAATGTGTGGCGGCGAGAAAAGCCTTAGAACTTCTCTTTGCCGGACAGGTAGCGCCATTGCCCCACTGGCACTTTGCCGATGGACACGCCGCCGATGCGGATGCGACGGATGGCGACGACCTTCAGGCCGACCGCCTGGCAAAGCAGGGCGATGATGCCCGGCTGCGGGTTCTTCATGGCAAAGCGCAGACGGTTTTCGTTCTGCCAGCTGGCCTTGACCGCCGGCAATTCCTTGCCCTTGTAGGTCAGGCCGTGGTTCAGGCGGTTCAGGCCGTGAGCCACCATCTCGCCCTCAACCTCGACTACATACTCTTGCTCGATCTTGCTGGAGTCGGCAGTGAGTTTGCGCAGGATTTTCCAGTCCTGGGTGAACACCAGCAGGCCGCTGGCGTTGGCCTGCAGGTCGGTGCTGGCGGTCAGGCGCAGGAAGTGCCCACGCAACGGGCGCTTGCCGTAGCGGTGCTCTTCGCTCAGGGTTTCGGCGCCGAGGGTGGCCATGGCGGTGTCTGTGTCCATGCCGGCGGGGACGTTCAGCAGCAGGGTCACCGGTTCCGGCGCGGTGGCCTTGGCTTCTGGATCAAGCTCGACTTTCTGGGTGTCGACCTTGAATTGCGGCTCGTCGATGACTTCGCCGTCGACGGTGACCCAGCCGCCCTCGATGAACAGCTCAGCCTCCCGACGGGAACAGCCGACGAGTTCGATGAGGCGTTTGGAGAGACGAATCGGGTCAGTCATGTCAGGGGCCGTAACAAAAAGGGGTGGGCATTGTACCTGCCTGGCGCCGGTTAATCCCGGCTCCATTTGCGCCGCGAGGCATTTTGTAGGAGCTGGCTTGCCAGCGATGCAGGCAACACGGTCTGTCAGTTGCACCGAGGTGATGCTATCGCCGGCAAGCCAGCTCCTACAGGTCTTGCATGTATCAGCCGTTGCGCGTCAGCTTTTGGGGTTGGCGCAAACGCATGTGCAACAGCGGATACGGCTGGCCCATGCCATCGACGTCCGAGCGACCGATGACTTCGAAACCCTGCTTGAAGTAAAAGCCGAGGGCTTGCGGGTTCTGTTCGTTGACGTCCAGTTCATCGGCGTTCAGGTGTTCCAGGGCATAGTGCAGCAATTTCTTGCCCAGGCCCTGGCCGCGATGGTCGGGGTCGATGAACAGCATTTCGATCTTGCCGGCCGCGACGCCGGCGAACCCGGTGATGCGTTGGCTCGAATCCTTGGTGCAGATCAGCATCACCGAGTCGAGGTAGCGGGTCAGCACCAGGTTTTTCAGCAGTTCGATGTAGCTTTCCGGCAGAAAATCGTGGGTCGCGCGTACCGAGGCCTCCCAGACCCGGGTCAATTCTTCGTAGTCGCCGAGTTTCGGCGTGTGGATGACCGAATGCTGACGCATGCCCGTCTGCCTCTTATGCGGTGGTTGATAGGAATCCTTCCAACTTCAAACGATAGCCGTAAAAAAGCCCCGCATCTCGTCAAGAGAGCGGGGCTTTGCGTATTTTTTGCGTCTAGATCTGTTCAGCCCACAGATCGTATTCGTCGGCGTCGGTCACTTTGCACCAGACCTTGTCGCCTGGCTTGAGGTTGCTGCCGTTGTCGATGAATACGTTGCCGTCGATTTCCGGGGCATCGAAGAAGCAGCGGCCCACCGCGCCTTGCTCGTCGACTTCATCGACCAGCACTTCGATCTCGCGGCCGATGCGCATTTGCAGGCGCGCCGAGCTGATGGCCTGCTGGTGCGCCATGAAGCGCTCCCAGCGGTCCTGCTTGACGTCGTCCGGGACGACTTCCAGGTCCAGGTCATTGGCCGGTGCGCCTTCTACCGGCGAGTACTGGAAGCAGCCGACGCGGTCGAGCTGGGCTTCGGTCAGCCAGTTCAGCAGGTACTGGAAGTCTTCTTCGGTTTCACCCGGGAAGCCAACGATGAAGGTCGAACGGATGATCAGGTCCGGGCAGATTTCGCGCCAGTTCTTGATGCGGGCCAGGGTCTTGTCTTCGAAGGCCGGGCGTTTCATCGACTTCAGCACTTTCGGGCTGGCGTGCTGGAACGGGATGTCCAGGTACGGCAGGATCTTGCCGGCGGCCATCAACGGGATCAGCTCGTCGACGTGCGGGTACGGGTAGACGTAGTGCAGGCGAACCCAGACACCGAGGGTGCTCAGGGCTTCGCAGAGTTCGGTCATGCGGGTTTTCACCGGCGCGCCGTTCCAGAAACCGGTGCGGTATTTCACGTCGACGCCATAGGCGCTGGTGTCCTGGGAGATCACCAGAAGCTCTTTGACGCCGGACTTGACCAGGCGCTGGGCCTCGTCGAGCACGTCACCCACCGGACGGCTGACCAGTTTGCCGCGCATCGACGGGATGATGCAGAAGCTGCAGCTGTGGTTGCAGCCTTCGGAAATCTTCAGGTAGGCGTAGTGGCGCGGGGTCAGCTTGATGCCTTGCGGCGGCACCAGGTCGATCAACGGGTTGTGATCCTGGCGCGGCGGCACGACTTCGTGCACGGCGTTGACCACTTGCTCGTACTGCTGCGGACCGGTCACGGCCAGCACGCTCGGGTGTACGTTGCGAATGTTGCCTTCTTCGACGCCCATGCAGCCGGTCACGATGACCTTGCCGTTTTCCTTGATGGCTTCGCCGATCACTTCCAGGGACTCGGCCTTGGCCGAATCGATGAAGCCGCAGGTATTGACCACTACAACGTCGGCGTCCTGGTAGGTGGACACGACGTCATAGCCTTCCATGCGCAGCTGGGTAAGGATGCGCTCGGAGTCGACCAGTGCTTTGGGGCAACCCAGGGATACGAAGCCAACCTTTGGATTGGCCGGCGCAGGAGTGGTGGACATGTCTAACCTCGGTATTTTGTGACGCCGCTTGCCGGGCAGGGCAAAACCGACGGACGGGCGCTTGAACTGCGCCTCTGATCAAAAAGTGCGCAATTCTAGCGATGAGTCGCTCACTTGACCAGCTTTATGCAGGGAAATACGACGAGTGCTGCGCTATGCTTCGCGCCGTTACGCTTTACTGGTTTTTTACAGTCAACAAAACGTCTGTAACGAGAAGTAAAACAGCGCATGCTGCACGTCAAAGCATAGTGCTTCTTTCAAAGAAGCCCGAGTCTGGGTAGTAGGAGTGGTGGATGGGTCAGGCAAGTAGTCAGGCTGCGGGTGCCGAACATTCGGCGGTGAAGCCGATCGGCATGCTGGTCGCGGCAGTCGGGGTGGTTTATGGCGATATCGGCACCAGTCCGTTGTACACCCTCAAGGAAGTGTTTTCCGGCGGCTATGGCGTGCCGGTCAACCATGACGGGGTGCTGGGGATTCTGGCGCTCATTTTCTGGTCGCTGATCTGGGTCGTGTCGATCAAGTACATGATGTTTGTACTACGCGCCGACAACCAGGGCGAAGGCGGGATCATGGCCCTGACCGCACTGGCCCGACGGGCGGCGGCGGGGCATGCGAAGCTGCGCGGCTTTCTGGTGGTCTGCGGGTTGATCGGCGCGGCGCTGTTCTATGGCGATAGCATGATCACCCCGGCGATTTCCGTGCTGTCGGCGATTGAGGGCCTGGGGCTGGCGTTCGACGGGATCGACCATTGGGTGGTGCCTATTTCCCTGGTGGTGCTGGTGGCGCTGTTCCTGATCCAGAGCCATGGTACGGCGCGGATCGGTATTCTGTTCGGGCCGATCATGGTGACCTGGTTCCTCGTCCTGGGTGCACTGGGCGTCTATGGCATCAGCCAGCATCCGGAAGTCCTGCAAGCGATGAACCCGGTGTGGGGCGTACGCTTCTTTATCGTGCACCCGGGGATGGGCGTGGCGATTCTCGGCGCCGTGGTGCTCGCACTGACCGGTGCCGAAGCGCTGTACGCGGACATGGGCCACTTCGGTCGCAAGCCGATCGCTCGTGCCTGGTTCATCCTCGTGCTGCCAGCGCTGGTACTGAATTACTTCGGTCAGGGTGCCTTGCTGCTGGGCGACCCGGAAGCTGCCCGTAACCCTTTCTACCTGTTGGCTCCAAGCTGGGCGTTGATCCCGCTGGTCGGCCTGTCGACCATGGCCACGGTGATTGCCTCGCAAGCGGTGATTTCCGGTGCGTTCTCCCTGACCCGTCAGGCGATCCAGCTCGGTTACATCCCGCGCATGCACATCCGACACACTTCCAGCGCCGAACAGGGCCAGATCTACATCGGGGCGGTGAACTGGGCGCTGATGGTCGGCGTGGTGCTGTTGGTGCTGGGTTTCGAATCCTCCGGTGCCCTGGCCTCGGCCTACGGCGTGGCGGTGACCGGGACCATGCTGATGACCAGTATTCTGGTGTCGGCGGTGATCCTGCTGCTGTGGAAGTGGCCGCCGGTGCTTGTGGTGCCGGTCCTGCTGGGTTTCCTGTTGGTGGACGGTGTGTACTTCGCCGCCAACGTGCCGAAAATCGTCCAGGGCGGTGCATTCCCGGTGATCGCCGGTTTCGCGCTTTTTGTACTGATGACCACCTGGAAGCGCGGCAAGCAGTTGCTGGTCGAGCGTATCGATGAGGGTGGATTGCCACTGCCGATCTTCATCAGCAGCATCGCGGTACAACCGCCGCATCGCGTTCAGGGCACCGCGGTGTTCCTGACGGCACGGGCGGATGCCGTGCCCCACGCGCTGTTGCACAACCTGCTGCATAACCAGGTACTGCACGAGCAAGTGGTGCTGCTGACGGTGGTGTACGAAGACATCCCGCGGGTGCCGCCAACACGGCGTTTCGAGGTCGATGCCTACGGCGAAGGTTTCTTCCGGGTGATCCTGCACTTCGGCTTTACCGACGAGCCGGACGTACCGAAAGCCTTGAAGCTGTGTCACCTCGACGAGCTGGACTTCAGCCCGATGCGCACCACGTACTTCCTCAGCCGTGAAACGGTCATCGCTTCCAAGCTCGAAGGCATGTCGCGCTGGCGTGAGGCACTGTTTGCGTTCATGTTGCAGAACGCCAATGGTAATTTGCGCTTCTTCAATCTGCCGCTGAACCGGGTGATTGAGCTGGGTACGCAGGTGGAGATGTAAGCTAGATCAAAAAGCCTCCGTTGCCCTTGCGGCAGCGGGGGCTTTTTTGTGGGCGAACACAACGTCTGCAGACGATGAGTATCCACTGTGGGGCTTGCTCGCGAAGGGGGCGTGTCAGTCGAGATAGTTGTTGTTTGACACACCGCTTTCGCGAGCAAGCCCGCTCCCACAGGGGATATGTGGTGTTTGCTGGAATGAAAAAGCCCCCGCTACCGTGAAGTAGCGGGGGCTTTTTTGGGGTTGGCTCAGATCACTCCGCAGCCGCCGCGTCCTTCGGCTGGCGCTTCTCGATCACATCCACCAGACGCTTGGCCAGCGCCGGGTAGTTCTCGTCGAAGTGGTGGCCGCCAGGCAGCTTGATGGCTTCGCCCACCGCTGTCTTGTCGGTGCAGCCGCTTTCGTCGGTTTCTTCTTCGCCGTAGATGCACACCACTTTCGCGGCTGGCAGCTTGGCCATTTCCGGGCCGGTGGCGGCTTCCTTGCCGGCGTTGCCGAGCCAGCCTTCGACTTCGATTTCGAAGCTGCCGGTGCGGGCGAAGGCCAGCAGGATGATTGCGTCGACGCGATTCTGCTCCGACTCGGCCAGGCGGTTGTAGATCGCCGGCAGGACATCGGCACCGAACGAGTAGCCCGTCAGGATGAAGCGCTTGGTGCCCCATTTCTGCCGGTAGTGCTGCATCAGTTCAGCCAGGTCCAGGGCGCTTTGCTCCGGGCTCTTGTGCTGCCAGTAGTAGCGCAGGGTGTCGATGCCGACCACCGGGTAGCCGATCTTGGCCATCTCGCCCGCCACATCGCGGTCCAGGTCGCGCCAGCCGCCGTCGCCGGACAGGAACAGGGTCACGGTGTCCCTGGCCTGACCGGCAGGCACTTCGACCACCGGGATCTGCAGGCCACCAGCGGCCTTGTCGCCGCCGACGAGGATCTTGCGCAGTTCGTTGTTCAGCACTTGCGGCAGGTTGATGTCGTAGTCGCTGATGCTGGTCTCGGCGTTCGGTTGATCGCGCACGAAGCCGGCGCTGGTGTCGTCCGGGTTGTCGTTCCACGCTGCCAGCCAGCGGCCGTGGGCGGCGCTTTTCGGCAACAGGTGCGTGCAGCCACCCTTTTCCAGGGCCAGGTCGACCGAGACGGCGTAGGCCTTGTCGTCCTTTTGCTCGGACAGCCAGCGCCAGGCCAGCACGGCACCGGGACCGATGCCGCTGACCAGGGTCGCCGGGCCTTTGAGTTCTCGCAGGCCCGATTGCAGGGCGCGGCTTTGCAGCAGGCAGTCCTTGGGTAGGATCACCTGGACAATTTGCGCCGAGCCACTGCGGCTCAGGGTCATCAATTGCTTGTCGCTGAGTTTCTGGTCTTCGTTGACCGCCACCAGCACCTGGGCGCGCGGCGTGGTGCCGGGGATGACACGGGTCATCGGCGCACCGTCGGCCGGGGTCAGCAATTGGAGGGTCGGTTCCGGTGCCGGGCGTTTGAGGTACCAGTAACCGCCACCGAGAACCAGGGCCACTATCACCAGTGTGCCCAATACATACCGCAAGGAGCGTTGAATCATCAGCGTTTCACCAATCCGGTCAAGCCGCCCGCGATCAGGGCGGCAGTGTCGGCCAGCGCAACCAGCGGATCGAGTCCGGCGGGCACGGCCATATAACGGGGTTCCCAATCAGGCTGGAACTTGTCTTTGAAGCGGCGCAAGCCTTGGAAGTTATACAGCTGCTCACCACGGCGGAATACCATCGAGCCCAGGCGCTGGGTCAATGGTGCGCCGCGACGGGGTTGCAACCCCGACAACGGCACCATGCCCAGGCTGAAACGCGCGTATCCATGGTTTTTATAATGTTGAATCAGGCCGACCATCATGAATTCCATGGTCAGCTTCGGGGCGTCCGGGTGGGCGCGCATCAGGTCGAGGCTGGCCAGGTCATGACCATAGGTCTCGAGCAGGTTGGCGAACGCCACCGGGCGCCCTTCGAAACGAATCACCGCGATGCGGAAATACTTGAGGTAGTCATCGCTGAAGCGGCCCAGCGAAAAACCTTTCTCGCGGACATTTTTGCCAGTCAGCCAGGCATCGGAAATCACCTTGAGCTCATCCATCGGCGCGTGGCCCGGCTCATGGATTTCCAGGGACAGGCCGTCACGGGTGCCACGGTTCCAGGTGTAACGCAGGTCCTTCATCTCTTTGCCCTTGGCTTCGAGATCAAAACGCTTGAGGTCGACCCGCGCTTCTTCGCCGAGCTTGATCGCGGTCAGGCCGATGTCCATGTAGTACGGCAGGTTCTCGGCGCGCACTTGATAGAACACGGGACGGGCGTGGTGGATGTCGCACAGGTCGCGGAACTGCCAGATCATTTCCGCCCGTTGCTGGCCCGGGCCGATCGGGTCATACAGCGCCACCAGGCTGCGGCCACGGCGGGCGTACATCAGGAAGGCTTCGTCATTGGGGTGAAACAGCAGCGCCTTGTCACCGGTCAGGGCCAGGCCGCCATCTGGTTGGGCCGATGCCATGAGGATCTTGCTGGCGCGCTCCAGTTCGTCGGGCGTCGGCAGGTGAATGACCGGACGCGCGGTGCGCAGCAGCCAGGTCAGCGACACCACCACCAGCAACACTGCGGCGCCGAGCAGCGAACGCAGGCCGCGAGGGGCGTCGGCGTCGAGGGTGAACTGCCACCAGAGTTGGTGGCTGTACGGAACGTCCTGGTAGGCGAACAGCAGCAGCCACATCGAAGCACCGAGTACGCACAGGCTGGCCACCAGGTACAGCGGCGAGAACGGCAGTTCGGTCAGGCGGCTGGGGCGATAGAACGAGCGGCGGAATACCCCGAGCAGGCTCGCCGTCAGCACCATCAGGCTGGCTTCTTCCCAGTCAAAACCTTTGAGCAGTGAGAGCAGGGCGCCGACCAGCAACAGAATGGTGGTCAGCATCCATGCGGCCGACAGCCGCCGACGCAGGCCCTGGGCCAGCAACAGGCAAAGGACGCCGACCAGGCTGGCGCCAAAGTGCGAAGCATCGACCAGTCGATGGGGGATCAGGAAACCGATGTGTTCCAGGCGGGTATCGATTTCCGGAGTGGCGCCGGAGAACAGCAGGACAACGCCGGACAGGAATACCAGCACCGCCAGTATCGGAGCCGCCAGGCCTGAGGCCGCGCGCAAGGTCTGGCGTGTCTGGAACAGGCGCTGGCCTTCGTTGATCAGCAACAGCAGGCAGGCCACCAGCAACGGCAGGACCACGTAGATCAAACGATAGAGCAGCAGGGCGGCTGCCAGCGGCGCAGCACCGAGGGTGTCGGAAAACGCCGCCAGTAATATAGCCTCGAACACCCCGACACCGCCCGGCACATGGCTGAGCACGCCGGCGGCGAGCGCCAGCAGGTAAACCAGAAGGAACGCGCCGAAGGGTGGCGTTTCCGGCAGCAGTAGATAGAGGACAGTCGCGGCGGCCGCTACGTCCAGGGCCGTGATGATCAATTGCAGGAACGTCAGGCGACGCCCCGGCAGGCGTAAGGTACGGCGCCCGATCCTGACCAGCAGGTTGTCCGGGAAAGGCTGGTCCGGAAGCCGACGACGATAGAGACCGATCGCCAACACCGAAAACAGCACGAGCACCACGGCGGCCACTACGCCCAGCAGCGTCTCGGAGAGCCCCAGGGCCGTAGACGCGGCTGGCAGGTCGCTGAGTGTCGCCAGGGCGGCCAGCGGCGGCAGGGCGCAGCCCAGCGAGAGGCTGGCGAACAGCGTCATGCGGGCGACTTCAGCCGCTCCCAGGCCATGACGGACATAGAGGCGATAGCGAACCGAGCCCCCCGACAACATTGAAAGACCGATGGCGTTGCCGATGGCAAAGGCGGTGAAACCACCCAGTGCCAGCGCGCGCGGTGCCAGGCTCACCCCGGCATAGCGGCTGGCCGACCATTCGTAGCCGAGCAGAATGATGAAACCCACCACGGTTGCGCCCAGGGCGCCCATCAACGCAGGTTTCGGAACTTCGAGGATCGAGTCGTGCAGCGCGTAAAGGTCGAGTTCGCTCAACAGGTGGCGACAGGCAATCAGCGCGATCGCGAACAACAGCAGGGTGACCGCCAGGCCGATGGGTTGACGGTACTTGCTCAATCGATCAAGCAGGCGCAGACGCTCCGCGTTGATCGGTTGTGTCGCTGTGACAGTGTCTTGTGAATCAGACGAGTTGGCGCGCATCAATCACCTCTTGGATTGTGCGCGACAGGATGGGGGTATCCAGCCAAGTTACCAATCCCTGTAGAAAAAAATAATCACAAATATTAACGCCTATCACCGGGCGGCGGGGACGGCGCGACATCAGTCGTGAGGGCTTCAGCCTGTGATAGAGCATAGTCTGAACCTGGCGCATGGGGGATCCCAAACGGCTTGCTACACAGTGACAGATCATTGTTGCGAAAGGACTTTTTCAACAGATACAAAAAAGGCCACTCTTTCGAGTAGCCTTTTTTGATGTTTGGTTGCGGGAGCCGGATTTGAACCGACGACCTTCGGGTTATGAGCCCGACGAGCTACCAGACTGCTCCATCCCGCGTCTGTGTGGCGGCATTCTATAGAGATACGCGTGGGTGTCAACCGTTAATCCTGAAGCAGGTCAAATAAACGTTGAATCGCGGCAAACGGTCGCAGGCACAACCTAAGTTTCGGAATCAGAACGATTTCCTGTTTTGGTAGGGTTGAGGGCCCAGGCCTTGTTTCGGCGCTCGGCGCTACAAAACAAGCACGCACAAAAAAGGCCACTCTTTCGAGTAGCCTTTTTTGATGTTTGGTTGCGGGAGCCGGATTTGAACCGACGACCTTCGGGTTATGAGCCCGACGAGCTACCAGACTGCTCCATCCCGCGTCTGTGTGGCTCATTCTATAGAGATGCGCTCGGGTGTCAACCTTCAATTCTGATAAAACCTGTTCTGCTTCAATCGGTTAGCTAGTCGACGGGGAGGGTTTGCGGTCTGTGAGGCAGGCGGGGCAAGGCCTGTGGCTCTATTGGGAATGATTTCCCGATTGAAAAAATAAATTCATCAGCGACATTTCCCACGCGTCGAAAAGAACATTCAGACTACTGGTGCTATATACAGGTGTCGGTGAGATACTGCATATCCGTCGTACCAAGACGCCTTTTCCTTGCCATGAACACTGCTTTGCCATGACTCAGCGAAAGATCATCCACGTCGATTGTGACTGTTTCTACGCCGCCATAGAGATGCGCGATGACCCGCGTCTGGCCGGCAAGCCATTGGCGGTGGGCGGGTCGGCGGATCGGCGTGGGGTGATCGCGACCTGCAACTATGAGGCGCGGGCATACGGGGTGCGTTCGGCAATGTCCTCCGGGCACGCCTTGAAGCTGTGCCCGGACCTGACCATCGTCAGGCCACGCATGGATGCCTATAGAGAAGCCTCCAGGGAAATTCATACGATCTTTCGTGACTACACCGAGATCATTGAGCCGCTCTCGCTCGATGAGGCGTACCTCGATGTGTCCGACAGCGCGCATTTCGCCGGCAGTGCTACGCGAATTGCCCAGGACATCCGGCGTCGGGTCTCCAACCAGTTGCATATCACCGTGTCGGCGGGAGTGGCACCAAACAAGTTTCTGGCCAAGATCGCCAGTGACTGGAAAAAGCCCAACGGCCTGTTCGTCATCACGCCGGACCAGGTCGAGGACTTTGTCAGTGGCTTGCCGGTGAGCAAATTGCACGGGGTCGGCAAGGTCACCGCCGATAAGCTCGGCAAGCTGGGTATCACTGATTGCCTGCAATTGCGCGAGTGGGACAAGTTGGCGCTGGTGCGTGAGTTCGGCAGCTTTGGCGAGCGACTCTGGAGTCTGGCTCGCGGGATCGATGACCGAGTGGTGCATAACGACAGTCGTCGTCAGTCGATTAGCGTCGAAAATACCTACGACGTCGATCTGCCGGATCTGAGGAGTTGTCTGGATAAACTACCCGAGTTGCTGGAGACCCTGGCCGGCCGCATGGCGCGCATCGACAGCAGCTATCGTCCGGGCAAGCCCTTCGTCAAAGTGAAGTTCCACGACTTCACCCAGACTACATTGGAGCAGGCCGGGGCAGGGCGGGATTTGGGCAGTTATCAGTTGATGCTGACCCAGGCTTTCAATCGCGGCGGCAAACCGGTGCGGTTGTTGGGGGTCGGGGTGCGGCTGGAGGACTTGCGGGGCGGGTTTGAGCAGATGGAGTTGTTTGAGCGGTAGTTCTGGGGTGAATGTGAGGGCGCCTTCGCGAGCAAGTCGGATCGCCGCACCGCCGCTCCCACAATGGACCGCGTGATCAACTGTGGGAGCGGGCTTGCTCGCGAAGCTTTTGACTTTTAGTTCAGCCCCGGATTCGCCACCAGTCGCTCGCCATTCTGGGCCAGTGACTTGAGGAATTCCGTCTGCAACTCGGGATCATTGCGTGTCAGTTCAATCAGGCTCTGCTCCAGCTCGCTGGCTTCTTCTTCAAGACCCAGCTCCGACAGGCGTTTGACCCGGTGGACCCACTGATTGACTTCATCTCCTTCGAGGTCGTCATAAATCAGCCCGTGGGCCTCGTAGAGCTTGCTGCGCAAGGTGCTGCTGATGGCCAGGGTGGAGTCGGTGCGTACGTTGTCCTGGCCATCCTCAACACGAATCAGCAATCGGCTCAGATGGTTGATGTCATGTTCGGCGAACGGGTTGTCGAGCAGATTCAGGCGCAATACGCCGTTCTTGTCGGTGGTCAGTTCGAAGGTTTCCTTGCCGGCCTTGACTTCAACCGGACGCTCGCTCCACGGCAGGCTTGAGTACTCCGTACGCTTGTCGCGCTGGACTTCATCAATGCCAGCCAGGTTCTGCTGCGCGCGACCGTGTGACTGCACGTTCATGAACGGGTTGAGCCCGGCGAAACCGTAGCTCAGCCAGTCCTTGGTCACGCTGTCCGGCAGATTGCCGAGGGCGAACACATTGACCACGTTGGCACCGACGCCCGCCACCACGGCCACCGCGCCCAGCGGGATTTCGTAAATCTCCCGCCAGGGTTGGTACGGCGTATAGCGGTCGTAGTGCCGCGTGACTTCGTACTCGGTGACTTCGAAAGTCTTCTGCTCGTGGATTTTCACCCGCCGTTGCGGCAGCTCAAGCACCTTGGGCTCACCGACATCGATCTGCAGGCTGTGATCGAGCAATTTGCGCTCGACACGTTCCTCGTGCTCGCTGCGTTGTGACATCTGATTGGCACAGCCGCTGACCAGCAGGGTGCCGCACAAGGCGGCAGCACCGAGGCCTAAGGTGTTTCGCTTGAACATGACGTCTCTATCTGGTTTCAGCGGCGGATACGGGCCTGAAGGAACGACAGTACTTCAGCGACCGGCAGCGCTTGCGGCTCGGCCTCGGTACGGCTCTTGTATTCCAGGTTGCCATCGGCGAGGCCGCGGTCGCTGACCACGATCCGGTGTGGAATGCCGATCAGTTCCATGTCAGCGAACTTGATGCCCGGGCTGGTTTTCTTGTCGCGGTCGTCGAGCAGCACTTCGAAGCCGGCAGCGGTGAGTTCCGCGTACAGCTTGTCGGTGGCTTCGCGAACCTGTTCGGTTTCGTAGCGCAGCGGCACCAGGGCAATCTGGAACGGCGCGAGGGTGTCGCTCCAGATGATCCCGTTTTCGTCGTTGTTCTGCTCGATGGCAGCCGCCACCACGCGAGACACGCCGATGCCGTAGCAACCCATTTCCAGGGTGACCGGCTTGCCGTTTTCGCCCAGCACTTCGCACTTCATCGCCTTGCTGTACTTGTTGCCCAGCTGGAAGATGTGCCCGACTTCGATGCCGCGCTTGATTTCCAGGGTGCCTTTGCCGTCCGGGCTCGGGTCACCGGCCACGACGTTGCGCAGGTCGGCAACGGTCGGAACAGGCAAGTCGCGCTCCCAGTTCACGCCGAAGTAGTGTTTGTCGTCGATGTTGGCACCGATGCCGAAGTCGCTCATCAGCTCGACCGATCGGTCGATGATGATCGGCAATGGCAGGTTCAACGGGCCGAGGGAGCCGGCACCGGCGCCAATGGCGTCGCGCAGTTCGCTTTCGGACGCCATCACCAGCGGGCTGGCAACGCCAGGCTGGTTCGCGGCCTTGATTTCGTTCAGCTCGTGGTCGCCACGGATGATCAGGGCAATCAGCTTGCCTTTCTCTTCGGCGTGAACCACGAGGGTCTTGATGGTTTTCTCGATCGGCAGGTTGAAGCCTTCGACCAGTTGCGCAATGGTCTTGGCGTTCGGGGTGTCGACCAGGCGCAGCTCTTCGGTCGCAGCGGCGCGCGAGGTTTCCCGTGGCACGGCTTCGGCTTTCTCGATGTTCGCGGCGTAGTCTGAGCCGTTGCTGAAGACGATATCGTCTTCACCGGACTCGGCCAGCACGTGGAACTCGTGGGAACCGGCACCGCCGATGGAGCCGTTGTCGGCTTCAACAGGGCGGAACTTCAGGCCCAGGCGGGTGAATACATTGCAGTAGGCCTGGTGCATGCGGTCGTAGGTGACCTGCAGCGAAGGCTGATCGGCGTGGAACGAGTAGGCGTCCTTCATGATGAATTCGCGGCCGCGCATCAAGCCGAAGCGTGGACGGATTTCGTCACGGAATTTGGTCTGGATCTGGTACAGGTTGATCGGCAGCTGCTTGTAGCTGCTCAATTCGTTGCGCATCAGATCGGTGATGACTTCTTCGTGGGTCGGGCCGGCGCAGAAGTCGCGGCCATGGCGATCCTTGAAGCGCAGCAATTCAGGGCCGTACTCTTCCCAGCGCCCGGACTCCTGCCACAGCTCAGCCGGTTGCGTGCTCGGCATCAACACTTCGAGAGAGCCGGCGGCGTTCATTTCTTCACGAACAACGGCTTCGACCTTGCGCATTACCCGCAGGCCCATCGGCAGCCAGGTGTACAGGCCCGAGGCGAGTTTGCGGATCATGCCGGCGCGCAGCATCAGCTGGTGGCTGATCACGACCGCGTCGGAAGGCGTTTCTTTTTGTGTGGCGAGCAAAAATTGACTGGTGCGCATGGTTGGCCGTTATCGATTGCTGATGACGAGAAATGACGGAGCATTGTACGGGCGAGTTCCGCTGGCGTACAGGCGTGCGGTCGGCGGTGTGGCAGGAGGACACGATTCAGTCGGCCCTCCGCGATTTTTCCTGCGTAAAGAACCTACGATTCTTCGGCGACTGGGGTCTGCACCGGTTCTGGTGTCGGTGTCGGGCCTGCGCGGCGGTTCTCCTGGAACCAGTGCAGCGCGATCAACAGCAGGGTCGGGACGCCGAGCAGGGCGGTAATCAGGAAGAAGTTGTGATAACCGAACTTCTCCACCATGACCCCGGAGTAACCGCCGATCAGGCGTGGCAGCAACAGCATGATCGAACTGAGCAGGGCGTACTGGGTGGCGGAGAACTTGAGGTTGGTCAGGCTCGACAGGTAGGCGACGAAGGCCGAGGTCGCCAGGCCGGAACTGAAGTTGTCCAGGGAGATGGTCAGCACCAGCATGTTCAGGCTGGGGCCCATGTCGGCGAGCATCAGGAACAGGATATTGGTCGCCGCGGATGCGACGCCGCCGATGAACAGGATCGGCAGGATGCCGAATCGCACGATCAGCAGGCCACCCATGCCGGCGCCAACCAGGGTCATGATCAGGCCGAAGATTTTGCTGACGCTGGCGATCTGGTCCTTGGTGAAGCCCTGGTCGATGTAGAACACGTTGGCCATCACCCCCATGACCGTATCGGACATCCGATAGGTGGCGATCAAGCCGAGCAGCAGCAGCGCTTGCCAGCGGTAGCGCAGGATGAAGTCGTTGACGGGGGTGAGTACCGGCGCCAGGCCGCGACGGCCCATGGCCGAGAGGCACAGGGCGGTGAGCGTGATGTAGAGGATGGCCCGCAGGAACGCACGGTCTTCGAGCAGCAGGTCGAGCAGGCTCACGCCTTCGAACAGCACGCTGGCGAAGTCGGTGTTGTAGAGTTGGGTGAACATGGCCGGCACGGATACCAGCAATATGATCAGCACGAACACCGAGGCCAGTTGGTGCGCGAAGCTGTAGCGCCCGGCCTGCAGTTGCGTGCGCAACGGCACGGGTGGTTCGCGCATGAACAGGGAGGTCAGCAGTGCCGGGAGCATCAGCGCCCCGAACAGTATGTAAGTGCCGGCCCAGGCTGAATGCTTGTAGTTGAAGCCGGTGGAGCCAAAGCCTTCAGCGAAGTACAGCGCACCTGCGGTAGCCAGCAGTGCCGCGACCCGGTAACCGGACATGTAGCTGGCAGCCAGGGCGGCCTGGCGATTGTCCTCGGCGATTTCCAGGCGATAGGCGTCGACCGCGATGTCCTGTGTCGCAGATGCGAAAGCGACGACCACGGCAATGGCGATCAGCCAGGACAAATGCTTTTGCGGGTCGCAGAAACCCATCCCGATCAGGCCGAGGATGACCAGTGCCTGGGACAATACGAGCCAGGAACGTCGTCGGCCGAGTTTGCCGAGCAATGGCAGTCGCCATTGGTCGAGCAAGGGCGACCAGACCCATTTGAAGGCATACGCGAGGCCGATCAGGCTTGCATAACCAATGGTTTCACGGGCCACGCCAGCTTCACGCAGCCAGACTGAAAGCGTCGAGAACACCAGCATGTAGGGTAGGCCGGCGGCGAAACCAAGCAGCAACAGCACGAGTGTCGAAGGGCTGGCATAAGCGGCGAGCGCGGCGCGCCAGGTTTTACGGGGCATGGGCTGGAGTCTGCCTCAACAAATACGGAAACAAAGCGCGCACTCTAACCGCTGTGCTCTACCGGGCGCCAGCCATGGCGCTGAATATCAACACGATTGTTCAGGACACTGATGCCTTCCATGCGTAATCGCGCGCGCTGCTCGTCGCCCGAAGGACTGCCGACCGGCAGGCTGATACGCCCGTTTGCGCCCAGGACACGGTGCCAGGGCAGCTTGCTGTCGCTCGGCAATTGGCTGAGGGTGCGGCCGACCCAGCGGGCGGCACGACCCAGTCCTGCAAGCTCGGCCAATTGGCCGTAGCTGACGACTTTGCCCTCGGGAACTTGCGCCAGTGTCAGATACAGCGCCGTGCGTCGGATTTGCGCCGCGCTCTCGGGTTCATCGGTTGGGTCGGTCACGTGCGTCAGTCCTGAAGAAGTCTGCTTTACCGTCTGTAGAGTAATTCCTGCACGGGCAGTTGAGAAATGAACTCAATAGAAATAGTCGGGTCAGTCCTTGTCAGGGCCTTATTCCTAAGGATAATGCCGATTTTTTTCGCAATCCCGAGCCCGTATTTTGCTTATGTTGTCCAGATCCCTGCTGTGTCTCGCCGTCCTTGGTGCTTCCTCCCCCTTGCTAGCCGATACCGTGTGGTTGAAGAACGGTGACAAGTTGAGTGGCAAGATCACGCTGTTCGATGGTGGCAAGCTGCTGATCCAGACCGAGTATGCCGGGGCGGTGACGATCGACTGGAAACAGGTCAAGACCCTGGACAGCGATCAGGAGTTGCTGGTCAAGCAGGATGCCTACACTGGCGAGAAAGCCAAGTCGCTGAAAGCGGCGGACGCAGGCAAAGTCACGCTGGCCAACGGCGAAGCGCCGAAGACGGTCGAGCTGGCGAGCATTCAGCAGATTCTCAAGCCAAAACCGGTGGTCGAGGATCTGGTGTGGAAAGGCAATGTCGATGTCGCGCTGGATTATCAGCGGGCGGAAAACGACACCGATGACTACGACATCGATTTCAAGACCAGTGCACGCCACGGTCGCTGGCGCCATACCGCCGAAGGCGAATACAACCGTGAGTTCCAGGACGACGTGGTAACCACCGACAACTGGCGGGCCGAGTACTCCATCGACCGATTCCTGACCGAGCAATGGTTCTGGCAGGGGCGCCTGGTGTACAAGCGCGACAAGGTCGAAGACCTTTCCCGTCAGCGCACGGTCGGTACCGGTCCCGGCTATCAGTTCTGGGATAACGAACTCGGGGCGTTCTCCCTGGGCTCGCTGGTCAACCGCACGGATTATGAGTTCGCCGATGGCAGTAAGGACAATTTCTACGCCCTGGCCATGAAGTGGGACTACAACCGTTACTTGATCGGCAAGCGTGTCGAGTTTTTCACCAGTGGTGAAGTCGGCAAGCCGCTGTCGGGTGTGGCTGATTACGCACTCGATGCCGAGATGGGGTTGCGCTACAAGGTGACCGACTGGGCTTCGCTGAACCTGAAGGCGGAGCGCGACATCATCAGCGGCACCGATGACGCGGATCTGGACAAGACACGCTACACCGCAGGGTTTGGCGTGACCTGGTAAGAAAATCAAAAGATCGCCGCCTTCGACAGCTCCTGCAGGGACAACCCGGGAACTGTCGAAGGCGGCGATCTTTTTTGTGTGGACAAAACACTCGCCCACAAAAAAGCCCCGCTGTTGAGGGCGGGGCTTTTTACTAAAGCAAGTGCAAGTTAGATAACTTGAACTTCTTCAGCTTGCATGCCTTTCTGACCGCGGGTAGCGATGAAAGAAACCTGTTGGCCTTCTTTCAGGCTTTTGAAGCCGTCGGATTGGATAGCTTTGAAGTGAACGAACAGGTCGTCACCGGATTGTGGAGTGATGAAGCCGAAGCCTTTTTCATCGTTGAACCACTTAACGGTACCGGTTTGGCGATTAGACATGGTGTAACTCCTTGAACAAAGATAACTGCGACTCAGGAAGAACCCTGGCCGAGACTGAGTGCAAAGAGCAGGAAAAATTCTTGTAGATGGTTGGATCGAAATTCAACATATCGTGTAGAGATTCTCAGTGACACAAGCAGCACAGTGACGCCACCTTAACCCTTTTTCCGAGACGTGCCAATGCTTCTTGCGAAGGTTTCTCTGTTTTAGGGATCGGCGGTGTGACGGTTCGTCGCCAGAGCACGTAATTCCTGCCTGTTCGGCGAGAATTGCACCCCGGACTTTGAACCCGGCGGCGCGCCCGGTAAGATGCCGGACAGAATTTTTCGACCTCGCTATTCAGGACACCCCCGCCATGAGCATCAAATCGGACAAGTGGATTCGCCGCATGGCGCAGGAACACGGCATGATCGAGCCTTTCGTCGAGCGCCAGGTGCGCGGCAGCGACGATAACCGTGTGATCTCCTACGGCGTGTCGAGCTACGGCTACGACGTGCGTTGCACTAATCATTTCAAGGTGTTCACCAACATCAATTCGGCCATCGTCGACCCGAAGAACTTCGATGCTGGCAGCTTCGTCGATATCCACAGCGACGTGTGCATCATTCCGCCGAACTCTTTCGCCCTGGCCAGCACCGTCGAATACTTCCGCATTCCGCGCAATGTATTGACCATTTGCCTGGGTAAAAGCACCTATGCGCGTTGCGGCATCATCGTCAACGTCACTCCGCTCGAGCCTGAGTGGGAAGGTCACGTGACCCTGGAGTTCTCCAACACCACCAATCTGCCGGCGAAAATCTACGCCAACGAAGGCGTGGCGCAGATGCTGTTCCTCGAGTCTGACGAAGAGTGTGAAGTGTCCTACAAGGACCGTGGCGGCAAGTATCAGGGCCAGCGTGGCGTGACCCTGCCGCGTACCTGAGTCAACCGTCCGACAAATGCCGGGAATTCCTGGGCGGGCGTACACTCTATGGGGTGTACTGTTCCGATCCGCGCAAGGTGGATCGGGCCATCGCTCAGGAGTGCCGAATGAAGATCCATCCGCGAATCAGTGCCGAACTGGCAAGGCTTGAACCCAATCAGGTTGGCGTTCTGGCCTGGTCCTTGTTGGCACATCCGCCCGTCAGCATGGCAGGGGGTATTCCCGGCCAGCCTGATCCTGATACCCCGAATGAACAGCCTAACGAGCCAGGCGAGCCGACTCTGCCGGACGAGCCGCCTCCTGCGCCTGTTGCCTGATTTTCGATTTCCGCCTTTCATGCCCGGTGAACTGCGCTTGTTGCCTTCAGCAGGCAGGCCTGTGCCTGTTGTTGCCATGGACGAACGTAGCGTCTGAATCGGCCTGCACATATTCGGAAGTAACTGTGTCTGTCGTGGAAACCAATCGACGGATAGACCGTGGTTCTATCCGGGAGCCGCGTGCCCCGGGGCCGCTGGCAGAGGGCACCATACAGTTGACTACAAATATGAAAGGGAACATTCAGATGAGTGCAAATCGATCGGGATATTTGAGTGCCGAGGTCATCACGGCGGACGGCACCCTGCAGTTTCGCGTAACGGATGGGCTCGATTTTTATCAGCGGTCAATCATTCAATGCATCGAGGCGGATAACGGCCAGGGGACAGCGTTTTACGTGTACTTGCCGATGGGAATCCAGAGTGGCAGCTTCAGCCTGGGGCTCACCGAGGGATCTCCCATGGTCATCCATGTGACCGGCAGCTCGGAGGCAGAGCTTTATCCGGGAACGCTCGAGTTGACGGTGGGAGGTGACGCGCAATTTGTCGGGCGCTTCAGCGGGATGGACGCTAATGACCTGCACGTGAAAAATGGCAGTTTCAGGCTGGAAAACGAAGCGGGCGCCTAACGGTTGATCGAAGCTGGAAGCCGGGTAGGCCGGCTTCCGCTACTGCTCCCGGTGGCTATTTCAGGTTGCCACTGAGGAACTGCTGCAACCGCTCGCTCTTCGGACTGCCCAGCACGTCTTCCGGCGCGCCTTCTTCCTCCACCAGTCCCTGGTGCAGAAACAACACCTGGCTCGACACTTTACGGGCGAAGCTCATTTCGTGGGTCACCATGATCATGGTCCGGCCTTCTTCGGCCAGGCCCTGGATCACCTTGAGTACTTCACCCACCAGTTCCGGGTCCAGCGCCGAAGTCGGTTCGTCGAACAGCATGACCTCCGGCTCCATGGCCAGTGCGCGGGCAATCGCGACCCGTTGTTGCTGGCCGCCGGAGAGAAAGGCGGGGTATTGGTCCGCCACACGGGAGGCCAGGCCCACCTTGTCGAGGTAGCGCCGGGCGCGGTCCTCGGCTTCCTTCCTGTCGCACCCCAGCACCCGGCGCGGGGCCATGGTGATGTTTTCCAGCACCGTCATGTGGCTCCACAGGTTGAAGTGCTGGAACACCATGGCCAGGCGGGTGCGAATCCGCTGCAGCTCGTCGGCGTCGGCCACGTGCATGCC
Organism: Pseudomonas sp. P5_109; assembly: GCF_034009455.1. Taxonomy (NCBI): domain Bacteria; kingdom Pseudomonadati; phylum Pseudomonadota; class Gammaproteobacteria; order Pseudomonadales; family Pseudomonadaceae; genus Pseudomonas; species Pseudomonas sp. P5_109. The sequence continues at coordinate 1,421,140 of NZ_CP125380.1, forward strand.
GTGGCGATCCTTGATCATGCGGATGTTCTGCCCGTCGAGGCTCATGGCGCCGTCGTTGGGTTGTTCCAGGAAGTTGATGCAACGCAGAAAGGTACTTTTACCCGAGCCGCTGGCGCCGATCAGGCTGATGACGTCGCCGGTCTTGGCCTTGAGCGAAACACCTTTGAGGACTTCATGGTCGCCATAGCTTTTATGCAGGCCTTCGATGGTCAATTTGTACATGGGGCATGCATCCTCAAGGCGAAAGTAGATAGCCGCTGCGATAGGCTTCGGTGCCCGCGACGTGGGCGATCACCATGCCGGCAGTGGCCATGCGGCGCAGCGAACGGGCGTACATCAACCCGGCGGCGGAGCAATGAACGGGGGTGACGCGATCGTTGATCGGATCAATGATCTCGGCGATCAATTGCCCGGCTTCCAGGTACTGACCCGGTAGCGCGGTGAACACCAGCAGTCCGCCGACGGGCGTGGCCACTGGTTCTACGCCGGCCAGGGGTGTCGCCGGATAGGGCAGGTCGGGCAGGGGCGAGGGTTCGCCGGCGATCGCACCGAAATGGATCAGGTAATCGATCAGCGCTTGGCAGTCGAGGCCGGCCAGCGGGTGATTGACGTCGCCCTGACCGCGCAATTCGACGGTCACCGAAAAACTGCCTGGCGGAATGTCGAAGTGTTCGCCGAAGCGCTCCTTCAACTGCCACCAGAGCAGGGTGAAGCATTCATCGAACGACTGACCGCCGGAATCCGTCGCCAGCAGGCTGGCCTCGGCGCCGATGTAGCGGGCCAGCGGCTCGACCTGCGGCCAGGCATCCGGCGTGGTGTAGAGGTGAGCGACCGCTTCGAAATCGCAATGCAGGTCGAGCACCATGTCGGCGTCGCAGGCCAATCGTTGCAGGGTCAGGCGCTGGGATTGCAATTGGGTGTCGGCAGTTTGCCGGGCCAGCGCGTCGCTCAGGCTGCTGCGGATCAGTTGCAGGTTGTGCTGCGGATCCTCACCGAGCTTGCCCTCGATCGCGTTACCGACTTCCTCACTGAGGTCGACGAACCAGCGGTTGAAGTTCTGGCCGCTTTCCAGCTCGTAGCGGCCCAGCGGCACATCCATCAGTACCTGTTCCAGGCCCACCGGGTTGGCGATGGGCACCAGCACGATTTCGCTGCGCAGGCGACCGGCGGCTTCCAGCTCCGCCAGGCGTTGCTTGAGGTGCCAGGCCACCAGCATGCCGGGCATTTCGTCGGCGTGCAGGGAGGCCTGGATGTAGATCTTGCCATTGGCCGGTTGTGGGCCGAAGTGAAAACTGTGGATCTGTCGTGCGGTCCCCGGCAGCGGGGCCAGCAGATCATGTTTCTGGTGGCGCATCTGTTGTTTCCTGAAACTGGTTGAGACCTAGTGGGTCGGCCCGAGGAAGGCCAGCCATCGGCGTTCGGCAAGGCGGAACAGGCCGACCAGCGCAAAAGTGACGGTCAGGTAGATCAGCGCGGCGATGCCGAACGACTGGAAGGTCAGGAAGGTCGCCGAGTTGGCGTCCCGCGCAACTTTCAGGATGTCCGGGATGGTCGCGGTGAAGGCCACGGTGGTCGAGTGCAGCATCAGGATCACTTCGTTGCTGTAGTACGGCAACGAGCGACGCAAGGCCGACGGCATGATCACGTAGGCATATAGCTTCCAGCCGGTCAGGCCGTAAGCCTTGGCCGCTTCCACTTCACCGTGGTTCATGCTGCGAATGGCCCCGGCGAAGATCTCCGTAGTGTAGGCGCAGGTGTTCAGGGCGAAGGCCAGGATGGTGCAGTTCATCGCATCGCGAAAGAACGAGTCGAGCACTGGCTGAGCCCGAATGGCGGCCAGGCTGTAGATCCCCGTGTAACAGATCAGCAGTTGGATATAGAGCGGCGTGCCACGGAACAGGTAGGTGTAGAACTGCACCGGCCAGCGGATGTAGAAGTGCGGCGATACACGGGCGATGGACAGCGGGATCGACACCAGGAAGCCGAAGAAGATCGAGGCGCTGAGCAGCCACATCGTCATGGCCAGGCCGGTGATGTGGTTACCGTCGCTGTAGAGGAAGGGTTTCCAGTATTCCTGCAGAAGTTCGATCATCGTACGGCCTCCCGGGTACCGGCGGAGTAACGACGTTCGAGCCAGCGCAGAATGAAGTTGGACGCGCTGGTGATCAGCAGGTAGATCATCGCGGCAAGTACCAGGAAATAAAACAGCTGATAAGTACTTTTACCAGCGTCCTGGGCAGCCTTGACCAAGTCGGCGAGGCCAATGATCGACACCAGGGCCGTGGCCTTGAGCATCACCATCCAGTTGTTGCCGATACCCGGCAGGGCATAACGCATCATCTGTGGGAACACCACGATCCAGAAACGCTGGCCGCGCTTGAGCCCATAGGCGGTGGCTGCTTCGACCTGACCCCGTGGGACGGCGAGAATCGCGCCACGGAAGGTTTCAGTGAAATACGCACCGTAGATGAAGCCAAGGGTGATGACCCCGGCGCTGAACGGGTTGATCTCGATGTATTCCCATTCCATGTAATCGGTAAACGACGTCAGCCAGGTTTGCAGGCTGTAGAAAATCAGCAGCATCAGGACCAGGTCCGGAACGCCGCGAATGAGTGTGGTGTAAAGCTGGGCAGGCACGCGCATCAGTTTGACTTTTGACAGCTTGGCACTGGCACCGAGTAGCCCGAGCAACACGGCCACCAACAGCGACAAGGCCGACAACTTGATTGTCATCCAGGTGCCTTGCATCAGCAGCGGACCGAAGCCCTTGAGGCTGAAGGCAGAGAGCCCCAGATTTTCTAGTAGGTTTTCGAACATAAATCAGCAACCTGATCGGATGAAAAAAGCGCCCATCGCGAGATGGGCGCCGGGCATTATTTGCCGCTGTACAGATTCAGATCGCCAAAGTGTTTCTTCTGAATGGTGGCGTAGGTGCCATCATCGTGTAACGCTTTGATACCTTTATCCAAAAGTGCTTTCAGCTCGGTGTTACCTTTCTTAATGCCAACGGCTGTTTTGGCCGGCAGCAAATGGTCGTCCAGTGGCTTGCTGACGTCATAGTCGGCGCCCTGTGGCGACTTCAGGAAGCCCAGTTCGGCTTGCAGCATGTCCTGAATGCCCGCGTCGAGACGACCGGAAGTCAGGTCAGCGTAAACCTGGTCCTGGTTGGCGTAGGCCTGGGTTTTCACGCCGGCCTTGTCCAGAACGGCCTTGGCATAGGCTTCCTGAATGGTGCCTTGTTCGTAGCCGACGGTCTTGCCCTTGAGCGAAGCGACGTCTTCAGTCACGCCAGAACCTTTCTTGGACACGTAGGCGGTTGGGCCGGAGAACAGCTCGCTGGAGAAGTCGATGACTTTTTCACGGGCTTCGGTCACGGTCATCGACGAGATCACCCCGTCGAATTTATTGGCTTTGAGGCCAGGGATCATGCCATCGAAGTCACTTTCGACCCATTTGCACTTGACCTTCAGTTCGGCGCAGATCGCATTCCCCAGATCGATGTCGAAGCCTACCAGGCTGCCATCGGCTGCTTTCGACTCAAACGGTGCGTAGGAAGGGTCCACGCCAAAACGCAGTTCTTTGTATTCTTTTGCCATGGCGGAGCCAGCAGCCATGCACAACGCCAGTGCAGAAAGGGTCAGCAATGCTTTTTTCATTATTCAATCCCTAAAACCAATATGAGCGCTTGTGGCGCAGAATTATTGTTACTGGAAAGCGTAAGACCTTTTGAAAGTAGCAATTTCCGAACCAGAGTGCCGAACAAGCGTTTAAAAGGTGTCTGGAAATAGCCGGACACAGATTTATGCACGAAAACGGGCGCAGGGAAATGGCCGCACCCGTTCGGTTCAAAAAGAAAAAATATTGAGGATAAAAAGAGGGCCTAGTTGAGCAGGTTCTGCAGGGTCGCCAGACTGTCGGCTTCTTCGACCGACTTGTCCTTGCGCCAGCGCAACATCCGCGGAAAGCGCACGGCAATCCCGCTTTTGTGGCGGCGGGATAGGGCGATTCCCTCAAAACCCAGTTCAAACACCAGAGTCGGCTGGACACTGCTCACCGGGCCGAATTTTTCCACCGTGGTCTTGCGCACGATGCTGTCGACCTGGCGGATTTCGTCGTCGCTCAGCCCTGAATAAGCTTTGGCGAACGGCACAAGGGAGCGTTCGATGGCATCTGGCGGGCCGTCCCAGACGGCGAAGGTGTAGTCGCTATAGAGGCTGGCCCGGCGTCCTTGCCCCCGTTGCGCATAGATCAGCACGGCGTCAACGCTGAACGGGTCGACTTTCCATTTCCACCACACGCCCATGCCCTTGGTCCGGCCGACACCGTACAGGGCAACGCGCGCCTTGAGCATCAGGCCTTCGACACCGAGGGCGCGTGATGCCTCGCGCTGGCGGGCGAGGTCGAGCCAGGTGTCGCCGCTCAACAACGGCGAGAGGTGCAACCGTGGATTGGCGCAGTCGCTGACCACCCATTCCAGTTGTGCGCGTCGCTCGGCCTGACTCCGGTTGCGCCAGTCTTCACCCTGCCATTCGAGCAAATCGAAGGCGAGCAGCACCACCGGCACGTCTTCGAGGATTTTCCGGTCCAGGGTCTTGTGAGCGATGCGTTGTTGCAGGAGGGCGAAAGGTTGCACAGCGGGCTCAAAGGCCTTCTCACTGCCGGTTGGCGCGGATTTCCAGGCGACAATCTCGCCATCGATCACTGATCCGTCGGGCAGGCTCAGAATCAAGCTGTCCAGTTCGGGGAAGCGTTCGGTCATCAGCTCTTCACCCCGTGACCAGATCCACAGTCGCCCGTCGCGCTTGATCACCTGGGCGCGGATGCCATCCCATTTCCATTCCGCCTGCCAGTGCTGGACGGGACCGAGCCGTGCTTCGAATTGCTCCACGGACGACGCCAAGGCGTGGGCGAGGAAAAACGGGTAGGGCTGGCCACCGCGCTGGGCGTATTCATCAACGGATTCGGCGGCGATCAGTTTCAAGTAGCTGGCGGCGCTGGGGCGGTGGGTCTGGTCGGTGTAACCCACCAGCCGCTGCGCCACGCGTTTGCTGTCGAGGTGGGCCATGGCTGCCAGGGCGCGAGTCACGAGCAATTTGGACACACCGACGCGCAAGCTGCCGGTGATCAGCTTGATGCAGATCATCAGGCTCGGGCTGTCCAGTTGCGCCCACAGCATCGGTAACCGCTGGGCCAGGGATTGCGGTGTATCGCCACGCAGTGGCAGCAGCTTGTCCTCGACCCAGGTGGCCAAGCCGTCGGTTGAACGGTGCGACATTTGCGGCAACACCAGCGAAATGGTTTCCGCGAGATCACCGACGGCCTGGTAACTCTCTTCGAACAGCCATTCCGGCAACCCCGAAAACACCACCGCCAGTTCGCGCAGTACCCGTACCGGTACTAACTGCCGGGGGCGTCCCCCTGACAGAAAGTACACGGCCCATGCGGCATCTTCCGGCGCGGCCTGGGCGAAGTAGTTTTGCATCGCCGCCAGTTTGGCGTTGTTCGAAGTGGATGCGTCCAGCTCGGCATACAGCTCGGCGAACGCCTTCATGGCAGCATCTCGGCGGGCTCGGCGGCGGCGATGACCACGTCCTCTTCGTCATGACCAAATTGGGTATCGAACGCCATGGCATCGAACCCCTGCTCGCGCAGATAGCGTACAAGTGTGCCGGCCGATCCATGGGTCACCATGATCCGCTGCGCGCCGCTCTGTTCGATGGCCCATAGCAGACCTGGCCAGTCGGCGTGGTCGGACAGCACGAAGCCTCGGTCCACGCCGCGCCGTCGCCGTGTGCCGCGTACACGCATCCAGCCACTGGCGAAGCCATCGCTGTAATCGCCGACGCGGTGCATCCAACTGCTGTTCGCCGCCGAAGGAGGGGCAAGCACCAGTGCCTTGCGCATCATCGGGTCGTTCTTTTTGATTTCGGCGGCATTAATCGTGAGGGGCAGGTAAACCCCCGCTTCGCGGTAGATCCGGTTGATCGGTTCCATGGCGCCATGCACCAGAAGGGGGCCGATTCGTGCGTCGATGCCATGGAGAATGCGCTGGGCCTTGCCGAGGGAATAGCAGAACAGCACGCTGGTTTTTTCGACTGCCGAATTGGCCTGCCACCACTGATTGATCTCGGCAAACACCTGCGCCTGGGGTTGCCAGCGGTAGATCGGCAGGCCAAAGGTCGATTCGGTGATGAAGGTGTCGCAGCGTACCGGTTCAAACGGCGCGCAAGTGCCATCGGGTTCGATCTTGTAGTCCCCGGATGCGACCCAGACTTCCCCGCCGTATTCCAGCCGAATCTGCGCCGAGCCGAGCAGGTGGCCAGCGGGATGAAAACTGAGGAACACGCCTTGATGCAGCAGCCGTTCGCCATAGCGCAGGGTTTGCAGGTTGATGTCCTGGCCCAGTCGCGCGCGCAGGATGGTCTCGCCGGGCGCTGCCGCCAGGTAATGCTGACTGCCGACACGGGCATGGTCGCCGTGGGCGTGTGTAATCACGGCGCGTTCGACCGGCCGCCACGGGTCTATGTAAAAGTCGCCGGCGGGGCAGTACAAACCTTCGGGACGCGAGATAACAAGGTCCATGGCGTTGTCAGAGTGGAGGGACTTGTTAGCTATGAGGTTGGCGCGGGGGTAGAAGTTCTATCGGGATTTCATGATGGATGAAATACCAATGTGGGAGCAAGCCCGCTCCCACAAGGGACCCGTGTTACTTGCCGGGTGTCAGCGTCAGTCGATTCTTGCCATAGGCATTGTCGAAGTTCTGCGGCTGCATCGGCAGGCTCATGTATTGCCCCTTGAGCCACGGTTCGATGCTGTTGAGGTAGTTCGGGCTGGCCGGGTTGCCGGACTGGCCGGTGCCGTTCTGCGCCATCAGCGGTTCGGACTGGCCGAAGTCGACGATAAAGCGCATGGCCGGCGCCAGCGTGGTGTTGAAGTCCTGGCCCCAGGCGAACGCCGAGGTGTTGAGCGTGGTGTGATCGCCGCCAGCCGGCAATGGCCCGCGTACGGTCTGGCCGTTGCTGTTTTTCCACTCATAGCGGTGCAGTTTGCCCCACTGCCAGGCTTTGTGATCGCTGCCCAACTGGCTGTCGCCTGCACTGATCGCGGCGGCTAGGCTGCGAGCGAGGATGGCCGGTTTGTCTTCTTTCTGCGCGGTGCGCGCGTCATCCCAGAACGGGCTGTCCTCACGTCCGAGCAGGTGATCGGCCTGGGCTGCGTAGGACAACTTGCCGTCGGCGACAAAGGCCTTCCACGCCGGGCTGCTTTCCGGGCCCAGTTCATCGAGGAAGATCTGCCGGGTGCTTTCCTGCAGGAACAGTTCGTAGATGGCCGCATCGGTGGAGGTCGGGCTGAGCTTGCCGTCGAACGCCATCAAGCGGCTGTAGGCTTCGTGTGCCTTGGCGCGATCGGCCACCGGCAAAGCGTCCATGGCTTGCTTGAGTGGCTGGGCCATGCCCGGCGCTTCGAACATTTTCTTCAGCTTGGCAGCGAAAGTGGTGGTCTGGTCATACTGCATGGCAATCAGGCTGCGGCTGTCGTGTTTGCCTGCGCCAGCCAGTTCGGCCAGGCGCTCGCCGCGCTCCGGTGCCGCCCACGAGTTGGACAATTGCATGCCGTAGCCATGGGGGATGACCCGCTGGTTGGCGGTGCCGAGCCAGCCCTGGGCCGGGTCCTGGTCATACGGGTGCAGCATCGGGTCGGCGTAACCGTCCCAATCGTAACGACCTTCCCAGCCCGGGGAAGGCAGCAGGCCTTCACCTTCGCGGCGGTTCGGGTAACGACCGGTGACTTGCCAGCCGATGTGGCTGGCATCGGCGAACACCAGGTTCAGCGCGATGGCGCGGATTTCACGGCTGGCATCCGAGGCTTTCTCGACACTCTGGGCGCGGGACAGGTCGAAGAACGCGTCCAGGGACTTGTCGTCGGTGAAGCTTGGCGTCTGCAAGGCCAGGCCGAAGCCATTGGCCAGCGTGGTGCCCTGGGCACTGTTGAGCAGCGGGCCATGGCGGGTTTCGTAGACAGCTTCGCGAATCGGTCGCTGGCCTTTGACGAAGTAGGTTTCGTTGCGCACGATCGCCGGCTGCCACTTCCCGGCGTTTTCATAGGTGAGCCCGTTGCCCTGGCGTTTGATCTTCTCCAGGAACAGGTCCTGGTTGTCGCCCATCACCGACGTCATGCTCCACGCCACTTTGCCGTTGAAACCGCCAAGCACCATCGGCAGGCCGGCGATGGTCACGCCGGACGCTTGATACTTCGGCGCACGAATCTGCACGTAGCTGAACAGCGAAGGCACGCCCAGCGGGCCGTGAGTGTCACTGGCCAACAGGCTCTTGCCGCTGCGGCTGCGTTGCGGGGCGATTGCCCAGTTGTTCGAGGAAGTGGCGCCCAGCAGGTTCAGGTCCGACAGTTGCCCAGTGGCTTTACTGAGCTCGGCCAGCCCCGGTACTTGCCCGTTGAGCTTGAGGCCTTGGAGTTTTTCGCTTTCGGCGACCGGCAATTTTTCGTCGGGAGCCGATGGCGTCAGCCATGCGAGTTTGTCGCTGGTGACGGTCTGGGCCAGTACCAGCGTGGAAATTTCTTCCGGCAGGTTGGTCGACTGGCTGAAGTTCAGCAGGCAGAAAATCAACGCCGAATCTTCCGGTTGCCAGTACTCGGGTTTGTAGCCGCTGGCCGCCAGATCCGCCGGCAGTTTGTCGCGGTAGCGGAACAGGTAGGCGTTGACTCCGCGCGCATAGACTTCGAAGAAGCGTTTGAGGCGCGGCGAAGAGGCCTTGTACAACTCGCCAGCACTTTTCTTCAGGTTGACCGCGCGCATGTAACGGTCGGCATCCAGCAGTTCGGCACCGTGCATTTCAGCCAAACGGCCCTGGGCCAGCAGGCGCAGGGTAACCATCTGCGTGATGCGGTCGCTGGCATGCACGTAACCGAGGGTGAACAGCGCGTCGTGGAAGCTGTTGCTTTCGATCAGCGGCATGCCCATGGCATTGCGGCGCACCGAAACGTTTTGCGCCAGGCCCTTGAGCGGTTGTACGCCGGAGGCCGGCGGGAGGGTGTCCTGGGCGTCGAAGTTCTGACAACCGGTCAGGCTCAAGACGCCGGCCACTGCTGCGGCAACGCCGAACCGGGGTAGAAAATGAGTAAGGGCTGGCGAGGCCATGGCAAAGCTCCTGCGGGGGTAGAGGCGGCGGCGCGCAATAAAGGCGCTACGTTAGTGAGCGGGAGGTGGCCGCGCAAGCGGGGTACAAGGTTATTTCAGGATTTGTCTGATAAACCGGAAAGATCGCCGTCTTGCCAGTCGCAATGGGGGGTGTTGAAGTGCGACACGCTCAACAATCCAGGAGAACAGTCGGCATGGAGCTCAAGGCAAACGCGGCACTGATCATCATCGATCAACAAAAAGGCATCCTGCATCCCAGGCTTGGTCGCAGGAATAATCCAGAGGCCGAAGAGCGCATGCTGGAAATGCTCGGCCATTGGCGGCGCACGGCCCGGCCGGTGATCCATGTGCAACACCTGTCCCGCTCGGAAGACTCGGTATTCTGGCCGCAGCAGTCGGGGGTGGAGTTTCAGGAGCGTTTTACGCCACGGACCGGTGAACGCTTGATCCAGAAACAGGTGCCGGATGCGTTTTGTGCGACGGGACTGGAGGCGCAGTTGCGCGAGGCGGGGATCGGGCAGTTGATCATCGTCGGTGTCGCGACCCACAACTCGGTGGAATCCACGGCGCGTACCGCGGGCAACCTGGGGTTTGATACGTGGGTGGTCGAGGATGCGTGCTTTACCTTCGACAAGGCTGATTTTTTTGACCAGGCCCATAGCGCCGAAGAAGTGCATGCGATGTCGCTGGGAAATCTGCACGGCGAGTATGCGACGGTGGTCAGCGCTGCCACCCTTCTGATGCATGACTGACAACTATTGTGGGAGCGGGCTTGCTCGCGAAGAGGGCCTCAGCTTCAACATCGTTGTTGCCTGACACAGCGCTATCGCGAGCAAGCCCGCTCCCACAAGGGAACTGCATTCAACAGCACAGGTTTGCTCGCGAAGACGATTCAGCAGGCGAAGCAAGAATTCGCCCGAAGCATCAAGCGCCGTGGCACTTCTTGAATTTCTTGCCGTTGCCGCATGGGCACGGATCGTTGCGGCCGACGTCTTTCAGGGCATTGCGCACCGGTTCCTGGTGAGCGTGGCCGCAGTTCGGACCGTGGACATGGCCGTGGTCGTGGTCGTGATCATGCTGGTGATGGTCATGATCGTGGTTGCAGTCAGGGCCGTGGACGTGGGGTTGCTGGGTCATCGGTGTTGCTCCGGAATTAAATCGGCGGCGATTATCACGCCATTGCGCGCCAGGTGCACGTAGTGGGCGATGAATATACCGGTTTCCAGTTCACCTTCCAGACGATAGGGAATGGGTCGGTCGGATTTTTTCAGCAGTTTGGCCAGATCACGGACCTTGGACCACAGGTTGGTGCGGATCGGCACCTTGAAGTACGCGCTATGCCTGGGGCTGATGGTGAACCAGTGTTCGTACTCGCCATCGGCCAGCAGAATGTCAGCCAAGTGAACGCGGTACTCCAGGCTGCGCACCGTCAGGTCGCTGTCGTTGGGATTGTCGATGCGAAAATGCAGGAGGAATTTCTGTTCCAGCAGTTTGGCGCTGACCACCTCGACTTTCACCAGATGGACCTCGGGGTCCGGCAAGTCGTCGCCGAACCACGATGCACAGCCGCCAAGCCCCAGTGTCAGGAACAAAGTGAGCAGATAGAGTGAGCCGCGGCGAATGATCATCGTGGTGTGTCTCCCTTGAGCCCCAGTCTAGACCCAAAAGATCGCAACCTTCGGCAGCGCCTGCGTGACACACAGGCATTCCATGTCCTAGCTGCTGAAATACCCCGCACAGCACTTCTTGAACTTCTGCCCACTCGCGCACGGGCAGGCGTCATTGCGTCCGAGCTTGAGCGCCACGGTGGGGTCGATGAAATACCAGCGCCCGGTGTTCTGCACAAATGACGAACGTTCGCGGTGACTGTGCTCGCCATTGCTGTCGTGCCACCGCGCGGTGAAGGTCACGAAGGCGTGTTCAGGCTGGCCGCCCAGGACTTCGGAGCTTTCCACCTCAAGGCCCAGCCACGTACTTTGCGCGCTCCAGTCGCTGATCGATTGACGGTCCAGGCCGGCCTGTTGGGCGGGCAGGGTGGTGGCCACCAGATAGTCGACCAACCCCAGCACGTAGGCGCTGTAGCGCGAGCGCATCAAGGCCTCCGCGCATGGCGCTGGGTGGCCGGCATGGTAATGACCGCAGCAGGCGTCGAGCAGGGTGCCGCTGCCGCAAGGGCAAATGGATGTACTCATTGCATTACCACCAGTATTTCCCGAAGTTTTCCGGATTGGCCCAGAAGCGCGAGTTGAGCCAGTCGGGGACCTGTTTGTATTCAAGCAGATCGTAGGTGAACAGGGTCAGGACCTGTTCCTCCCGTTGAAAGCGTTCGCTGGCTTGCAGGGCCAGGGAGAAAAAGTCGGTTTCCTGCCAGCCACAGGCCGGCAGATCCGCCAGCACGGCGATGCGGCTGGCGTTGAGGTTGCGGATACCACCCAGCAGGTTCAGGCCATCGCGCTTGGGCAGGTGCTCCAGGCAATCGACCACCAGGGCCAGGTCGAAACGCCGGGCCGCCAAATCGTCGGGCAACGGGCCGGGGGCAGCGAAAGCGACGCAGCTGTCCGGGTGCGCGAGTTTGAAAGCCTCCAGCGCCGGGAACTCGCTGGCGCCGATCAACAACAGGCGCGCAGGGGCATATCGGTCAAGTAAGGCGGCCAGTGCCTGTTGTGGCGTGCGTGAAGAAATACCTGCAATCATCGAAGATCCTCAATCAGATCTGCCAAGACTAGCCTGCCCGAACCTTTGGGCCTAGAGCGGCTTGGCGACAAAAGCGCCAACTTGCCGTTATTACACTAATAAACAGCATGGCCTATTGCTGGCGGAGTTTAAAACTCGGGTCTTTACTACCTGAATCGGTTCTAAGCCGATCCCTCAGGAGAAAACTAGATGAGCATAGTTCGGACAGCATTACCCTTGGTTCTGCTAACCAGTGTCTTGACTGGTTGCGCAGGTTTGCAGAAAACCGACTGGCCGACCTGTGCGGCAGTTGGTGGTGTCGTGGGCGCGGGCCTCGGTGCGACCGAAAGCTCGGCATGGGCGGGGTATGGTGCTCTGCTCGTCGGCGGTACGGCAGCGGCTTATTGCTGGGTTCACGGTGATGGCGACGAAGACGGCGATGGTGTGCCGGACAGCCGTGACAAGTGCCCAGGCACGCCAAAAGGCGTTCAGGTCGATGCCAACGGTTGCCCACCACCAGCACCTGTGGTCGAAGAAGCGGTTGTGGTCAAGGAAGAAACCATCGTCATCCGCGATGTTCACTTCCAGTTTGATAAAGCCACGCTTACCTCGTCCGATAAACAGGTACTCGACAAGATTGCCACTCGCCTGAAAGCCGAAGCCCCGACTGCTCAACTGACCGTAACCGGCCATACCGACAGCGTGGGCAGCGACACCTACAACCAGAAACTGTCGGATAAACGCGCCCACTCGGTGGTTGAATACCTCATCGAGCAAGGCGTACCTCGCAGCAACTTCGTGTCGGTTGTCGGCGCCGGTGAAAGCCAGCCGGTTGCGGACAACAAAACTGCGGACGGTCGTGCACAGAACCGTCGTACGGAAATCAAAATCCAGCGTTAAGCCCCCCTCGCATCCGCGCCTTGTGCAGTCGCGGATGCGGGTCTTTACTCCTGTGTAACCGGTATTGGCCGGTGACACAGGAGCTTTCAATATGATCGTTCTCACAAGGACCGTCTTGCCGGTTCTACTTCTTGGCAGCCTCTTGACCGGCTGCGCGACCCACAGCGATGGCACTGCCCCCCTCAATCAACGCACCTGGCCAATTTGCAGCCTTATCGGCGGTCTGGTCGGTGGTGGTCTGGGCGCAATCGAGAGTGGTGCCTGGGCCGCGGGTGGTGCGGCGCTGGGTATCTTGTCCGGCGGCTTGATCTGCTATGCCCAGGATGGCGACGAAGATGGCGACGGCGTTTTCGACCGACGTGACCGTTGCCCTGACACCCCCGCCAATACCCCGGTTGACCACCGCGGCTGCGCGGTTCCGCAGTATCCGGCCAGCGTCCCGCCCGAACCTGTGCAATCGGAGGTCATTACTCTGAGCGATGTACTGTTTGTCTTCAATCAATCCGACCTGACCCCGACGGCCAAGAGTCAACTGGATGCGTTGATGAGCAAGTTCGAGGATGCCGATGTGGTCAGCATCAAGGTGGTTGGCCATACCGACAGCGTCGGCTCGGATGCGTACAACCAGGCCTTGTCGGAGAGACGTGCCAGTAGCGTGGCGGAGTACTTGATCAGCCAGGGTGTCGCGCCGACCAAAGTCACCAGCGAAGGCAGGGGCGAGAGTCAGCCGATTGCCGACAACGAAACGGATGCAGGTCGCGCGAAAAACCGTCGCGTGGAACTGCATATAAACCGCTGAGCCAAGAGATAGAGCCGTCGAGCGACACCTGTGAGCGCTGCGACGGCCGTTCGGCGGCCTTCATGAAGAATTTTCCGTTGCCCTCTGGCTTATCCCGCGTGGAAGCCGTTACTGTGCGCGCAAACAATAATTCTCATCGGGGGCGCGTATGAAAGTCTTATGGGGGCTGGGGCGGTTGTTGACCCTGCTGTTCTGGTTGGTGGTGTTGGTCAATCAGCTCACGCCGTTCGTCTTTCCGCTGCACCTGTTGGTCAATCTGGCCGGCGGCTTGTTGGGGTTCATCCATCTACTGGAGGCGTTGCTGTGCTATCGCACTCTCCGGGGTCGCGCCCATCCCTGGCTTGACCGCCTGAAGATCGTCATTTTCGGCGTATTTCACCTGCAAACCATTCCTGCCCCCAGCGCTTCGAAGGCTTCCCATGCGTAAACTCTGCCTGCTCGCCGTACTCATCAGTCCATTGGCCAGCGCCCAGGTGGTGAGTGTCGAACCCAACTCGCTGATGCGCTTGCCCAACACCGCCAGCACCCTGCAATTGGAACGTCTGGAAGTGGCCGATTACGGCACCTTGCTGATTCCCTCGAACGTCACCGAAGTCATTGTCGGTGAGTTGCATCTGGGCCGTGAAGCACGCATCGCCATCGTGCCGGGGGAGCAGGCGCTGGCGCTGAAGGTCCATCGCGCCGATTTGTCCGAAGGCAGCCAGATCACCGCCCGTGGCGCCCCCGGGACCTATCAGAAGGCCGCCCGATCCGGACGCAACCTTGATTTGCAGATCAAGGCACTGAACGCAGCGCAATTACTCGTTGATGCTCGCGGTGGTGCGGGCGCACCGGGGTTTGTGGGGCTTGATGGGGCTAACGGCCAGGAGCCGGGCTGCACCTGGGGCCAGGCGGGGCGCGGTGCCGATGGCAGTGATGGCAGCAATGGTCAGCCGGGAGCGCCAGGGGCTCTGGTTAAACTGGCAGTGCCGCACGATTTCCCCGCAGACCGGATCAAGGTTCAGGTGGCCGGCGGCGCCGGTGGCCTGGCCGGCCCTGGCGGCAAGCCGGGCGCGGGTGGCAAGGCCAAGGGCTGCCTGATTTACAACGCCGATGGCGGCAAGAGCGGTAAACCTGGGGCTGATGGTCAGCCGGGGCCGGAAGGCGCGGCGGGTTCGGTGGTTGTACAGCGGATGTAAGCAACACCGAGAGCCCTGTGGCGAGGGGGCTTGCCTGTGGTGAGGGGGCTTGCCCCCGTTGGGCCGCGAAGCGGCCCCAAATTCCGGCAATCGCAATACTGCTGAAGGTTAGCGTTGTCTGGATTTACGACTGCTACGCAGCCGAACGGGGGCAAGCTCCCTCGCCACAGGCAAGCCCCCTCGCCACAAAAGCTCGGCAGATTCAAAACATCGGCCGAGCCGCAGCAATCGCCACCACGGCCAACCCCACCAGTAGATTGATCCCCACCAAGCGGCGAATCCGTCCCAGCACACCGGCACCCGCCGGCCAATCCTGCTCGGCCACCGCGGTGCGCAACTCCGGCAACATCAGCGCCTGAATGCGGATAAACAGCGCGGTCATCACCACATACAAGCCCATCATCACCTGTACATAACGTGGCGCAGTTTCAAAGCCACCGAAGTGCATGTGCAGCATGCCCACGCCGCTGACCGGCAACAGCACGACCGCCACCCAGACCCAACGGAAAAAACCTTGAAACACTTCTACCCACAGCTTCAGCCGGGCAGGGCCCTCCAGTGCCGTGATCGCAGCGGGTCGCAAGACCATCCAGGCGAAAAACATGCCGCCGACCCAGACCAGGGCTGCCAGTACATGCAGGCTATAAGTGAGGCTAAAAAGTGTCATTGGGGTACTCCGTTCTGCGCGGGATTCATTAGCGGGGTATGATAGCGGCCGAACCGAACTACTGAAAATTTATCCAGCGTTTTTAACGCCCGACAATCAATGATCAGCACCGAACTCAAAACCACGATCCAGGGCGCCTACTCGCGTTTTCTCGAAGCCAAGAGCCTCAAGCCGCGCTACGGCCAACGCCTGATGATCGCCGAAATCGCCAAGGTCCTGGGTGACATCGACACCGACGACGAAGGCCGGCGCAGTGGCGACCCCGCGATCGTCGCGGTGGAAGCCGGCACCGGTACCGGCAAGACCGTGGCCTACAGCCTGGCGGCGATTCCGACCGCCAAGGCCGCGGGCAAACGCCTGGTGATAGCCACGGCCACCGTGGCCCTGCAAGAGCAGATCGTCTACAAGGACCTGCCCGACCTGATGCGCAACAGCGGGCTGAATTTCAGCTTCGCCCTGGCCAAGGGCCGCGGGCGCTACATGTGCCTGTCCAAGCTCGACATGTTGCTCCAGGAAGGCCACGCGCAGACCGCCACGGCGCAGCTGTTCGAAGAAGAAGGCTTCAAGATCGAGGTCGACGAGGCCAGCCAGAAGCTGTTCACCAGCATGATCGAGAAGCTCGCCGGCAATAAGTGGGACGGCGACCGCGACAGTTGGTCCACCGCCCTGGAAGACGCCGACTGGGCGCGCCTGACCACCGACCACAGCCAGTGCACCAACCGCCATTGCCCGAACTTCGGCCAGTGCGCCTTCTACAAGGCCCGCGAAGGCATGGGCAAGGTCGACGTGATCGTCACCAACCACGACATGGTCCTGGCCGACCTGGCCCTGGGCGGTGGTGCGGTGCTGCCGGACCCGCGCGACACCATCTACGTGTTCGACGAAGGCCATCACCTGCCGGACAAGGCCATCGGCCACTTTGCCCATTACACGCGCCTGCGCTCCACTGCCGACTGGCTGGAAACCACCGCCAAGAACCTCACCAAATTGCTGGCCCAGCACCCGTTGCCAGGCGACCTGGGCAAGTTGATCGAGCAGGTGCCCGAGCTGGCGCGGGAGATCAAGACCCAGCAGCAGTTCATGTTCACTGCGTGTGAGCAGATTGCCGATTTCAAACCCGGCGAAGACGTCGAAGGCCGCGAGCGCCCGCGTCATCGATTCGTCGGCGGGGTGATTCCCGAGCACATGCGTGAAATGGGCATCGAGCTGAAGAAAGGCTTCGCGCGCCTGACCGACCTGTTCACCCGCCTGACCGACCTGCTCAAGGAAGGCATGGACGGCGAGGTCAACATTGGCATCGCCAGCAACCAGGCCGAAGAGTGGTATCCGCTGTTCGGCAGCCTGTTGTCGCGTTCTTCCGGTAACTGGGAGCTGTGGACTGCCTTCACCGTCGAAGACCCGGAAGACAACCCGCCGATGGCGCGCTGGCTGACCCTGGCCGAAAGCGGCTCGCTGTTCGACATCGAGGTCAACGCAAGTCCCATCCTCGCGGCGGAAATGCTTCGCCGCAACCTGTGGAACGTGGCCTATGGCTGCTTGGTGACCTCGGCGACCTTGACCGCCCTCGGCACCTTCGACCGCTTCCGCATGCGCGCCGGCCTGCCGAAAAAAGCCGTGACGGCGGTAGTGCCAAGCCCGTTCCATCATGCCGACGCCGGTGTGTTGCGGGTGCCGAACCTGAACGCCGACCCGCGTGATGCAGCGGCGCATACCGCCGCGATCATTCGTGACCTGCCTGAATTGGTCGAAGGCTCGCGGGGCACGCTGGTGCTGTTTTCCTCGCGTAAGCAGATGCAGGACGTGTTCGACGGCCTCGACCGCGATTGGCGCAAGCAAGTGTTTATCCAGGGCAACCTGTCGAAACAGGAAACCCTGAACAAGCACAAGGCAAGGGTCGATGGCGGTGACTCCAGCGTGTTGTTCGGCCTGGCGAGCTTCGCCGAAGGGGTCGACTTGCCCGGTGCCTATTGCGAGCACGTGGTCATCGCCAAGATTCCATTCTCGGTACCGGATGATCCGGTCGAGGCTGCACTGGCCGAGTGGATCGAAGCCCGGGGCGGCAATCCGTTCATGGAAATCTCCGTGCCGGACGCCTCGCTGAAGCTGGTCCAGGCCTGCGGCCGCTTGCTGCGCACCGAAGAAGACCGCGGCACCATCACCTTGCTCGACCGGCGCCTGGTGACCCAGCGCTATGGCAAAGCCATCCTCAACGCGTTGCCGCCGTTCCGTCGAGAAATTTCCTGAAGCACCGGTGGGCAATTTTGCCCACCGCGTTGTCTATCTCTCTGCCATCGCTTTTCCACTGGCCCATTGAAGGTCGTTAGGGAGAATTTCGTTCTCATGATTTGCCGTTCGTTGCCCGCTGTTTTTGCCCTGATGTTCGCAACACCTCTGCTGGCCGCGCCTGCCAGCCAGCAGACGCTGTTCAACTTTGTGCGCCCCGCCGATGTGGTCCAGGTGGCGACTCAGGACGCCAGCCTGCCGCAATCCAACGCCGAGCAAACCCCCGAGGGCGAAGTGCTGCGCCGGGTGACGTTCAACCCGGTCGCCCGGCCAACCTTGCGCCTGACCCCGCAAACAGGCGCTTGGGACTGGTCGCAGTCGGGCGTCATGAGCCTGCGAATCCAGAGCGCGATGAACTGGGCCTTGACCCTGTACGTGACCATCCAGAGCAACGACGGCAAGACACTGGTCAGCCGCGTCGATCTGCCGGCGGGGCCTGCGCAAACCCTGTTGGTCCCGTTGCAAGCGACATCGCCGCTCAGCCAGGGCATGAAGGCCGGTCCGCCGATGCCGATGACCGTGGAGGGTCAACGCATCCTGCTGGCCAGCAGCGCCGGTGAGTTGGATCGCAGCCAGGTCGTGTCGGTGAGCTTGTCGATGGACCAGCCGAAAGCTGCGCAAAGCATCCTGCTGGAACGCTTTGGTGTGCAGGACGGTGAGTCGGTCACCCAAGCCGTGTATGGCGGGCTGGTGGATGCGTATGGCCAGTCGACCCGGGCCAAATGGCCGGAAAAAATCAGCAGCGATGAACAACTCAAAGGCGCTGCCGGCAAGGAGCAGCAACAACTGAAAACCTGGCTGGCCGAGCGCGAAAAGTCCTCCCTGGACAAGTTCGGTGGCTTGACCAAAGGCCCGTCGTTCAAGGCCAGCGGCTTCTTCCGCACGGAGAAACGTAATGGTCGCTGGTATCTGGTGACGCCTGAGGGGCACCCGTTCTACTCCCTCGGGGTCAATACCGTGGCCCCGGATGTCGACCAGACCTACGTGGCCGGTCGCGAGTGGATGTTCGAATCCCTGCCCAAGGCTGACGAGGCGCTGGCCAGCCACTACGGCGAGGGTGACAACCGTGGCGGCAACGGTGCCGATCAAGGGCGCGGCTACAATGCCGGGCGCTGGTACGACTTCTACGGTGCCAACCTGCAACGCCTGTTTGGCAATCCTTGCGAATCGAGCAGCGCCACCAAGGCTGGCGTCGCCGAAGCGGCAAAGGCCGATGCGGTTGAAGCAACGACGGAAAAGGCCGCCGAGAAACCGGTTGTGCCTGCGACTGCCGAGTCCGGTGTCGCCGAAGCAGCCAAAGTCGAGGCAAATACGCCAGCGCCAGTCGCTGCCGAACCCTGCAAGGCCACATTCGACGAGCAGCGCTGGGCCAGTCATACCCTTGATCGCTTGCAGGCCTGGGGCTTCAACACCATTGGCAACTGGAGTGCACCGGTACTGGGCAACGCTGATCGCGTGGCGTACACCTTGCCGCTGTCGATCGTCGGCGACTACGCCAGCATCAGTACCGGTACCGACTGGTGGGGCGGCATGCCCGACCCGTTCGACCCGCGTTTCGCCATGGCCACCGAACGTGCCGTGGCGATTGCCGCCCGCGACCATCGTGACGATCCTTGGTTGATCGGTTACTACGCCGACAACGAACTGGCCTGGGCCGGTCCCGGCGATGACCCGAAAGCCCGTTATGCCCTGGCCTACGGCACCTTGAAAATGACCACCGACGTGCCGGCCAAGCGCGCATTCCTCAAGCAACTGCGCGACAAGTACCGCAACCAGGCGGGTCTGTCGAAGGCCTGGGGCATTGATCTGCCGGCCTGGGAGTTGATGGAGGACCCGGGATTCGTGCCGCCGCTCCCGAGCGCCGAGCACCCGGAAATCGAAGCGGACTTCAAATACTTCCAGAAGGTCTTTGCCGACACTTATTTCAAGACCATCTCCGACTCGCTCAAATGGCACGCGCCGAACCAGCTGCTGCTCGGTGGCCGGTTCGCCATCAGCACGCCTGAAGCCGTGGAGTCCTGCGCCCAGTATTGCGACGTGTTGAGCTTCAACATGTACACCCTGCAACCCCAGGACGGTTACGACTTCGCCAGGCTGCGCAGTCTCGACAAGCCTGTGCTGATTACCGAATTCAACTTCGGCTCGGCTGATCGTGGCCCGTTCTGGGGCGGGGTCACGCAGTTGGCGAAGGAGGAGGACCGCGGGCCGGCGTATGCCAACTTCCTCAAACAGGCCTTGAGCGAGCCGTCGATTGTTGGCGTGCATTGGTTCCAGTACCTCGATCAACCGGTCACCGGGCGCCTGCTTGACGGTGAAAACGGTCACTTCGGGTTGGTGGGCATCACAGACCTGCCGTTCCAGGGCTTTGTCGACAGCGTGCGCAAGAGCAATCTGATGACAGTCGAGCAATTGGGCAAAGAGGCCGAGAAGGCAGCGGCCGCCGCCGACAAAGCCAGCCACGACGCCGAGGGCGGCCGCAAGGCCGAAGCCGGCAAGGGACCGGGGAAGGGCGCTGGCGGGCATTCCGGGAATGGCCACTAGGCCCTGAAACCCTGTGGCGAGGGGGCTTGCCTGTGGCGAGGGGGCTTGCCCCCGTTGGGTTGCGCAGCGACCCCAAAATCTCGGCAACGGCCCAAGACTTTGGGAGTGCTGCGCACTCCAGCGGGGGCAAGCCCCCTCGCCACAAGGGATCGGCGGTAAAACAACCGCCCGGCCCCACCCTGTTCCCAAAACCCTCAAGGGCTGGAACAATGCCCGCCACTTTGTAGAGTGTTAATCCGGGGAGTTGCGGGTGCAGATTCAGGGTCATTACGAGCTTAAGTTCGAAGCGGTGCGCGAGGCGTTCGCGGCGCTGTTCGACGATCCCCAGGAGCGTGGTGCGGCGTTGTGCATTCAGGTCGGTGGCGAAACCGTCGTCGATCTGTGGGCCGGCACTGCCGACAAGGACGGCGCCGAGGCCTGGCACAGCGACACCATCGCCAACCTGTTCTCCTGCACCAAGACCTTTACGGCCGTCACCGCGCTGCAATTGGTGGCTGAAGGCAAGCTGCAACTGGATGCCCCGGTTGCGCGCTACTGGCCCGAATTTGCCGCAGCGGGCAAAGAGTCCGTCACCTTGCGTCAACTGCTCTGCCATCAGGCCGGCCTTCCGGCACTGCGTGAGTTACTGGCCCCCGAAGCCCTTTACGACTGGCAAACCATGGTCGACGCCCTGGCCGCCGAAACACCGTGGTGGACGCCTGGCGAAGGCCACGGTTACGCGGCGATCACCTATGGCTGGCTGGTCGGCGAACTGCTGCGCCGAGCCGACGGTCGTGGACCGGGTGAGTCCATTGTGGCGCGGGTCGCCAAGCCGTTGGGCCTGGACTTCCATGTGGGCTTGGCTGACGAAGAGTTCCATCGCGTGGCCCACATTGCGCGGGGCAAGGGCAATGTCGGCGATGCCGCCGCCCAACGCCTGCTGCAAGTGACCATGCGCGAGCCAACGGCCATGACGACCCGCGCGTTCACCAACCCGCCGTCGATCATGACCAGCACCAATAAACCCGAGTGGCGACGCATGCAGCAGCCGGCCGCCAATGGCCATGGCAATGCCCGCAGCCTGGCCGGTTTCTACGCCGGCCTGCTCGACGGTAGCCTGCTGGAAAGCGAAATGCTCGATGAGTTGACTCGCGAGCACAGCCTCGGCGAGGACAAGACTTTACTGACCCGGACGCGTTTCGGCCTGGGTTGCATGCTCGATCAACCGGACGTTGCCAATGCCACCTTCGGCCTTGGCCCGCGGGCGTTTGGTCACCCGGGTGCCGGCGGCTCCATCGGTTTTGCCGACCCGGAGCACGATGTGGCCTTCGGATTTGTGACAAATACCCTGGGGCCGTACGTCTTGATGGACCCGCGCGCGCAAAAGCTGGTGCGGGTTCTGGCCACTTGTCTGTAAAAGCGGCTATCGGGTTCCAGGGCTGGAACCCGATAGCCTTTTCAGTTTCAAAGCGTCTGTTTAAGCGGGCCGATGTGGCCTGATTTTTTTGACTTCATTTTTGTGGATATCCAATGTCATCCAATAAAACCCTCGCCTTGGCCCTGTGCTTCGCCATTACCGGTTGCGCACAGACTCCACAGAAAGATGCGACGACGCCTGTCGCCAAGACTGAAAGCGGCAGCCACTGGTACTGGCCGTTTGGTTCCGATGACAGCGCCGTCAAGCCCGTGGCCAAGGCGGAAGTGAAACCTGAAGTCAAACCCGTGACGGTGGCCAAGGCCCAGTCCGATAGCGGCAACAAATGGTGGTGGCCGTTCGGTGGCAGCGACCAGAGCACCGCCAAGGCCGTGCCGATGCCGGACCCGAAAGTCACCCAGGCCTGGCTTGACGACTACGAGCCGCGTCTGCGCGAGGCGGTCAAGGACAGCAACATGCAACTCGAGCGCCGCGAAAACGTGCTGGTGGTGACGGCGCCGGTCGAAGGCTCGTTCAACCCTGATCGTCCGGCCATGCTGCTGCCGGTCACGCTCGGTCCGTTCACCCGCGTTGCCAAGATCCTTGAAGCCGATCCAAAGACCGCTGTGCTGATCCTCGGCCACAGCGATACGTCCGGCGCCGCGCCTGCCAACGTCAAGCTGAGCCAGGAACGCGCCCAGGCCGTTGCGGCGATTTTCCGCCTCAGTGGTTTGCAGCGTGATCGCCTGATGCTGCGTGGCTTGGGCGGTGATGCGCCGCGTGCCGCCAACGACAGCGTGCAAGGGCGTGCGTTGAACCGCCGCGTGGAACTGCTGGTGACCCCGCAGAACACCATGGTTGCGCTGCTGAGCAAGTACAACATGCCGGCGCCAGCCCCAGTGACCCTGGTTGCTGCCGCTGACGTCAAGCCGGTCGCCAAGCCTGTGACACCGGCCCCTGCGACTAAAAAGGCGGCTGTTCCAGCGACGAAAAAAGCCCCGGCGAAAAAAGCTCCGGCCAAGAAAACACCTGCGAAAACTGCAACGCCGGCGAAGAAAACCACGCCAGCCAAAGCCGCTGCGACAGACAAGAAGGTCGCCAGCACCGATACTGCAAAGCAGTGATTCGTTAACCAAAAGGAATGCGCCATGACCCAGGGCCTGGCTGATATGCGTCGTGACTACACCCGTGATGGCCTGACCGAGGTACAAGCCCCGGCCGAGCCGTTCGCACTGTTCCATCAGTGGTTCGCCGACGCGGTGAAAACCGAACAGGCGCCGGTGGAAGCCAACGCCATGACCCTGGCCACGGTCGACCAGGACGGTCGACCGCACTGTCGCATTCTGTTGCTCAAGGGCCTGGACGAGCAGGGCTTCACCTTCTTCACCAACTACGATAGCGCCAAGGGCCAGCACCTGGCCGCGAATCCGTTCGCGGCCATGACGTTTTTCTGGCCGGCGCTGGAGCGCCAGGTGCGCATCGAAGGGCGGGTGGTGAAGGTCACGCCTGAGGAGTCCGACGCCTATTATCAGGTCCGTCCACTGGGCAGTCGCCTGGGGGCCTGGGCATCGCCGCAGAGCCGCGTGATCGCCGATCGGGGGGAGCTCGAAGCGCTGCTCAAGGATACCGAGCAACGTTTCAGCGAAACCCAGCCGCATTGCCCGGAACACTGGGGTGGTTATCGCCTGCTGCCGGAGCGCATCGAATTCTGGCAGGGCCGCCCAAGCCGCCTGCACGACCGTCTCAATTACCGCCAGCAGGGCGCCGACTGGATTCTTGAACGTCTAGCACCCTGAACAGTCTACCGACCGGGATAGCCTGCCGCAGCGGCCTCCAGCCACTTCGGCAGGTCTCGACGCTTGATCTTCTGCGCATGAGCACTCGCCAACTGTTCGAGCATGAAGGCTTTTTTCTGCTCATTCTTGCCCGCCAGCGCTAGCGCCAGGTCACGGTCCATCCAGCGTTTGATCCGCACGTACAGCCACCAGTGGAAGTACAAACCGGCAACCGTCGTGACGACAATGATAAAGTAGTCCATGAAAATCCTTGGCCAATGGGCAGTTTTCTGCTTTTGCCGCTACTGTGTGAGTTCGTGGTGGCGCCTTAACGGAGCCTGAATCAAAGCAATTTTACCCGGGCTGTGCCGTGACAGGCGTCAAGCTGCGGAGTTTAATGAACATCTGTTTCTTTGGAGTTGATGCTATGCGTAAGTCTGTTCTGCTGGTTGCTTCCTTTTCCACGATGGCGATGTTGCTCACTGGATGCCAATCGAGCCTGACCGGTGACTCCTATTCCCGTGACGAGGCGCGTCGTGTGCAGACCGTTCGCATGGGCACCATTGAAGCATTGCGCCCGGTGAAAATCGAAGGCACCAAAACCCCGATCGGCGGCGCTGCAGGCGCAGTGGTCGGCGGTGTTGGCGGCAGCGCCATCGGTGGCGGCAAAGGCAGTATCGTTGCTGCGGTCATCGGCGCAGTCGCCGGCGGCCTGATCGGTTCGGCCGCTGAAGAAGGCATGACCCGCACCCAGGGCGTGGAAATCACCGTGCGCGAAGACGATGGCAGCATGCGCGCCTACGTTCAGGAAGTTCAGCCGAACGAAGTGTTCCGTGTTGGCGAACGTGTGCGCATCGCCAGTGTGAATGGCACCAGCCGCGTTTCGCACTAAGCGCAAATACCGGATAAACAAAAAAACCGATCAGGTGACTGATCGGGTTTTTTGTTTCAAGCCTTGATGGTGCCAGGTGTTGTCGTGGTTTATCAGGAGGCCAGGCTGGAGCTCTTGCGACTCGCCATTGCCGTCACCCCATAACCGATCAGCGCGGCCAGGATCGAACCGGTCAGGATTCCCATGCGGTCCATCCCGGCGAAATCACTCACGCCAGGCTCGAAGGCCAGCGAGCCGACAAACAGGCTCATGGTGAAACCAATGCCGCAGAGAATCGCCACGCCCAGTATCTGGCCCCAATTGGCGCCTTGGGGCAGGGCGGCGATACCGGTTTTCACCGCCAGCCAGGTCAGGCCGAAGACACCGACGGTCTTGCCCAGCAGCAGTCCGGCGGCAATGCCCATGGGGACGTGGTGAGTGAAGCTTTCGACGGTGACACCGCTCAGGGACAGGCCGGCATTGGCAAACGCGAACAGCGGCAGGATGCCGTAGGCCACCCAAGGGTGCAGGGCGTGTTCCAGGGTCAGCAATGGCGAAGGCTCGGCATTTTTCGTGCGCAGCGGAATGCAAAACGCCAGGGTCACGCCGGCCAGCGTGGCATGGACACCGCTCTTGAGCACGCAGACCCAGAGGATCAGGCCAATGATCATGTACGGTCCGAGCTTGACCACGCCGAGTCGGTTCATCCCGATCAGTGCCGCAATACAGGCCGCGGCCAGCGCCAGGGACAAGGTCGACAGCGCGCCGGAATAGAAGATCGCAATGATGATGATCGCGCCGAGGTCGTCGATGATCGCCAGGGTCATCAGGAACAGCTTCAGCGAAACCGGCACCCGTTTGCCCAGCAACGCCAGCACGCCAAGGGCGAAGGCGATGTCGGTCGCGGTCGGGATCGCCCAGCCATCGAGGGCCGCTGGCGTGTCGCGATTGAGATACCAGTAGATCAGCGCCGGCACCACCATGCCGCCAATCGCCGCCGCGCCAGGCAGGACGATTTGCGACGGCTTGGACAACTGGCCGTCGAGGACTTCGCGTTTCACCTCCAGGCCGATCAGCAGGAAAAACAGCGCCATCAGGCCGTCGTTGATCCACAGCAGCAACGGCTTGGCGATTTTCAGCGCGCCGATCTGGGCCACCACGGGGGTATCCAGCAGGCCGTTGTACAGCCATGACAGCGGCGAGTTGTTGATGATTAGAGCCAGAACGGCAGCGGCGATCAGTAACAGACCGCTGGCAGCTTCCAACTGAAAGAAACGCGTGAAAGTGCTACGCAGAGGCAAGGTCGCTCTCCATCTGTGAATTCAAAAGGTGTTACACCCTAACAAGTACTGTTAGTTGTTAAAACAAAAGTTATATTCTTTTTTGTTATATGCCGTTACAGAGTGATCCGCCAGCATCGGGCTGAGCCTAGCAGTTGTCGGGTGTATTGGATCTCAGCTGTACCTGTGCCGGATGCAGGATTTTTCCTAAGCTTGGTGGATGAGCCTTGATAAAAGGCCGACTCCTGCCCGATTCAACGAGAAAACCATCATGAGCGACAACCGACAGTGGTCCCGCGAAGCGATCCGGATCATCGAAGCCGATTTCCAGCGCAGCGCCGACACCCACTTGATCCCCTTGCCGCTGCCGGGTTTTCCGGGCATCGAGTTGTATTTCAAGGATGAGTCCAGCCATCCCACGGGCAGCCTCAAGCACCGTCTGGCCCGTTCGCTATTCCTGTATGCGCTGTGTAACGGCTGGCTCAAACCCGGTGCGCCGGTCATCGAGGCTTCCAGTGGTTCCACGGCGATTTCCGAAGCGTATTTCGCGCGCATGCTGGGCTTGCCGTTCATTGCGGTGATGCCGGCGACCACCTCAAAAGAAAAGATCGCGCAGATCGCCTTCTACGGTGGCCAAAGTCATCTGGTGGACGACCCGACCCAGATCTACGCCGAGTCCGAGCGTCTGGCCCGTGAACACGACGGACACTTCATCGACCAGTTCACCTATGCCGAGCGCGCCACCGACTGGCGGGCGAACAACAACATTGCCGAATCGATCTTTCATCAGATGCGTTTCGAGCAGCATCCCGAGCCGAGCTGGCTGATTTCCAGCCCTGGCACCGGTGGTACCACGGCCACCCTGGGTCGATACGTGCGTTATCGCCAGCATTGCACCCGCGTGCTGTGTGCCGATGCCGAGCGTTCGGTGTTCTTTGATTATTACCAGACCGGCGATGCCAGCCTGCGTCTGGACCACGGCTCGCGGATCGAAGGCATCGGCCGGCCGCGTGTGGAAGCGTCGTTCCTGTCGAAGGTGATCGACGCTATGGTCAAGGTGCCGGATGCCCTGTCACTGGCGGCCATGCACTACCTGGCGGAGCGTCTGGGACGCCATGTCGGCGGGTCGAGCGGGACCAACCTGATCGGCGCACTGATGGCCGCCCAGCACATGAAGGCGGCAGGGGAGAAGGGGTCGATGGTGGCGATTCTGTGTGACAGCGGCGAGCGTTATGCCACGACCTATTACGATCAGGACTGGCTCAAGGCTCAGGGGTATGACTTGGGTAGCTTGATGGCTGCGGTAGCGGCGACGGTAGAGCGGGGTGAGGCGTTGCCGGAGTCGGTGCTGCGCGCCAACATCTGACCCCTCGAAGATCAAATGTGGGAGCGGGCTTGCTCGCGAAGGCGGTGGATCAGCCAACACACAGGTTGGATGTGAAACCGTCTTCGCGAGCAAGCCCGCTCCCACATTCGGGGGCTGTCAGTCCTGGAGACCGAGGATATCCCGAGCCACAGCTTCCGCAATCCGAATCCCGTCAACACCTGCCGACAGAATCCCGCCCGCATAACCGGCACCTTCGCCGGCCGGGAACAAGCCCTTCACGTTCAGGCTCTGCATCGACTCGTTACGGGTCATGCGCAGCGGCGAGGACGTGCGAGTCTCAATCCCGGTCAACACCGCGTCGTGCAACGAGTAACCACGAATCTGCTTTTCGAACGCCGGCAAGGCTTCGCGAATCGCTTCGATGGCGAACGCCGGCAGTGCCAGCGCCAGATCACCCAGGGCAACGCCCGGCTTGTAGGACGGCTCGACGCTGCCCAGTTCGGTGGAGGGTTTGCCTGCGATAAAGTCGCCGACCAGTTGCGCCGGGGCTTCGTAGTTGCTGCCGCCCAGCACAAAGGCGTGGGATTCCAGGCGTTCCTGCAACTCGATACCGGCCAGCGGGCCGCCCGGATAATCGACTTCCGGGGTGATGCCGACGACGATACCGGAGTTGGCATTGCGCTCGTTACGCGAGTATTGGCTCATGCCGTTGGTGACCACACGGTTCGGCTCGGACGTCGCCGCCACCACCGTTCCGCCCGGGCACATGCAGAAGCTGTAGACCGAACGACCATTCTTGGCGTGGTGCACCAGTTTGTAGTCGGCGGCGCCCAGTTTCGGGTGGCCGGCGTACTTGCCCAGGCGCGCACGGTCGATCAGCGACTGCGGGTGCTCGATGCGGAAACCCACCGAGAACGGCTTGGCTTCCATGAACACGCCACGGCCGTGGAGCATGCGGAAGGTATCGCGGGCGCTGTGACCGAGGGCCAGGATCACGTGTTTCGAATGGATTTGCTCGCCACCGTTGAGCTCGACGCCGACCAGTTGGCCGTCTTCGATCAACACGTCGGTGACGCGCTGCTGGAAGCGCACTTCGCCGCCGAGGGCGCGAATCTGCTCACGCATGTTTTCCACAACGCCGGTCAGACGGAACGTACCGATGTGCGGTTTGCTGACGTAGAGGATTTCTTCCGGCGCGCCGGCCTTGACGAATTCGTGCAGGACTTTGCGACCGAGGAATTTCGGGTCCTTGATCTGGCTGTAGAGCTTGCCGTCGGAGAATGTCCCCGCGCCGCCTTCACCGAACTGCACGTTGGATTCGGGGTTGAGCACGTTTTTGCGCCACAGGCCCCAGGTGTCCTTGGTGCGCTGGCGTACTTCGGTGCCACGCTCGAGGATGATCGGCTTGAAGCCCATTTGCGCCAGCAGCAGCCCGGCGAAAATCCCGCACGGACCGAAGCCGACGACGATCGGGCGCGCGCTCAGGTCGGCCGGTGCCTGGCCAACCACTTTGTAGCTGACATCCGGTGCCACGTTGACGTTACGGTCATCGGCGAACTTGTGCAGCACCGCCGCCTCGTCGCGAACTTCAAGGTCGATGGTGTAGATGAAACACAGTTCGGAGGACTTTTTACGCGCATCGTAGCTGCGCTTGAACAAGGTGAAATCGAGCAGATCATCGCTGGCAAGCCCTAAGCGCTGCACGATGGCGGGGCGCAGGTCTTCATCGGGATGGTCGATCGGCAACTTGAGTTCGGTGATTCGTAACATGGCAGGATCCGGTTCGCGGGGCGCACAACTGCGCCAGGGCGTTTGAAGCCCGCGATTATAAGCCCCAAAGGCGCAGGCCTGTGAGGCTTAAACGATCAGTCGTCGCGCGAGCCGCCGAAATACCCGCATCCACGCTGGACCTGACCGTCAACGCGCAGTTCGGCACTCATGTGCTGGATGCTGCCGGTGCTGCTGTCGACGCAACGTTGCGGTGCAACCCACAGTTCGATGTGCTGGTTGTTGGCTTCGGTGCTGAGGTTGAAACGGCCATCGCCCAGTTGCTCTTCGACGTAAGGCACGGCCAATGGCGGCTGGCCGGCGCGGTCGACGACCATGCCTTTGCCGCTGACTTTCACGCTCCACTCCGGAGTGTGGCCGGCGGCGCGCAGGATCAGCAATTTGAAATTCGGATCGTCGCACGCGGTGCCCGAGCGCTCGACGCGGTACAACTGCTCCAGATCGAGCTGGCCGTCACCGCCGCTGCCGGCCACAACCCGCCCGCGCACGTCGGCAAACAGCTTGCCTTGCTTATCCGCCAGGCTTGCAGCCTGCTGCAGGACACTGGTACCGCCCGTGTCGTTGACCACGTAGCGGTTAGCCTGGTTGCACGGCTGGAACAGCAGTTTGCCGTCCGCCGCGGTCAACTGGCCTTGCATGCGTGTCTGGCCGACATGGGAGGCGCTCTGCCGCTCACCCTCGAACAACTGGCAAGCGGCGAACAGCGGAAGCAGGGCAACGAGGACTAAGGAACGGGCAACACGCATCTTGGGGTCTCCTGACAAGTGCCGCCACGTTACTCAGCCTGACCGTTCATCACAACCCGCGCGTTGCGATTGGCCATGGAATTTGGACACGTAACATCCGGCTTTACTTCAGATAAGGGGACGACGGAAGTTTGCACGTAACCTTGTAGGCTTTTCGTTGAAGGAGGTTGTATGAAGGGATCAGGCAAGCTGCTTCTGGTGGCGTTGGCAATGACGACGGCGCTGCAGTGTCGAGCGGCAGATTTTGCATTTTCGTCACGGTCGGACTTCTCCGAGATGAATCTGCAGCTAAAACAGGCGGGCGAATCGAATCCACAATTCATCGATCTTCAGGTCACCTTAAGTCCTGAGGCGCAACGCCGCTTTACCCAGGTCACGCGCGACGAAATGCATCAGCCTTTGCGGCTGTTCATCAACGGCGTGCTGGTGTCGACCGCGACGATTCAATCGGTTATCCGCGGACCCAGTCTGAGGATAGTAGTACCGAGCCAGATCGCCCGCGATTTGCTGCCCACGCTACTGGAGCCTCCGATACTCTGAGGCGACGCTGAATCAGCGCCGCACATTGAGCCGGCTCAACCCACGTGAAAGGTCTGACCCGTTTGCAGGCCTTCCACGCTCTTGGCGTAGGCCAAGGCTACATCCGCTGCCGGAACCGGCTTGAAGCCACGGAAATACGGCGCGTATTTGCCCATGGCTTCGACCAGGACATTCGGGCTGATCGAATTCACTCGCAGGCCACGCGGCAATTCGATGGCGGCGGCGCGAACGAAACTGTCCAGTGCACCGTTGACCAACGCTGCCGAGGCACCGCTGTAAATAGGATCGTGACTGAGCACGCCGGTGGTGAAGGTGAACGAAGCACCGTCATTGGCGAACTCGCGACCGATCAGCAGCAGGTTGACCTGGCCCATGAGTTTGTCCTTGAGGCCCAGGGCAAAGCTTTCTTCGGTCATCTCGTTGAGCGCAGCGAAGGTCACGTTGCCTGCGGCGCACACCAGCGCATCGAATTTGCCGGTCTGCTCGAACAGTTTGCGAATCGAAGCGCTGTCGCTGATATCCACCTGAAAGTCGCCGCTGTTGCGGCCAATGCGGATGATTTCGTGGCGCTGGGACAACTCTTTGTCCACTGCCGAACCGATGGTGCCGCCTGCGCCGATCAAAAGAATTTTCATGGAGGCTGATCCTCATGTGGGTT
Organism: Pseudomonas sp. P5_109; assembly: GCF_034009455.1. Taxonomy (NCBI): domain Bacteria; kingdom Pseudomonadati; phylum Pseudomonadota; class Gammaproteobacteria; order Pseudomonadales; family Pseudomonadaceae; genus Pseudomonas; species Pseudomonas sp. P5_109. The sequence goes on from NZ_CP125380.1 coordinate 1,451,716, forward strand.
GGATGAGCTTTCAGTTTAGAGTGGTTTTTTCTGCGGATAAGCGCACTAATAGGCAACCTTTGGTTTTCAAATGGAAACAATCCATGAGCGAGATGGATGACCTGGCCGCGTTTGCGGTATTGATCGAAGCGGGTAGTTTTACCTTGGCGGCGCAGCAGCTCGGGTGCAGCAAAGGCCAGTTGTCCAAGCGCATCAGTCAGTTGGAAGCGCAGTTTTGCGTGGTGTTGCTGCAACGCACCACCCGCCGCTTGAGCCTGACCGCCGCCGGTGCTGCGTTGTTGCCACAGGCTCAGGCGCTGGTGGTGCAAGTCGAGCGGGCGCGCCAGGCGCTGGCGAGATTGAAGGACGACATGGCCGGTCCGGTGCGGATGACGGTGCCGGTATCGCTCGGGGAAACTTTCTTCGATGGCTTGCTGTTGGAGTTCTCCGCCAAGTATCCCCAAGTGCAGATCGAGCTGGAGCTCAACAACAGCTACCGCGATCTGTCCCGCGACGGCTTCGACCTGGCGATTCGCTCTGACGTGGCCATTGACCAACGACTAGTGGCACGTCCGCTGCTGGCGTGGCAAGAGCTGACCTGTGCCAGCCCGGCCTATCTGGAGCAATACGGTGAACCGCAAACGCCTCAGGCGCTGGCCGAGCATCGCTGCCTGCTTAACAGCCATTACAGCGGCCGGGAGGAGTGGCTGTATCACCAGCAGCATGAGTTGTTGCGTGTGCGGGTGTCGGGGCCGTTCGCCAGCAACCATTACAACCTGTTGAAAAAGGCCGCACTGGTCGGCGCCGGAATTGCGCGCCTGCCGTCCTACTGTTTGCCAACAGAGCTGGCCGACGGGCGTTTGCGTTGGCTGCTGCGCGATTATCAGACCCGCAGTATGCCGATGTACCTGGTGCATCCGTATCAGGGCGGATTGCCCAGGCGTACGCAGGTGCTGGCGGACTATTTGATCGGGTGGTTCAAGCGCAGTGGGGAGGTGCTGGACAGGCTATAGGCCAGAACACGACCCCCTGTAGGAGCCGGCTTGCTGGCGATGGCGGTGTAACCTTCAAAAGAGATGTTGACTGATACGCCGCTATCGCCAGCAAGCCGGCTCCTACAGGGGTTGATGGCATAAAAAAAAACGGCCCGCTAAGGCTAATGCCGATCAGTTAAGCCTTCTCGCTTGACCTTTGGCCGCAAGAAATCAAAATCCGATGCCTGTACTGGCATCGGATTTTTTTATGCGTCTCGCTCGGGCACTGGAACTGACCCACAACATCGCCTCCACTCCCAACGCCATCGATGGATTGGATTCCTTACTCGACCCTTCTTTGGTCGAACAGGCACTTGAGCAGGCCGGTGTAGCGACCCTGCGCAAGCGGCGTTTGCCGCTGGAAATGATGCTTTGGTGCGTGATCTCCATGTCGTTCTTTCGACGTATGTCGGCCTGGGATGTGGTCAGCCGCATGAACATCATGCTGCCGGGACAGCGTCCGCTGGTAGCGCCCAGCGCCGTAGTCCAGGCCCGTCAGCGATTAGGCAGCGAAGCTGTACGACAGGTCTTCGATCTGACTCAGAAAAGTTGGCATGAAGCGGCCGCTCATCCAACTTGGGCCGGTTTGCGCTTACTGGGCGTCGACGGTGTCGTCTGGCGAACACCCGATACCCCCGAAAACCGTGCGCGTTACGACTCGGCCAGTAACCAGCATGGCGACACTGGTTTCCCTCAGGTGCGCATGGTCTGCCAAATGGAGTTGACCAGCCACTTGTTGATCGGCAGTGCGTTTGACGGCTACCGCAGCAACGAAATGAAGCTGGCAGAACAACTGATCGAAACCACGCCCGATCACTCGTTGACGCTGTTCGATCGCGGCTTTTATTCCTTGGGTTTGCTGCACCAGTGGCAGCAGGCCGGCTCCGAGCGCCATTGGCTGATGCCATTGCGCAAAGGTGCGCAGTACGAAGTGGTTCAGCGTCTGGGTCGCCAGGATGCGGTGGTTTCGTTAAGCACTTCGCCGCAGGCTCGCAAGCAATGGCCGGGGCTGCCGGAGCGTCTGACCGCGCGACTCCTGAGCAAAACCGTCAAAGGCAAGGTATGTCAGATCCTGACCTCAATGGCCGACCCGCTGCGCTTCCCGCCCGACGAAATCGTTGATCTGTACAGTCAGCGATGGGAGATCGAATTAGGCTTTCGGGAAATGAAACAGACGCTGCTCAACAGCAGCTATACGTTGCGCAGCAAAACGCCCGAGATGATCGAGCAGGAATTATGGGGAGTGTTGTTGGGCTACAACTTGTTGCGCTATCAAATGGTGGAAATGAGTCGCCACTGCCCCGGCATTTACCCATGTGAAATGAGTTTTACCGCCTGCACCTGGGCGATCCTCGGGTTTATCAACAGCGTCTCGGCCGACCGCTCCGGGAACATCCCCAAGTACCTGGCCGAGCTGCATGCCTCAGCCCCGCAGTATGTACTGCCTCATCGACGGGCGGAGCGCATTTACCCCCGGGCCATCAGGCTCAAATCCCCGAAGTATCCGATCAAAAATAAAAATGCCAGTCAGCTTAACTGACTGGCATTACCCGCTAAGGCCGTTTTTTGTTTACCGCAAAGGCTTAGCCACCCAGGTACGCTTCGCGCACTTTCGGGTCGGTCAGCAATGCTTCACCGGTGCCTTGCATCACCACCCGGCCGTTCTCCAGAACGTAGGCGCGGTCAGCGATCTTCAGCGCCTGGTTGGCGTTCTGTTCGACCAGGAACACCGTCACGCCGTCCTTGCGCAGTTGTTCGATGATGTCGAAGATCTGCTGGATGATGATGGGTGCCAGGCCCAGCGACGGCTCGTCGAGCAGCAACAACTTGGGCTTGCTCATCAGCGCACGGCCGATGGCGAGCATTTGCTGTTCGCCACCGGACATGGTGCCGCCGCGCTGGCTGAAGCGTTCTTTCAGGCGTGGGAAAAGTCCGAGAACCTTGTCCATCTGTTCCTGATAGTCGCCCTTGGCGGTGAAGAAACCGCCCATGGAGAGATTTTCTTCCACGGTCAGGCGGGAAAACACCCGACGACCTTCCGGCACGACGGCGATGCTCTTGCGCATGATCTGCGAGGAGTCCTGGCCGACCAGTTCCTCACCCATGTAACGGATGCTGCCGCTGTGGGCGCGCGGCGAACCGCAAAGCGTCATCAGCAGCGTGGACTTGCCGGCACCGTTGGCACCGATCAGGGTCACGATCTCGCCCTGGCGGACTTCGACGTTGACACTGTGCAGGGCCTGGATCTTGCCGTAGAAGGTGGAAACGTTTTCGAACTGCAGCATTTACGCTTCCCCCAGGTAGGCTTTGATCACTTCAGGATTGTCGCGGATCTGTTCCGGCGTACCGTTGGCCAAGGGCGTGCCCTGGTTGATCACGACGATGTGGTCGGAAATGCTCATGACCAGCTTCATGTCGTGTTCGATCAGCAGAACGGTGACGTTGTGCTCTTCACGCAGCATGCTGATCAGCGCCTTGAGGTCCTCGGTTTCCTTCGGGTTCAGGCCGGCGGCTGGTTCGTCGAGCATGAGGATCCGCGGGCGGGTCATCATGCAGCGGGCGATTTCCAGGCGACGTTGCTGACCGTAGGCCAGGGTGCCGGCGGGGCGGTTGGCGAACTCTTTCAGGTTGACCTTTTCCAGCCAGAACTCGGCGAAGTCCATGGCCTCGCGCTCGCTTTTGCGGAACGACGGGGTCTTGAACAGGCCGGACAGGAAGTTGGTGTTCAGGTGACGGTGCTGGGCGATCAAGAGGTTCTCGACCGCGGTCATGTCCTTGAACAACCGCACGTTCTGGAAGGTGCGCACCACGCCCTTGAGAGCGATCTTGTGGCCCGGCAGGCCTTCGATCGCCTCGCCGTCGAGCAGGATGCTGCCGCCGCTCGGCTTGTAGAAACCGGTCAGGCAGTTGAACACGGTGGTCTTGCCGGCACCGTTGGGGCCGATCAGTGCAACCACTTGTTTCTCTTTCACGCTCAAGGCAACGCCGTTGACCGCCAGCAAACCGCCGAAGCGCATGCTCAGGTTTTCTACTTTAAGGATCTCGCGGCTCATTTGCGCAGCTCCATGTGAGGACGTTGCATGGGCAGCAGACCCTGAGGGCGCCAGATCATCATCAGCACCATCAAGGCGCCGAACATCAACATGCGGTACTCACTGAACTCACGCATCATTTCCGGCAGCAGGATCATCACGATCGCCGCCAGGATTACACCCAGCTGCGAGCCCATGCCGCCGAGCACCACGATGGCGAGAATGATCGCCGACTCGATGAAGGTGAAGGACTCCGGCGTTACCAGACCCTGACGGGCCGCGAAGAAGCTGCCGGCGAAACCGGCGAAGCTGGCACCGAGGGTGAAGGCCGACAGTTTGATGATGGTCGGGTTCAGGCCCAGGGCGCGGCAGGCGATTTCGTCTTCGCGCAACGCTTCCCAGGCACGCCCCAGGGGCATGCGCAGCAAGCGGTTGATGACGAACAGCGCACCCAGGGCAAGCAACAGCGCAACCAGGTAGAGGAAGATCACCTTGTTGATCGAGTTGTATTCGAGGCCGAAATACTCATGGAAGGTTTGCATGCCTTCCGCGGCTTTACGTTCGAAGGTCAGGCCGAAGAACGTCGGTTTCTCGATGTTGCTGATGCCGTTCGGACCGCCAGTGAGGCCGGTCAGGTTACGCAGGAACAGACGAATGATTTCACCGAAGCCCAGGGTCACGATCGCCAGGTAGTCGCCACGCAAGCGCAGTACCGGGAAACCGAGCAGGAAGCCGAAGGTGGCCGCCATCAGGCCGGCAATCGGCAGGCAGATCCAGAAGCTCAGGCCGTAGTAGTGCGACAACAGCGCGTAGCTGTAGGCGCCGACGGCGTAGAAGCCGACGTAACCGAGGTCGAGCAGACCGGCCAGGCCGACCACGATGTTCAGGCCGAGGCCGAGCATCACGTAGATCAGCACCAGGGTTGCGATATCCACCGCACCGCGAGAGCCGAAGAACGGCCAGACCAGCGCACCGGCGATCAGCGCGATGATGATCCAGCGCTGCGTGGTTGGCAGGGTCAGGAAGTTGCTGGCCTTGGCCGGAATCATCGGCATGCTTGGCGACGAACGCCAGGCCGAGCTGATCTGCTGGTCGAACAGCACACGCAGGAACATCAGTACCGAGCACACCGCGATGGTGATCAGGGTGGCGTCGCTGGTGCCATGAACTTCGAGGTTGATGCCGACGATGGTCAGCTTCAGACCGAGTACCGGGTAGGCCACGGCCCACACCAGCAAGGCGCTGAAAAACGCCTGTTTAAGATTCCTAGTCATACCTTCTCAACCTCCGGACGACCCAACAGGCCGGTTGGCCGGAACAACAGCACCAGAACCAGTAGACCGAACGCCACGACGTCCTTGTACTGGTCGCCGAAGATATCGGCACCAAAGGCTTCCGCCACGCCAAGTACCAGCCCGCCGAGCATGGCGCCCGGAATACTGCCGATACCGCCCAGCACCGCTGCGGTGAAGGCCTTGAGGCCGACGAGGAAACCGGCGTTCGGGTTGATCACGCCGTACTGCATGCTCAGCAGGACGGCGGCAATGGCTGCCAGTGCCGCACCGATGACGAAGGTCAGGGCGATGATGTTGTTGGTGTTGATGCCCAACAGGTTGGCCATCTTGATGTCTTCGGCGCAGGCGCGGCAGGCGCGACCCAGGCGAGAGCGGGAGATGAACAGCGTCAGGCCGAGCATGGCGATCAAGGTCACCACGAACACCACGATTTGCATGTAGGAAATCAGCACTTCATGTGCGCCACCTGGCCCAAAGGCAATGTTGCCCGGAATCAGGTTGGGGATGGATTTGTCCTTGGAGTCTTGCGCCAGCAGAACCGTGTTCTGCAGGAAGATCGACATGCCGATGGCGGAAATCAGCGGGATCAGACGGTTGCTGCCGCGCAAGGGGCGGTAGGCGATCCGTTCGATGCTGTAGCCATAGGCACTGGTGACGACGATGGTTGCCAGGAAAGCGGCGGTCATCAACAGCGGAACGCTGTCGAGTCCCAGCATGGCCAGCCCGGCGATGGCGATGAACGCCACGTAGGAGCCGATCATGTACACCTCGCCATGGGCGAAGTTGATCATTCCAATGATGCCGTAAACCATCGTATAGCCGATGGCGATCAGGGCATACGTGCTGCCAATGGTCAGGCCATTAACCAGCTGTTGGAAAAAGTGATAGATGTCAGGCATTACAGCGCTCCTAAAAACCTGATACGCATTTCACTGGTGGAGTCATTTTCCCGCCCGGGCCCCGTGGATCTGCATCCACTTCGAATCCGGGGTTTGCCAGCGAACCGCTGATGACGGTTTTGAGATTTTCAGGTGGGGAGACTGGCGGATCACGCCAGCGCGGCCCAAATACGTTCGTAAAACAAAGCCCACGGCACGCCGTGGGCTTTGTTGGCAGTCAGTCAGGCAGCGCCTTACTGAGGCGAAGCTTCAGTTTTTGGTTTGCCGAAGTGCCACTCGTAAACCACAAATTTGAAGTCCTTCAGGTCGCCCTTGGCGTCGAAGCTCAGGTCGCCGGTCGGGGTCTTGAAGGTGCCGGCGTGAATGGCTTCCGCCACTTTTGCAGCGTCTTCGGACTTGGCAGCCTTGATACCATCGGCGATTACGGTCACAGCCGAGTAGGCCGGGAACACGAACGGACCGCTCGGGTCTTCTTTCTTGGCCTTGAACGCGTCAGCCAGGGCAACGTTGGCAGGATCCTGGTCGAAGGATTTCGGCAGGGTCACCAGCAGGCCTTCGGAAGCGTCCTTGGCGATCTGCGAAATGGAGTCGTTACCCACGCCTTCCGGACCCATGAACTTGGCTTTCAGGCCTTTTTCCTGGGATTGACGCAGGATCAGGCCCAGCTCCGGGTGGTAGCCGCCGTAGTAGACGAAGTCGACGTTGGCTTGCTTGAGCTTGGCGATCATCGAGGAGAAGTCTTTGTCGCCGGCGTTGACGCCTTCGAACACGGCGACTTTAACGCCTTTTTTCTCGAGAGTGGTTTTGACGGCGGTGGCGATGCCTTCACCGTATTGCTGCTTGTCGTGCAGGACAGCAACGATCTTCGGCTTGACGAAGTCGGCGATGTAGTTACCGGCGGCAGGGCCTTGAGCGCTGTCCAGGCCGATGGTGCGGAACACCATTTTGTAACCACGGGCGGTGATGTCCGGGCTGGTGGCAGCCGGGGTGATCATGATCACGCCTTCGTCTTCGTAGATGTCCGAAGCCGGTTGAGTGGAGCTGGAGCACAGGTGGCCGACCACGAACTTGACGCCGTCGTTGACGACTTTGTTCGCGACCGCGACAGCTTGTTTTGGATCACAGGCGTCATCGTATTCAACGGCTTCGAGTTTCTTGCCGTCTACGCCGCCTTTGGCGTTGATCTGTTCGATGGCCATTTTGGCGCCACTGAACTGCATGTCGCCGTATTGGGCTACAGGGCCGGTTTTAGGGCCGGCGATGCCGATCTTGATGGTGTCAGCTGCGAACGAATGGCTGGCAACCCCTGCCAGAACCATAGCGGCAAACAGTTTGGAAATCTGCTTAGTAGCCTTAGTCATAGTGCTCCACTCTTACTGTTGTAGTTTTTATAGTCCTGGCGCCGAAAGCAGCAGAACCGGGTCAGATATCTGCGACATTCCCCGGAAAAGTCCCTCGGCAACTGTACCGGTACAGTGTAGAGCGCCGATTGTCAGCCTGGGAAGGCGGCTCCGGGGGACAAAACCTGCAAGTGTCGCTTTATTGAAAGTAAAAGACAGAATTGCGGCGGGGCATTGAGGGGCTTATAGCCGGATTCCGTGCATTCCTTGGCTTTCCTGCGCTTTTCATTTCGGTCACTCAATTGCATCCGGGTTTTTCTGCCAGACCACCGACGTTATGATTCACGTCGATTTCTTTTTCCGGACAGTCCCATGAATCAAGAACCTAGCACCCTCTATGCCAAGCTGCTTGGTGAAACTGCATCTATTACCTGGAAAGAGCTGGAGCCGTTCTTCGCCAAGGGTGCCCTATTGTGGGTCGATCCCGGCCTGGATTTGATCGCCGCCGCTGAGGCCGTGGCGACCGATGAGGGCGAGAAAGTGGCTGCCTGGCTGGCCGCCGACAAGGTCGCCAAGCTGTCTGAAACGCGGGCGCTGGATCTTTTTGAACGTGATCCGCAATTGTGGGCCGTGGTTGTTTCGCCGTGGATTCTGGTCCAGGAAAGGGCGCAGGTATAAAAGGTTGCACCTGATTGGTGCGCTTCTTTCAGGGGGGAAAGTGTGTAGCCGAGTAGCGTGATGGCATGTTGCCGTAGAGAAAGGCCACAGCCTCACGGTGACGTAAACGTAACGGGAACAGTTGAGAGGGCAATTGAACGTCCGCTCAATTGTTTCTGGATGTTGATATGTGTGGTTTTCAAAGTCGCCTTCGCGAGCAAGCCCGCTCCCACATTCAACCGAGTCGAATGTGGGAGCGGGCTTGCTCGCGAATGAGGCGACGCTTAGTGAGCGGTCTTGCCCGTATGGTTATTCAACGAAATAACCTTGGTCTTGCCAATGCGGTGACGGTAGATCTCGCGCAGATACTTGATCGATTTCTTCACGCAATCCCGGGACAGGCGGATGTCATTGATCGAGACAAATTTTTCCTTGTCGTTGATCAGCTCACGGTACTTCTTCTCGTACATCGGCTTGATCGCGTACCAGTTGGTATCGAGGATCTTCGCCGGGTTCTCGAATTCGTTGAGCAACTCGTCGATCCGGTCTTCATCGAACTGTTCGTTGATGATGAAGTCCAGGATCGAGTTGTCCAGGGTCTCGTCGAAGCGGTACGGGTTTTTCGCGAAGCAGCGCTTGATGAAGGCCACGATCAGCGTCAGGAAGTCGTCCGACAGGCATGGGCTCTTGGCGATCAGAGTGGTCAGCGACAGGTTGGCCGAGGCGCCGATCACCAGCGCGTAGCGCTTGAGTGTGGTGTTGGGGAACAGGCTGTTGAGGTGAGTCTTCAACCGGTTCAGGTCCATGTAGGACAGCTTGTAGTCCTTCGGCAAGGAAACGATCGACACCACCGACGAGCAATTCTTGAAGAAGTGCAGGTCATGCAGGGCCGCCGCGTCGTAACCGGAGTTCTTGTACTGCTCCAGCGACGCGCGATAGCGCTTGGACTCGATCGGCAACAGGCTGATGCCTTCGATGGCCTGGGTGACCTTGTTGAAGTGCGGCAGGTCGATCGAGCGGAAGAACAGGTCGTCGATATTCAGGCGCTGCGGCTCTTTCTCGAACACCTTGAACTTGTCGCTGCTCGGCGGTGGGGTTTCCGGCACCACGGACTCGGCATAGGCAATTGCCACCGGGCCAGCCAGGCTCATGAACAGGTCGTTGGCGTCCAGGCGGATGGTTTCGCCGATGTCGATTCCGGCACGACGGAAATAGTTCTGGTCGTAGTCGGTGGTCACCGCCTGGGCCGTCAGAATGTTGAAGATCTGCTGCGAGATGTATTGGTTGGCATGCTTTTCCATGGCATTGACATCAATGTTCTGGATATTGCCGTCATCGTTCTCTTCGGCGTAACGCATGATGTCGTTGGAGATCAGCATCATCGCGTTCCATGGGCGGATACGGCCCATGACGCTGGCTTCGCTGCTGTCTTCGTTGGCGAAGTTGTAGGAGAAGTCCCACTCTTCCGACAGGTATTTGCACAGCAGACGGCCGGCGTTGATGTGCAGCGCTTCGGACATTTCACTGCGGTGGTCGGAAATGTTCGGCAGCACGCAGATGCCACTGGTGAAGATCGGTTCGAAGACGAAGGAGTGGCCGCTCTTGCTGTCGTGCTCGTCCATCGGCTTGGTGTCGAACGTCTTGTTCATGTACGAGTGCTGCTGGGCCAGGCCGAATTCCGAGGCCATGCCCGAGCCGGTACCGCCGCCGGCACTGAAGATCGAGAAATACAGGCGCGACTGGTTGGCCTTGATACCGCAGCTGTCGATCAGGTACGAGTGAATCATTTTCCAGTCAGGGCTGGAGAAACGCTGGGTGTCCTTGTTCAGGATGATCTTGGCCAGGTACTGGCCGAGGATCGGCGCGTTACCGGCGCCACCGGCGTGGACTTCCGACAAGTCCATGATTTTCATCTTGCTGTAGTCGCGCAGGAATCCGCTTTTTTCGCCCTTGCGCGAGAAGCGGATGCGTCCGGCGATGTCCTTGTCCAGGTCACCGAGCATCACCAGCGGTTCGACCAGAAACACCGGCTTGGTGTTCTTGTTCTGGCCCAGGCGCAGGTTGTTGCGGATCCACTGGGCCGGGCTGTAGCCCTTTTCGGCAAAGCGCTTGTCCGGCGACAGGCGATCTTCGTTGTTGAATTCGTTGAGGTAGAACTTGCGGGCGTTGTACACCAGCTCCGCCACGTCCAGCGCAATGTTCGAGCCGCAACGGCCCAGGCCGATCAGGCACACCGACGGGAATTCCTGATCGTTGTGCTGTTCGCTGTCGCCTTCCAGGTGCGGTGCGCGCGGGAACACCATGTCGCGCAGGCCGTCGAGGTTGTCGAGGATGCGGTCGGTGTTGGTTTCGGTGAAGTACAGGTATTGCTGGGTCGCCAACGGGCGCGATTGAATCAACGGCTTCGGTGATGACGGGCTGTTGGCCGCGGGGCTCAACGTCAGATCGGTTACCGCAGTGGCCGGGTTGTTTTTAGAAGTCATTGTTCGCCATCTACCTGGGCTGATTGGTTGGCCGACTCACTGTCGTCGAACCGTCACGGAATACAATCGCGTCTTTTTTCAGCGCGTACTTGGACCATGCCTTGGTCTTTTGCCTGAGCATTGCTCGGAGTGAATCCTTTCCTAAGTCATGATGGATCGGCCAATATTTGGCGATCTTTAATCAAAAGGAGGCTAAATGATGTCAACGCTACCTTCGTTGGGGTTTGCCGGGATCGGCCTGATGGGGTTGCCGATGTGCCAGCGCCTGCTGGCCGCGGGTTATCCGCTGGTGGTATGGAATCGCAACCCGGACAAGTGCAAGCCGCTGGTGGAAGCTGGCGCACGCCAGGTCGCCAGCCCGGCCGAACTGTGCCAGCACGCTGACGTGGTGATGTTGTGCCTGGCGGATACGGCTGTCGTGCGCGAGGTAGTGTTCGGCCCGGCGGGCATTGTCGAGGGGGCAAAAAAAGGCCAGCTGCTGGTGGATTTTTCCAGTCTGGAGCCCAACGCCACGCGAGAAATGGCCGCCGAACTCGCCGGTAAAACCGGCATGGGCTGGCTCGACACGCCGGTGTCCGGCGGTGTGGTTGGGGCGCAAGCCGGGAGCCTGGCGATCATGGTGGGTGGTGATGTGCAGGATCTGCAGCGCGTCCGGCCTGTGCTGTTGAACCTGGGGCAACGTGTGACGCACATGGGCGGCGTCGGGGCAGGGCAGGTGACCAAGGCGTGCAACCAGATGATCGTCGCCTGCAATGCCTTGGTGATTGCCGAAGTGGTCGCTTTGGCGGAACGTTCCGGGGTTGATGCCAGCCTGATCGCCGAAGCTCTGGCGGGCGGCTTTGCCGATTCCAAACCCTTGCAGTTCCTGGCCCCGCAGATGGCTGAAAACCGTTTCGAGCCGATCAAGTGGCACGTGCGCACGTTGCTCAAGGATCTGGATGCAGCGGTGAAGTTTTCCCGTGAGCAAGGCTCGGCGACACCGATCAGCGGTCTGGCCGCGCAGTTGATGCGCTTGCATGGGAGTCAGGGTTTCCTTGAAAAGGACCCCTCTACATTAGTGCAGATGTACCGTGAGCCAGACTCAGCGTCGTGACGGTATAGGCATGCTTGCGCTGGTTGATTTCGTTCAGTACCGGAAGCAACTCGGCCAGCGGCACCGGCCGACTGAGCAAATAGCCCTGAACGAAATCACAGCCATGGTCTTCCAGGAACTGGTATTGCTCGAAGGTTTCGACCCCTTCGGTGACCACTTGCAGTTGCAGGGTATGGGCCATGACGATAATCGCCTGGACAATCTCCATGTCCTGGGTGGCCTTGGGGATGTCCTGGATGAACGAGCGGTCGATTTTCAGCGTGTTGAGCGGCAGGCGCTTGAGGTAGGCCAGGGATGAATAGCCGGTGCCGAAGTCATCGATCGACAGCGACACGCCGAGGGCGCGAATCTGTCGCAGCAACACCAGTGTGTTGGCGATATTGCCCATCAGGGCGTTTTCCGTGACTTCCAGTTCCAGCCGATGGGGCGCCACACCGGCGGCCCGCAATGCGTACTCGATTTCATCGGCCAGTTCTTCGCGCGCGAGGTTCAGGGGTGAGCAATTCACGGCGATCTTGAGCTCTTCACAGCCCTGGCGCGACAACTCGCCCAGATCCTCGCAGGCCTTGCGCAGCACCCAATTGTCCAGTTCGGCGATCAGGCCGTTGGCCTCGGCGATGGCGATGAAACGATCCGGTACGAGGAAACCGTGGACCGGGTGCTGCCAGCGGATCAATGCTTCGAGTTTGCTGACCTGGCCGGTCTTGAGGTCATAGATCGGCTGGTAGTAGAGCATCAGGCCGGTGTCTTCACGCAGGGCATGGCGCAACTCTTCTTCCAGTTGCAGCTCAAGTGTGGCGCGGGTTTTCAGGTTGGCACTGAAAAAGTTCAGGCCGTTGCGGCCGCTGCCCTTGGACTGATACAGCGCCAGGTCGGCGTTCTTCAACAGTTCCTCACACGTCTTGCCGTCTTCCGGAAACAGGCTGATGCCGATGCTGGTGGTCATGACCATGCGCCGGCCAGCCAGCTCGATGGGCTCTTTCATTTTCAGCATGATGCGTTGGGCCATCTGTCGCGCTTCGTCACGATCATTCAGATCGATGAGCAGGCAGAACTCGTCACCGCCGAAGCGTGCGACCACATCCTCATGACTGCGAATCGAGCTCTTGATGTGCCCGGCAAGCACTTTGAGCAGTTCATCGCCGGCATCGTGGCCAAGGCTGTCGTTGATCCGCTTGAAATGGTCGATGTCCAGGAACAGCACCGCCAGCATCCCGCCTTCGTTGGTTTTCTCGATGAGCTTTTCGGCGAAGATCTGGTTGAATCCGCGGCGGTTGATCAGGTTGGTCAGCGGGTCATAGTGCGCCACCTGTTGCAGCGACATGCGCGCCTGGTCCAGTTGGCTGAGCAGGGAGTTGACCCGTTGCAGGTCATGGTCCTTGTGTTGCAGTTTCTTGTCCGCCAGCGCCGCGCTGATGCTGCTGCCGATAATCAGCAGGGTCATGACCGTCACGGTCAGCGCCAGTTGCAGGTGACTGTGCTCGCCGGTCTGCGTTGGCAGACTGCCGCTGGGCAGCACCAGGTTGAAGGCGGCCATGGCAGTGAGGTGCATGCTGAGGATGCCCGCGCCGAGCAACAGGCTGGCGCAGTATTTGAAGAGCTGATGCAGCATCCCGGCGCCGTCGCGCAGATACCGTGCCAGCAACAAGGCTGCCAGCGCGGCACCGATCGCAATCGCGATGGAAAGGGCAAATAGGCCCGGATGATAATAGACCGAGGCATTGGAGTGCATGGCCGTCATGCCCACGTAATGCATGGTTGCGATACCCAGGCCGACCCCGATCGATGCCTTGAAGCACTGTTGCAGACTCAAGTCCGGGAGACTGAGGGTATGCATTGCCAGCCACGCGGCGAGCAGTGCGATGGTCAGCGAGAACACCGTGACAGGCAATTGGTAGTGAAGATCGATGGGTGCCTGGAAGGCCAGCATCCCGACAAAGTGCATGGCCCAGATTCCACCCGCCAGGCACGCGCTACCCACCCAGCGCCAGAGCGTCTGGGACGCGGATTTTTCCGCATGAGCAACCCGTTCGGCCATGTCCAGTGTCGCGAAACAGCCGACGCAGGCGACCAGATAAGCCAGCAGCACCAGAAACGGGTCATGTGTGCAATCGAGTATGACCTGTCCACTCTCTGGTAGCTCGGTAATGAAATGCAGACCAAGCCACTCCATAGCATGCCCCATCGTTATCCCTCAGGCCGACGCAAGGAGCGCCAACGAATGTCTTGGAGTATAGAGGGCATGGATGGAGCGCAAGCGGTAGTGGCACATTGGCGCCAATGATTTTGACATTAGCCTAATAGCGATTAGTGCTATTACTCAGGCGATTTGCTTCTGAGGCGTCTCGAACGCAGGTTGCAGTGCCGGCAAGCCGAAAGCGGCACGGGCCGCATCGCAATCGGGATTGGCCAGGCCATCTTCCCAGGAAGCCTCGAACTCCCGGCAGGTGCTGGAGCGTTTTTCATAAATCGAGCACTGCACCGTACTGCCGACATCTCCCACCAGGCTGGTGCAGCGCACGGGTTTGCAGCCGGTGCCGATCATCGCGACCCGGCTGGGGCTGATCGGCTCGACAAGCTCATCGGGTACCGTCCCTCCGGACGAGGCGCATTCACCCCAGAAAAATGACACGCGAAAATGAGAACAGCAGGCACCGCAATTCAGACACGGACTGGCTTCGGACATGGGCGATTATCGTAAGGAGGAGTGGAAACGCAGGGGGGGAGCAAGGGCGCTATTCTAGGCTTCGCCAACGGCTTGGGAAGGGGGGGCGAAAGGTATTTTTCATCGACCTGACGGACTGCGAAATATCCGTCATTAGAACGCTTTGCCCCTGTGGGAGCGGGCTTGCTCGCGAAAGCGTCGGGTCAGTCAATGTAATGGGTGAATGACACACCGCATTCGCGAGCAAGTCGAATCGTCGCACCGCCGCTCCCACAGGGTGTGCACCATGGGCAGGTATCAGCCTGGCGAATAATGAAAGACAGTCGTGCCTGGCCTGTCTAGATTGCAAAGTCCGGGGGCAGTGACGCCCCAATAACAATAAAAGAGACGGACCCATGCAGAACTCGACCCAAGCGGCCAATGCCTGGCGCATCCTGTTCCTGTTGTTCCTGGCCAACCTGTTCAATTTTTTCGACCGCACCATCCCGGCCATCATCATCGAGCCCATTCGCATGGAATGGCACCTCAGTGACTTCCAGTTGGGGATCATCGGTACCGCGTTCACTATCGTCTACGCCATTGCCGGCTTGCCTTTGGGGCGCATGGCCGATACCGGTTCGCGCAGCAAACTGATGGGGTGGGGGCTGGCGGTCTGGAGCGGGCTGACCGCCGTCAACGGCATGGTGGGCAGTTTCTGGAGCTTCCTGATCGTGCGCATGGGTATCGGCATCGGCGAGGCCAGCTACGCGCCGGCCGCCAACTCGCTGATCGGCGACCTGTTTCCGGCGCACCGTCGGGCGCGGGCCATGGGCATCTTCATGCTCGGCTTGCCCTTGGGGCTGTTGCTGGCGTTCTTCACCATCGGCGCGATGGTCAAGGCCTTCGATAGCTGGCGCGCGCCGTTCTTTATTGCGGCGGTACCCGGGCTGATCCTCGCGATCTTCATGTTTTTCATCAAGGAGCCGAAACGCGGCGCCGCCGAGAGCGTCCAGGTGTCGCAGGAACACATCGACCGGCCGATCCGCCGGGTGTTGGCTGTACCGACCTTCCTGTGGTTGGTGATGGCGGGCCTGTGTTTCAACTTCGCCACCTATGCCTGCAACTCGTTCCTGGTGCCGATGCTACAGCGTTATTTCCTGATGCCATTGCAGGAAGCCGCGGTCGCCACCGGGATTATTGTCGGCGTGACCGGGCTGGTCGGCCTGACCCTCGGTGGCTGGATCGCGGACAAGATTCACCAGCGGATCGCCAACGGGCGGCTGTTGTTTGCTGCCTTCAGCCTGGTGATCTCGACGGTCTGCACCGCATGGGCACTGCATTCCGGGCGCATCGAGATCGGTGTGTTTGTTGCGGTGTTTAGCCTGGGTTGGTTGTTCGCCTACAACTTCTACACCTGCGTGTACACGGCGATTCAGGACGTGGTCGAGCCGCGCTTGCGGGCGACGGCGATGGCGCTGTTCTTTGCCGGGCTGTACCTGTTGGGCGGTGGCCTGGGGCCGGTGGTGGTCGGGGCTTTGTCCGATCACTTCGCCCACACGGCGATGCTCGCTGCGGGTGCCGAGCAGATGACTGAGGCGTTTAAAGCGGTCGGCCTGCACGATGCGATGTACCTGATTCCGGTGGCGCTGTTGTTCACCGTGGTGTTTCTGTTCCTGGCTTCGCGGTGTTTCGTGCGCGATGCCAAGCGGATGAAGGAAGGGTTGGTGGCGGTGGTTGAGCCTGAAGGTTCTGCGGTGACTGCTTAACCGCCTTCGCGAGCAAGCCCGCTCCCACAGTGGTTAGTGTTGTTCACAGGTTATGTGGTCAACACTAAACCTGTGGGAGCGGGCTTGCTCGCGAAGAGGCCATCAGCAGCACAACTGAAATTGAATTAAACAAAAAGGCCCGCATCACTGCGGGCCTTCTTTTTAAGCAGGGTGGAGCAGGGGATTAACCCGCCACCAACACCCGAATCGCTTCCAGTCGCAGCGCAGCCTTGTCGAGCATGGCCAGGCCTTGTTCGCGTTGTTTGCGCAGGGCTACCAGTTCGCTGTCGCGCACGGTCGGGTTGACCGCTTGCAACGCGGTCAGGCGCGCCAGTTCTTCATCGGTATCGGCGGCCAGGCGACGCTGCGCCTCGGCGACACGTTCAGTGTGGCGCGGTAGGATCTTCGCTTCACCGGCGTTGATCCGCGGCGTCAACTGGTCACGCTGGGCCTGGATAAACTTGTTGGCGCTGGCACGCGGCACGCTTTCGAGTTGGTCGTTCAAGGTTTCGAACGACACGCGGGTCGACAGGTCGTTGCCGTTGGTGTCGAGCAGGCAGCGCAAGGCGGCCGGTGGCAGGTAGCGGCCCAGTTGCAGCGAGCGTGGGGCAACCACTTCGCTGACATACAGCAGTTCCAGCAACACGGTGCCCGGCTTCAGCGCCTTGTTCTTGATCAGCGCCACGGCGGTGTTGCCCATGGAACCGGACAACACCAGGTCCATGCCGCCCTGCACCATCGGGTGCTCCCAGGTGATGAACTGCATGTCTTCGCGAGACAGCGCCTGGTTACGGTCGTAGGTGATGGTCACGCCTTCGTCGTCGCCCAGGGGGAAGCTGGCGTCGAGCATTTTTTCGCTCGGCTTGAGGATCAGCGCATTTTCCGAATGGTCTTCGCTGTCGATGCCGAAGGCATCGAACAGGGTTTCCATGTAGATCGGCAGCGCGAACTGATCGTCTTGCTCAAGGATATCTTCCACCAGCGCATCGCCTTCGCCCGCGCCGCCGGAGTTCAGCTCCAGCAGACGGTCGCGACCGGTGTGCAGCTCGTCTTCCAGGCGTTCACGCTCGGTGCGGGCTTCGTCGATCAACGCTTGCCACTCGCCGTCGTCGGCTTCTTCGAGCAGCGGCAGCAGGCGCGGGCCGAACTGGTGCTGCAAGGCGTTGCCGGTCGGGCAGGTGTTGAGGAAGGCGTTCAGTGCTTCGTGGTACCACTGGAACAGGCGCTCTTGCGGGCTGGTTTCCAGATACGGCACGTGCACTTCGATGATGTGCTTCTGACCGATCCGGTCCAGTCGACCGATACGTTGTTCCAGCAGGTCCGGGTGGGACGGCAGGTCGAACAGCACCAGGTGATGGGAGAACTGGAAGTTGCGACCTTCACTGCCGATTTCCGAACAGATCAGTACCTGCGCGCCAAACTCTTCGTCGGCGAAATAGGCGGCGGCACGGTCGCGCTCGAGGATGTTCATGCCCTCATGGAACACCGTGGCCGGGATGCCGGAACGCACGCGCAGGGCGTCTTCCAGGTCCATGGCGGTTTCGGCGTGGGCGCAGATCACCAGCACCTTGGTGCGCTTGAGCATCTTCAGCTGGTCGATCAGCCATTCGACGCGCGGGTCGAATTTCCACCAGCGTTCTTCTTCGCTGGCGTCCGGTTGGGCCTGGAAGCTGACTTCCGGGTACAGCTCGGCGTGATCGCCCAGTGGCAGTTCGAGGTATTCGTCCGGGCACGGCAGCGGATACGGGTGCAGCTTGCGCTCCGGGAAACCCTGCACGGCGGCGCGGGTGTTGCGGAACAGCACGCGGCCGGTCCCGTGGCGGTCGAGCAGTTCGCGCACCAGGCGCGCGCTGGCTTCGGTGTCGCCATCGTTGACGGCGGCCAGCAGGGCTTCGCCTTCGTTGCCGAGGAAACCGTGGATGGTCTTGTGGGCTTGCGGCGACAGGCGACCCTGGTCCAGCAACTCCTGAACGGCTTCGGCCACCGGGCGATAGTTTTCGCTCTCGGCGCGGAAGGCTTGCAGGTCATGGAAGCGGTTCGGGTCGAGCAGGCGCAGACGGGCGAAGTGACTGTCCTGGCCCAGTTGTTCCGGGGTGGCGGTCAACAGCAGCACGCCGGGAATGGTTTCGGCGAGTTGCTCGACCAGCGAGTATTCAGGGCTGACCTGATCTTCGTGCCACACCAGGTGGTGAGCCTCGTCGACCACCAGCAAGTCCCAGCCCGCCGCGAACAGCGCGTCCTGGGCTTTCTCGTCGTCCACCAGCCACTCGAGCGCGACCAGCGCGAGCTGGGTGTCTTCGAAGGGGTTGCTGGCATCGCTTTCGATGAAGCGCTCTTCGTCGAACAGCGCGACCTGCAGGTTGAAGCGGCGGCGCATCTCGACCAGCCACTGGTGTTGCAGGTTCTCCGGAACCAGGATCAGCACGCGGCTGGCGCGGCCCGAGAGCAATTGGCGATGGATCACCAGGCCGGCTTCGATGGTCTTGCCCAGGCCCACTTCGTCCGCCAACAGAACTCGCGGTGCGATACGGTCGGCGACTTCACGGGCAATGTGCAACTGGTGCGCGATCGGTTGCGCACGCACGCCACCCAGGCCCCACAACGAGGACTGCAACTGGCGGCTGGTGTGTTCCAGTGTGTGATAACGCAGGGAGAACCAGGGCAGTGGATCGATCTGGCCGGCGAACAGACGGTCGCTGGCCAGGCGGAACTGGATGAAGTTCGACAGTTGGGTTTCCGGCAGGGTGACCACTTCGTTCTGCGCGTTGAGGCCGTGGTAAACCAGCAGGCCATCAATGTCGTCGACTTCGCGGACGGTCAGTTTCCAGCCTTCGAAATGAGTGATGGAGTCACCCGGCGAAAACCGCACGCGAGTAAGGGGCGCATTCCGTAGCGCGTACTGGCGAGTGTCGCCAGTGGCCGGGTAGAGCACGGTCAACAAGCGGCCGTCCTGTGCCAGAACGGTGCCTAAACCCAGCTCGGCTTCGCTGTCACTGATCCAGCGTTGCCCCGGTTGATACTGCTGCGCCATGCTGCCTGACTCCCACCTTGAAAAAGCGGGCTATCTTAACGGAATGAGGGCTTCAGGGCCAAAGGACTCTCAGAAAAACTCACAGTCTTACGTTAGCCCACCTATTCATGAAGTGCCGCCCGGTGCACTAATGAGTGCCAATTGGGTCACAGTTTGCGACCGATGGCTCAAGTCGCCATCCCCGCAGCCGACAGACTGCTGACAGGAGACCGAAAACCATGCTGCCACCGATGCTCCCCCTGAGTGCCGTGCCGATTACTTCGCAAACCGACCCGATCCGCCAGCGTCCGGATATTCCACCGGTGGTGCCGGTGCAGGAAAGCTCCAGTGAAAGCACCATTGACCTGCAAAAACGCAATCCTGAAGAGGACGGCCTGGTGCTGCGCGAGGAACAGCGCCGCAGACAGGAGCAGGAGCGCCGTCGCCGCGAAGCCGACAATGATCCCGAGGCGCACCTCGCGATTCCAGGCGATGAACTCAATGCCGACAACACCGTGCCGGTAGCGCCGCTGATGGAAGATCAACCACGGCAGGGGCTGTGGGTCGATATCGAGATTTGAGCGCAGGCTGGTCAGCGCGGCCATCAGGACGCATTATTGGCGCAGGGTCGCCGAACGCTACGGCGGCTGAAATTCATTTCAAGCGATGCACTGACCGCCATGAGCCAAGATGACAAACTGATTGACCTCAATGCTGAGCGCGCCAAGCGTGTTCATGACCTCAATGACAAACGGCTCAATGAAGTTCGCCAGGCGTTCGAGCAGGCCATGCCGCTGGGCAAGCCAAAGAAAAAGCCGAAAAACAAACCGAAAAAGCGCTGAAATCCCCCCGCATTCCTTGATGCGGGTCAAACTTTTCCCCTCCTCTTGCCCAGTCTCGGGCGACATTGATCCCGGTCAATATTTTCTCCTGCCCGTTTGGTTAACTTAGCCCTATCGCAACAGGGCAAGTACAGGAGACGCGTCATGTTTTTCGACAACGTGGTGATCGCCGGAGTGCTGACTGTCAGCCTCATGTTTGTATTTTTTGCAGGATTCGGACTTTTTATCTGGAAGGATTCGCACAAGCGGAAATAACCGTAGTTCTTTCTGGATGTAATGAGCACGCAAGGCATTTTGGGCAACTTCGGTTGCCCTTTTTTTTGCCTGCGAAAAATTATTGGAGTGCATAAAGCCACTGTGGGAGCGGGCTTGCTCGCGAAGGCGGTGGATCAGTCAACATCTTCGTTGAATGTGAAGCCGCCTTCGCGAGCAAGCCCGCTCCCACATTGATTGTGTAATGTCGGAAGTAGGCCGTAATAAAAAAGGCGCGATCCTTGCGGAGCGCGCCTTTTTCTTTTGGCTGCTTATCAGCTGCCAAGTGCCTTCGAAGCGAGCCAGAACAACCCGGCCGACAGGGCCACCGTGGCAGGCAGGGTCAATACCCACGCCAGCAGGATGGTTTTGACGGTGCCACCTTGCAGGCCGCTCTTGTTGGCGACCATGGTGCCCGCCACGCCAGAGGACAGCACGTGGGTGGTGGAAACCGGCAGGCTGAAGATGTTCGCCATGCCGATCAGGCTGGCCGTGGTGATCTGCGCCGACATGCCTTGGGAGTAGGTCATGCCTTGCTTGCCTATCTTCTCGCCAATGGTCAGGACCACGCGTTTCCAGCCGACCATGGTGCCCAGCCCCAAGGCCAGTGCAACCGCCAGAATGACCCAGAACGGGGCGTACTCGGTGGTGGTGGTCAGGTCTTTGCGCAGCTTGTCCAGGTCAGCCTTTTCACGGGCTCCGAGAGTCGGCAGCTTGCTGACCTTCTTCGCGGTGTCGTCCAGGCAGAGCAGGTAGCGACGGACTTCGATGCGGCTTTCCGCCGACAACGAGTGGTAGTCCGCTACACCCTTGAGGGTGCCGAGCAGGGCGGTGATGGTCGGTTCGGTCTGTTGCGGGTTGCAACGGAACTTCTCCGGCAGATCGCCTTCCACACTCTTGCCCAGGGCCAGGAACTCGCCCAGGGTTTCGGAGTTGCGCTGGTAGAACTGGCTCAGGTGCAGCGTGGCATCGCGGGTGCGCTCGATCTGATAGGTCGTGCTGTTCAGGTCGAGGACGAACTGCGCCGGCACGATACCGATCAGGACCAGCATGATCAGGCCGATACCTTTCTGGCCATCGTTGGAACCGTGCACGAAACTCACGGCCATGGCCGAGATCACCAGTACCAGGCGATTCCAGAACGGCGGGTGCTTCTTGTCGTCGATCTTGCGGCGCTGTTCCGGTGTCTTGTGCATCTTCGACAGCGGACGCCACCATTTAAGGCCGATCAGGATCAGCGCGGCGATCAGGAAACCGGCCATTGGCGAGAACACCAGCGACATGCCGATATCGATCGCCTTCTGCCAGTTCACGCCATCGGCCAACGGTATTTCGTTGATCAAGGCGTTCGCCAGGCCCACGCCGAGGATCGAACCGATCAGCGTATGGGAGCTGGAGGCGGGGATACCGAAGTACCAGGTGCCCAGGTTCCAGGTGATGGCTGCGGCGAGCAACGAGAACACCATCGCCAGGCCATGGCCGGTGTTCACATTGATCAGCAGCTCTACCGGCAGCAGGTGGACAATGGCATAGGCCACGCCGACCCCGCCCAGCAGCACGCCGAGGAAGTTGAACACACCGGAGAAGAACACCGCCAGGTGAGGCGGCATGGCTTTGGTGTAGATAACGGTGGCCACCGCGTTAGCGGTGTCATGAAAGCCGTTGATGAACTCGAAGGCGAGGACAAAGGCCAGGGCGAGCAAGAGGCTCACAAGCACCCAAGCATCCAGTCCGCTGAATAAATCGATCATGAAGGTTTTCTGACCCGGTCATAAGGGGGCGCGATTATGCCAGAAAAGAGTGTCAATCAATGCACTAGCTGCTCGTCGGTAACATTCTTCAATGATTTTTTTCGCCGCAACACCCAAAACCCAAGGGTTTTGCTGTGTTTTTTAAGTCATTGATTTTATTTGAAAAGATTGCCGCCGCAAGAGATTCGCGCCTCAGGGGGGTGGGCTTGAAAGCGTGTGCGAAAAATCTGAGAAATAGGTCAGATATCAAAAATCTGCCAGATTCGATGACGGTGATGGCCGCTGCCCGCTGGTAGCGGGCGCGCAAGGCAAGATCGATACATCCCGCTTTTAACGGGCGCAGAGGCAGGCCTTTATAAGGAACAGACCGAAGCAGTCACGGCTCTTCGGCTTTGAGTTCCTTTTCCATTTTTTGAAGTTCCTGCTGGAAAACCTGATCCTGAACGGTGGCGCGTTTACGCCAGGGTTTGCGTTCCGGTTCGGGTTGAGCGGCGTAAGTGGTGACTTCTCCGCCGTAAACTTCCTTGTAACGTTGTTCCTGGCGCTCTAGTTCCGCGCGCAGTTCGTCTTTCGTCACAGTGCTACCTGATTGAGTTGAGATAAATTCTGGTGAAAACGCGCTGCATCAAATCGATTGATCACGTTTGTCGAAGGGGCGACGCCCGCGAAGGCAGCGTTTTGACAACGACGTGATCAATACTTCCATGTCACAGGCGGCCACGGCACCAGAGATAAACAGCTGACGTAGCTTCAGTTTCCTGTTTCAGCAAGCGCATCGGCAAGGCTGGGCAATGCGGATCTGGCGCTTGCAACGGGTAACGCAGATGGGACATCGCGTTGCCGGGCAGCGGGTCCGGAAAGTAAAAAACCGAAGCGCTACTGAATTGTATTATAGCGGCCGATTTGAAGAACACTATCTCCAAAGTGTTAAAAGTGGGTCTTGGTGTGTGACCGTTTTGTTGCGCGAAACTTTACGATCAACTAGATCGTCGACTGATAGCGCATTGCTTCGATGCCTTTCTGACGCCATTAAGTCGCACAAGTTACGGTATTTAGAATGCTCCATTAAGACCTGTGTCGAGTCGATGTAATCATGAGTTCGTGAGTCAGTGAAAAGCCGGATGTCGGCGGATCGGGTGATTGATACGATGGATTGCGATTATCGGTCGAGCGTTCGATAATCGCCCAGTGTTGGCCCGTTGGGCTTGAGCGCCAGGCGCTAGCCCTTTGTAATAGTCGCTGATCCGAGTGGGTAAAAGGACCTTGTATGAACGATCAACTGCGCAATTCCTTCGCTTCAGTGGCTCCACCCATCGTTGCTTCACCAGCCAAACGGATCCAGGCACTGACCGGTGACCCGGATTTCATGACGTCCCTGGCCCGTGGCCTGGCCGTGGTGCAAGCGTTCCAGGAGCGCAAACGGCACCTGACCATCGCCCAGATCAGCCACCGCACGGAAATTCCCCGCGCCGCCGTGCGCCGCTGCCTGCATACCCTTATCAAACTCGGCTACGCCACCACCGACGGCCGCACCTATTCGTTGCTGCCCAAAGTGCTGACCCTCGGCCATGCCTATGTGTCATCGACGCCGCTGGCGGTTTCCGCCCAGCCTTACCTGGACCGCATGAGTGAACAACTGCACGAGGCCTGCAACATGGCCACGCTGGAAGGCGATGACATTCTCTACATCGCCCGCTCCGCGACCACGCAGCGGCTGATTTCGGTGGACCTGTCGGTGGGTGGGCGCTTGCCGGCCTACTGCACGTCGATGGGGCGGATCCTGCTGGCCGCGCTGGATGACACGTCACTGGGCGAATACCTCGATCACGCCGAATTGCAGGCCAAGACCAGCCGTACGATTCACACCCCCGAGGCATTGCTCGAATGCCTGCAAGAGGTGCGACAGCAAGGCTGGTGCATCGTCGACCAGGAACTCGAGCAAGGGCTGCGTTCGATTGCGGTCCCGGTGTACGACGCTTCCGGGCAGGTGGTTGCGGCCCTCAATGTCAGTACTCACGCCGGACGAGTTAGCCGCAATGAGCTGGAGCAGCGTTTTCTGCCCGGCCTGCTGAGTGCCAGCCGCGACCTGAGTACCCAGCTGTTTACTTAAGGTGTTCGATAAACGCACGGAGTTACGCTCGGCGAATTGACGCTGTTTCCTCTGGATCATTAATGTCGCGACTGCGTCAGCCCCGGTTGGCCCCTTTTCGACTGTGATCCATGGAATAAAAATAATGAACCAGCCCCAGTCTGCTGTAGGCAACTGCCTCGACGTGCAGTCCTTCATCAATGCCCAACCCATTTCGCGCTACCAGTGGCGGGTGGTGATCCTGTGTTTCCTGATTGTCTTCCTCGATGGCCTCGATACCGCGGCCATGGGGTTCATCGCTCCGGCCCTGTCCCAGGACTGGGGTATCGATCGCGCCAGTCTCGGCCCGGTGATGAGTGCGGCTCTGATCGGCATGGTCTTCGGCGCGCTCGGTTCGGGGCCTTTGGCTGACCGTTTCGGACGCAAAGTCGTACTGGTCGGCGCGGTGCTGTTGTTCGGCGCCTTCAGCCTGGCCTCGGCCTACAGCAGCAATGTTGACCAGTTGCTGGTATTGCGCTTCCTGACCGGCCTGGGTTTGGGCGCCGGCATGCCGAATGCCACGACCCTGCTGTCGGAATACACCCCCGAGCGCAAAAAGTCCCTGCTGGTGACCAGCATGTTCTGCGGCTTCAACCTCGGCATGGCCGGTGGTGGATTTATCTCGGCCAAGCTCATTCCGGCCTTTGGCTGGCACAGCCTGCTGCTGATCGGCGGGATTCTGCCGCTGATCCTCGCCGTCGTCTTGCTGCTCTGGCTGCCGGAGTCGGCGCGTTACCTGGTGGTGCGCAACCGCGGTACGGACAAAGTGCGCAAGGCACTGGCGCCGATTGACCCGACGGTGGTGGCCCAGGCGTCCAGCTTCAGCGTGCCGGAACAGAAAACCGTGAAGGCACGCAATGTGTTCGCGGTGATTTTCTCCGGCACCTATAGCACCGGCACCTTGCTGCTGTGGCTGACCTACTTCATGGGCCTGGTGATCGTTTACCTGCTGACCAGCTGGCTGCCGACGCTGATGCGTGACAGTGGCGCGAGCATGGAGCAGGCCGCCTTCATCGGCGCGCTATTCCAGTTCGGCGGTGTGTTGAGTGCGGTGGGTGTGGGCTGGGCGATGGACCGGTTCAATCCGCACAAGGTCATCGGCACTTTCTACCTGCTGGCCGGGGTGTTTGCCTACGCGGTAGGGCAGAGCCTGGGCAACATCACAATCCTGGCGACCCTGGTGCTGGTGGCCGGGATGTGCGTCAACGGTGCGCAATCGGCGATGCCGTCATTGGCTGCGCGGTTCTATCCGACTCAAGGGCGGGCCACCGGGGTGTCGTGGATGCTCGGGATCGGCCGTTTCGGCGCCATTCTCGGGGCGTGGATGGGCGCGACGCTGCTGGGGTTGGGCTGGAACTTCGAGCAGGTGCTGACGGCGCTGGTGATTCCGGCGACGCTGGCGACCACGGCCGTGGTGATCAAGGGCATGGTCAGTCATGCGGATGCGACCTGACAGTCTGGCTCAGCATCTTTAGTGGCTTTGATGGCCTCTTCGCGGGCAAGCCCGCTCCCACAGGTTTATTGAGTGCTCCCGGGATTTGTGCCTGGTCATGATTCCCTGTAGGAGCTGGCTTGCCAGCGAAGGCGGTGTGTCAGGCGAAGTAAATGTTGGCTGTGTCCGGCCTCTTCGCGGGCAAGCCCGCGCCCACAGGGATACGCGATCAACTGTGGGAGCGGGCTTGCCCGCGAAGCTTTTGGGGATAGGTAGCCAGACAACAATGTGTTCGATAAACGAACACTCAGTCGATTATCGGATTGTTTGGTGTATGCCCGAGGCTTAATCTTCAGTCATTCCGGCGCTGCGCATCGGCGCCTTCTTCCACTGTCGGTTAACAATAAACGGGAGCCTGCCCCATGGCTGAAATCCTTTCGCTGCACGACGCGGTGAAGCAATTCGTAAATGACGGCGATACGGTCGCGCTCGAAGGCTTTACCCATCTGATCCCGACGGCGGCGGGTCACGAAATCATTCGTCAGGGCAAGAAAGATCTGACCCTGGTGCGGATGACCCCTGACTTGATCTACGACCAGTTGATCGGCGCCGGTTGTGCTCGCAAACTGATTTTCTCCTGGGGTGGCAACCCTGGCGTAGGTTCACTGCACCGTCTGCGTGACGCCGTTGAGAAGCAGTGGCCGCACCCGCTGGAAATCGAAGAACACAGCCACGCCGACCTGGCCAATGCCTACGTCGCCGGTGCTTCCGGCCTGCCGTTCGCGGTGCTGCGTGCCTACGCCGGTTCCGACTTGCCGAAGGTCAACCCGCTGATCAAATCGGTTACCTGCCCGTTCACTGGCGAAGTGCTGGCCGCCGTGCCTTCGGTGCGCCCGGACATTACCGTGATCCACGCACAGAAAGCCGACCGCAAGGGCAACGTGTTGCTCTGGGGCATCCTCGGCGTGCAGAAAGAAGCCGCGCTGGCCGCCAAGCGCTGCATCGTCACCGTTGAGGAAATCGTCGACGACCTCAATGCACCGATGAACTCCTGTGTATTGCCAACCTGGGCCTTGAGCGCGGTTTGCCACGTACCTGGCGGCGCGCATCCGTCCTACGCCCACGGTTACAACGAGCGCGACAACCGTTTCTACCAAGCCTGGGACCCGATTGCCCGCGACCGTGAAACCTTCACCGCGTGGATCAACGAATACATCCATGGCAGCGCTGACTTCAGCGAGTTCCAGGCCAAACTGGCCGCCGCTTCGGAGGCGAAGTAATGACTTACACCACCAATGAAATGATGACCGTCGCCGCTGCCCGTCGCTTGAAGAACGGTTCGGTGTGCTTCGTCGGTATCGGCCTGCCATCGAAAGCGGCCAACCTGGCGCGCCTGACCTCTTCGCCGGACGTGGTCCTGATCTACGAATCGGGTCCGATCGGTGCCAAGCCGAGCGTGCTGCCACTGTCGATCGGTGACGGTGAGTTGGCGGAAACCGCCGACACCGTGGTGCCGACCGGCGAGATTTTCCGCTACTGGCTGCAGGGCGGGCGCATTGACGTCGGCTTCCTCGGCGCTGCGCAGGTCGACCGTTTCGGCAACATCAACACCACCGTGGTCGGCGATTACCACTCGCCGAAAGTCCGTCTGCCGGGTGCCGGTGGCGCGCCGGAGATTGCCGGTTCGGCCAAGAGCGTGCTGATCATCCTCAAGCAGTCGTCGCGTTCGTTCGTCGACAAGCTCGACTTCATTACTTCGGTCGGCCACGGCGAAGGCGGCGATTCGCGCAAGCGTCTCGGCCTGCCGGGTGCAGGTCCAGTCGGCATCATTACCGACCTGTGCATCATGGAACCGGAAGAGGGCACCCACGAGTTCGTGGTCACAGCACTGCACCCGGGCGTGACCCGTGAGCAAGTGGTCGCTGCCACCGGTTGGGCGATTCGCTTTGCCGACCATGTCGAGCAAACCGCCGAGCCGACTGAAGTCGAACTCACCGCGCTGCGTGATCTTGAAGCCCGTACCGCTGCCGCCCACGGCCAAGCCCCCGGAGAAGCGTGATGCGTGACGTTTATATCTGCGACGCGATTCGTACGCCCATCGGCCGTTTCGGCGGTGGCTTGTCGACGGTGCGTGCCGACGACCTGGCTGCCGTGCCGATCAAGGCCTTGATGGAGCGCAATCCGTCGGTGGACTGGAACGCCGTGGACGAGGTGTTCCTCGGCTGCGCCAACCAGGCTGGCGAAGACAATCGCAACGTGGCGCGCATGGCGCTGTTGCTGGCAGGCCTGCCGGAAACCATTCCCGGCGTGACCCTCAATCGTCTCTGCGCCTCGGGCATGGATGCGATTGGCACCGCATTCCGTGCAATCGCCAGCGGCGAGATGGAGCTGGCGATTGCCGGCGGCGTCGAGTCGATGTCCCGCGCGCCGTTCGTGATGGGCAAGGCCGACGCGGCGTTCTCGCGCAACATGAAGCTCGAAGACACCACCATCGGCTGGCGCTTCATCAACCCGCTGATGAAAGCCCAGTACGGCGTGGACGCGATGCCGCAGACCGCCGACAACGTGGCCGACGACTACGAGGTCTCCCGCGAAGATCAGGACGCCTTTGCCTTGCGCAGTCAGCAGCGCACCGCCGCCGCGCAAGCCGCCGGGTTCTTCGCCGAAGAAATCGTTGAAGTGCGGATCGCCCACAAGAAGGGTGAAACCGTGGTCAGCCAGGACGAGCATCCTCGCGCCGACACCACCCTGGAAGCCCTGACCAAACTGAAACCGGTCAACGGCCCCGACAAAACCGTCACCGCTGGCAATGCTTCCGGTGTGAATGACGGCGCTGCCGCGTTGATCCTGGCTTCAGCTGAAGCCGTGAAGAAGCACGGCCTGACTGCTCGCGCCAAAGTGCTGGGCATGGCCAGCGCCGGTGTTGCGCCGCGCGTCATGGGCATTGGCCCGGTGCCGGCGGTGCGTAAACTGATCGAACGCCTCGGTGTGGCGGTCAGCGATTTCGACGTGATCGAGCTCAACGAAGCCTTCGCCAGCCAGGGCTTGGCGGTGCTGCGTGAACTGGGGATTGCCGACGACGCAGCCCAGGTCAACCCAAACGGTGGCGCCATTGCCTTGGGCCATCCGTTGGGCATGAGCGGTGCGCGTCTGGTGTTGACCGCGTTGCATCAGCTGGAAAAAACCGGTGGCAAGAAAGGTCTGGCGACCATGTGCGTCGGTGTCGGTCAAGGCCTGGCCCTGGCGATCGAGCGCGTCTGACGCGCTCTGAAGACTTATAAGAACTGAGGAATGCTTCATGACTGACAAGCCTGGTTACCGTCGCCCGCAGGCGGGCACTCAGCCGGAGTACCTGCACCCGACTTATCAATCCACCAATCTGCGCTCGCCGTCCAAGCCGTTGGTGTTTCTGCCCCATTCGTTGTCGGAAATTACCGGCCCGACCGTAGGTGCCGAGCGCATCAACGAGAAGGACAACGACCTGACCGCCCAGCACGAGGGGCAGCCACAGGGTGAGCGCATCATCATTCACGGTCGCGTGCTCGATGAAAACGGTCTGCCGGTACCGGGGATTCTGGTGGAGATCTGGCAGGCCAACGCCGCCGGTCGCTACGCTCATGCCCGTGACCTGCACGACGCGCCGCTGGACCCGAACTTCACCGGCACCGGCCGCACCGTGACCGACGCCGATGGCTGGTATCAGTTCCAGACCATCAAGCCCGGCGCCTATCCGTGGGGCAACCACCACAACGCGTGGCGCCCGGCGCACATCCACTTCTCGTTGTTCGGGCCGAGCATTCTGACGCGCCTGGTGACGCAGATGTATTTCCCGGGCGACCCGCTGCTGGCGTACGACCCGATCTACAACTGCGTGCCCGATACCAGCGCCAAAGAGCGTTTGATCGCCACGTTCGACCTGGAAAAAACCATCCCTTCCTATGCCCTCGGTTATCGCTGGGACATCGTATTGCGCGGCCGTGATGCCACGCCGATGGAGAAATAAGATGACGCTGACTGCGACCACGTCCCACACCGTCGGGCCGTACTACCACATCGGCCTGACCTGGCTGAACCGCGAAAACCTGACCGTCGAACAAACCCTGGGCGAGCGCGTGGCGATCACCGGGCAAGTGGTCGATGGCAACGGTGATGTCGTCAACGACGCCATGCTGGAAGTCTGGCAGGCCAACGCCGCCGGCAAATATGACCACCCGGAGGACGAGCAGGAAAAACCCCTGGACCCGAACTTCGAAGGTTTTGGCCGGGTACCGGTGGATGCCGAAGGGCGTTTCCGTTTCACCACGATCAAGCCAGGCACGGTCGAGGGGCTCAAAGGCACGACCCAGGCGCCGCACCTCGTGGTACTGGTGTTTGCCCGTGGCCTGGTCAAGCACTTGCTGACGCGGATTTACTTTGATGGCGAGCCGGCCAACGTCGATGACCCGCTGCTGGAGTGCGTGCCGGCCGAGCGTCGCGGTACTTTGCTGGCGAAAAAGGATGCGTCGGGTGTTTACCAGTGGAACGTGATTCTGCAGGGCACCGATGCCGAGACGGTGTTCTTCGACTACTAGCAAATCACTGTAGGAGCCGGCTTGCTGGCGATTGCGGTGTGTCAGCGTCTTCAATGTTGAATGACACACCGTAAATCGCCAGCAAGCCGGCTCCTACAGAGCTGATGCATCTGCGGAACGGGACTGTTGCGAAGTGTGTCTAGACTCTCACTGTCCCCATTGAGTGAAAAACAATGACAACTGACACCGCTACACAACCGCTATACACCGGCGAAGAACGCAGCAAGCGGATCTTCGCGATTGTCGGTGCTTCGTCCGGCAACCTGGTTGAATGGTTCGACTTCTACGTCTACGCCTTCTGTGCGATCTATTTCGCCCCGGCCTTTTTTCCGTCCGATAACCCCACGGTGCAGCTGGTCAACACCGCTGGCGTGTTCGCTGCCGGGTTCCTGATGCGGCCGATTGGTGGCTGGATTTTCGGGCGGTTGGCGGACAAGCACGGTCGCAAGAACTCGATGCTGATCTCGATTCTGATGATGTGCTTCGGCTCGTTGCTGATCGCCTGTCTGCCGACCTACAACAGCATCGGGGTCTGGGCACCAATCCTGTTGCTGTTCGCCCGTTTGCTGCAAGGTTTGTCGGTGGGCGGTGAATACGGCACGACCGCGACTTACATGAGCGAAGTGGCGCTCAAGGGCCAGCGCGGGTTCTTCGCTTCGTTCCAGTATGTGACCCTGATTGGCGGCCAGTTGCTCGCAGTGTTACTGGTGGTGATCCTGCAACAGTTCCTCACCGAAGATGACCTGCGTGCCTACGGTTGGCGGATTCCGTTTGTGGTCGGTGCCATGGCGGCGCTGGTTTCGCTGTATCTGCGTCGTTCGCTGAAAGAAACCACCAGCAAGGAAATGCGCGAAAACAAGGACGCCGGCAGCATCAGCGCGCTGTTTCGCGACCATAAAGCCGCATTCATTACCGTACTGGGCTACACCGCCGGTGGTTCGCTGATTTTCTACACCTTCACCACATACATGCAGAAGTACCTGGTGAACACCGCCGGCATGCCGGCCAAGACCGCCAGCTACATCATGACCGGCGCGCTGTTCTTCTATATGTGCATGCAGCCGATCTTCGGCATGCTCGCCGACAAGATTGGCCGGCGTAACTCAATGCTCTGGTTCGGCGCCCTCGGCACGCTGTGCACCGTGCCGATCCTGCTGAGCCTGAAAAGCGTGACAAGTCCATTTCTGGCCTTCGTGCTGATTACCCTGGCCCTGGCGATCGTCAGTTTCTATACCTCGATCAGCGGTCTGGTGAAAGCCGAAATGTTCCCGCCGCAAGTGCGTGCACTGGGTGTCGGCCTGGCGTATGCGGTAGCGAATGCGATCTTCGGTGGTTCGGCGGAGTATGTGGCCTTGAGCCTCAAGGCCGTGGGCATGGAAAACTCCTTCTACTGGTACGTGACGGTGATGATGGCGATAGCGTTCCTGTTCAGCCTGCGTCTGCCGAAACAGGCGAAGTACCTGCATCACGATCTTTGATCTTCACGCGCGGACCGCAGGCCCGCGCCTTCAGGAATTGTTTATGAACCAGCGACCGGGCAATCAATTGTTCGATGCCTATTTTACTGCCCGCGAAATGCGTGAAGTGTTCTGCGATCAGGGCCGGGTCCAGGCCATGCTCGATTTCGAAGCGGCATTGGCCCGGGCCGAAGCGCGGGTCGGGTTGATTCCGTCGAATGCTGTCGCGCCGATTGAAGCAGCTTGCAGCGCCGGGCTTTATGACTTCGCGGCGTTGGCCGAGGCGATTGCCACGGCGGGTAATTCGGCGATTCCGTTGGTCAAGGCACTGGGCAAACAGATCGCTTCGCAGAATGCCGAGGCTGAGCGTTACGTGCATCTGGGCGCGACCAGTCAGGACGTGATGGACAGCGGCCTGGTCCTGCAATTGCGCCGCGCACTGGAACTGATCGAGAGCGATCTGGCGCAGTTGGGCCAAACCCTCGCGACGCAGGCTCAACGATATGCGGCGACGCCGCTGGCCGGGCGCACCTGGTTGCAGCATGCGACGCCGGTCACCCTCGGCATGAAAATCGCCGGCTGGCTGGGGGCGGTGACGCGCAGTCGCCAACGCTTGGCTGAACTGAAACCGCGGCTGCTGGTACTGCAATTTGGCGGTGCATCCGGAACCCTGGCGGCCCTGGGTGAACAGGCCATGCCGATTGCCTGTGCGCTGGCCGAGGAACTGCAACTGACCTTGCCCGATCAGCCGTGGCACACCCAGCGTGATCGGGTGGTGGAGTTTGGCGCCGCACTCGGCCTGATCGCCGGCAGTCTCGGCAAACTCGGCCGCGACATCAGCCTGTTGATGCAAACCGAGGCCGCCGAAGTGTTCGAACCCTCGGCACCGGGCAAGGGTGGTTCCTCGACCATGCCGCACAAGCGCAATCCGGTGGGGGCAGCGGTGCTGATCGGCGCGGCGACGCGTGTACCCGGTCTGCTCTCGACGCTGTTCAGCGCCATGCCTCAGGAACACGAACGCAGCCTCGGCCTGTGGCATGCCGAGTGGGAAACCCTGCCGGAGATTTGCTGCCTGGTGTCGGGCAGCCTGCAGCAAGCGTTGTTGATCGCCAAAGGACTGGAAGTGGATGCCGAGCGCATGGCTCGCAACCTCGATTTGACCCAGGGCCTGGTGCTCGCCGAAGCGGTGAGCATCGTCCTCGCGCAGCGGGTAGGGCGCGATACCGCGCACCATCTGTTGGAGCAATGCTGCAAACGCGCCGTGGCAGAACAGCGTCATCTGCGCGCGGTGCTGGGTGACGAACCGCAAGTGACCGCCGAACTGTCGGCGGCTGAACTCGATCATCTGCTGGACCCCGCCCACTATCTCGGTCAGGCCAAAACCTGGGTCGAGCGGGCGGTGGCTGAACATTCTGCATTGACTGCCTGAAGGAGACTTGCTGTGGCTTTTGTACAACTCGCCGAGGGCGAACTGCATTACCAACTCGATGGACCGGTCGATGCGCCGGTGCTGGTGCTGTCCAATTCCCTGGGCACTGACCTGCACATGTGGGACGCGCAGATCCCGGCGTTCTCCGAGCATTTTCGCGTGCTGCGTTTCGACACTCGTGGCCACGGCCAATCGCTGGTGAC
Source organism: Pseudomonas sp. P5_109 (assembly GCF_034009455.1). NCBI lineage: Bacteria > Pseudomonadati > Pseudomonadota > Gammaproteobacteria > Pseudomonadales > Pseudomonadaceae > Pseudomonas > Pseudomonas sp. P5_109. The sequence goes on from NZ_CP125380.1 coordinate 1,485,013, forward strand.
GCCGGGCCCGTACAACATCGAGCAACTGGGCCGCGACGTGCTCGCCTTGCTCGATGCCTTGCACATCGAACGCGCGCATTTCTGTGGATTGTCCATGGGCGGGTTGATCGGCCAGTGGCTGGGGATCAATGCCAGTGAGCGGCTGAACAAGCTGATCGTGTGCAACACCGCGGCGAAAATCGGCGATCCGTCGGTGTGGGACCCGCGCATTGAAATGGTGCTGCGCGATGGTCAGGCGACCATGGTTGCCCTGCGCGATGCCTCGATTGCCCGCTGGTTCACCCCGGACTTCTCCGCCGCCAACCTGGCGGCAGCCAAGCAGATTACCGACATGCTCGCGGCCACATCGCCCGAAGGTTATGCAGCCAACTGCGCAGCGGTGCGCGATGCCGATTTCCGCGAGCAGTTGTCCTCGATCAAGGCACCGCTGCTGGTGATTGCCGGTAGTGAAGACGCGGTGACGCCGCCATCCGGCGGGCACTTCATTCAGGAACATGTGCCGGGCGCCGAGTACGCCGAGTTCTATGCGGCGCACTTGTCCAACGTCCAGGCAGGCAACGCGTTCAGCGAGCGCGTGCTGGCGTTTCTTTCGGCTGATTGAGGGTTTTCCTGTGGATGAGAAACAACGTTACGACGAGGGCATGGAAGTCCGTCGCGCGGTACTGGGCGACGCCCATGTCAACCGTAGCCTGACAACCCTGACCGAGTTCAACTCGGAGTTCCAGGAGATGATCACCCGTCACGCCTGGGGCGACATCTGGACGCGCCCGGGCCTGCCACGCCATACCCGCAGCCTCATCACCATCGCCATGCTGATCGGCATGAACCGCGAGGGCGAACTCAAGTTGCACCTGCGCGCCGCCGCCAACAACGGCGTGAGCCGTGGCGAAATCAAGGAAGTGATCATGCAGAGTGCGATCTACTGCGGGATTCCGGCGGCCAATGCGACCTTCCACCTGGCCGAGTCGGTGTGGGATGAGTTGGGGATTGAATCGCGGGAGTGATCCCGGTGATGGCTGTTGACTGAGTTGACGCCTTCGCGAGCAAGCCCGCTCCAACAGGGACCCACGATCAACTGTGGGAGCGGGCTTACTCGCGAAGGCGGCCGGTCAGTCGACATCACCTTCGACTGACACCCCACATTTGTTGTGTATTTACAGCAGGCTGATCGGATAGCTGATGATCAAGCGGTTCTCATCGAACTCGTTATTGCTGTAGTCGCGACGCATGGTCGAGTTGCGCCATTTCAGGTTCAGGTCTTTCAGCGCACCGCTCTGCACGGTGTAGCCCAGTTCCGATTCACGTCCCCATTCCTTGCCGTCGGTGATGCTGCCGGTGTGCACGTTATCGCCACTGATGTAGCGGTTCATCAGGGTCAGGCCCGGTACGCCGAGGGCGGCGAAGTTGTAGTCGTGGCGTACTTGCCATGAACGTTCCTGGGCATTGTCATAGCTGGAGTTGAAGCTGTCGTTGCCCAGGGTGCCGCCGCTGGTGCCGTTGACCCGCATCCAGGCGTTGTCGCCGGTGAGCTTTTGCAGGCCGACGTAGAAGGTGTTGCCGCCGTACTTGGCCGAAAACAAGCCGTACAGGGTTTTGTTGTCCAGCTCGCCGGCGCGGGCGCTGCCGTCATCCTTGCCGTAGAAGAAACCCAGGTTGGCGCCCAGGGTCCAGTCGCCAAGCGGTTGGCTGTGGATCAAATTGACGAATTGCTGGCTGTAGATGTCCTTGAGCTCGGCGTTCCACAGGCCGATCTGGGTACGTTTGTCGTTGAACACGTACTCGCCACCCTGGAAGTTGAAACGGTCAGAGGTGAACGCGGCTTTGCCGGTCATCGACATGTCGTCCATGCTGCTGTCGTCGCGCGGGCTGTTCTGGCGGAACTGGCCGCCGTAGAGCGTCAGGCCATTGATTTCCTTCGAGGTGATCTGGCCGCCACGGAAAGTTTGCGGCAGCGAGCGACCATCGTCCGAGCGCAGGATCGGCAATACCGGCATCCATTCGCCAACCTTGACTTCGGTCTGCGACAGCTTGGCCTTGAACGCCACGTTGGTGCGGCCGAAATTGTCCGCCGGGCGGCCGTCATGGTCCAGCGGCAGCAGTTGCGTGCCGCCGGTGCCTTTGCCGCCGTCGAGCTTCACCGAGTACAACCCCAGCACATCCATGCCGAACCCGACGGTGCCCTGGGTGAACCCGGACTTGGCGTCGAGGATGAAACTCTGCGTCCACTCTTCAGCCTTGCCCTGAGCCTTGGTCGGGTTAGTGAAGTTGCGGTTGATGTAGAAGTTGCGCAGGTTCAGGTTGACCTTGGCCCCTTCGACAAAACCCGGCTCCTCGGCGTAGGCGGGCAGGGCGGCACTGGCCAGTGCGGCGGCGATCAGGCTGGGGACGAAATACTGCGCGGTGGAAGACGTCATGAGCTCGGGTCTCTCTAATTCTTGGGGATGAAACAGGGTGATGCCGCAACCCGGGGTTGCAGACGAATATTCGAAATCAGCACAAAACGAAGCGGGTCAGCCGGAGAGGGCAGGGCGCGGGGGCATGGCGTCGAACCTGTTGTTATTGGTTTTGTGGTTCGGATGGTGAATTGAATGTACTAGATGGTTCAATCGTAAAAAACGGGTTTTGGGCGATTATCGAACGAAAGTATATTCGTGCGAATTAGTATTTGTTTCATTTTTTCAAGTTTCATGTGTGTGGGCTGTTGTCAACCATTAGACCTGATAGTTGTTGTGAGGAGTTTCATGAGTTAGGGTTTTTATCGTGTTGCCCAAGGGTGATTAACTAACGCTTTAAACAGGAGGTTGCCATGAAAACTTCAAGGTCGGAGAATGGATGGCCAGTTAGTGATAGGGGAGATGTACCGTCTGTATCGGGAAGATTGAATGGAATTCTCAAGGTGCAAGGTGAAAGAGATACTGATGTTACAGCGACGGGTTTATATTTTCATTGGTTCAAGGACCCCACCTATTTTTTTCTGCTCGTAGAGGACAACAAAATCGGGATGGAGTTGATTCTCAGAGGTGACGAACTCGAGGCTGGCAAAAGATACGTTATTGATATGAAGAACCCTAGTGATGTGGAGGCGTCGCTCCTTTGGAAGGGGTCTGCGGGACAGTCTGAATCGGACAAGGTCGGGGAGCTACATGTCAGGTTCATTACTCCGGAAGGTGATTTTGAGAGAATCGACGGGGATTTTGATTTTGAATATACAGAAACCGGTGTGGGATTTGAGCGGAAAGTAGGATTTTCGTGTCTGAATTTTTCGTTAAAAGTGCCGAATAAAAAAATTTCGTAAAGGTGTGGGTTTTGATTTGTTCGGTATGTTGGAGTTGTGAAGTTGATATGAGTAAGTGTGTTGGTTACTCAAGGCGAGTGCCAATAAATACCCGCGCCATGGAGCACATATAGCTCAATGGCGTGGGTTTTTTCGTATTGGCAGATCAGAACATCTTCATCTTCGGCGCTTCTTCTTTCAACGGCTCGTTTTTCGCCGTCTGTTCGTTCCAGCCACCACCTAGTGCCTTGTACAGGTTGACCTGACTGATCAGCTGCGCCAGGCGATCGGTGATCAGACTCTGTTCGGAGTTGAACAGCTGACGCTGGGCATCGAGGAACGTCAGGTTGCTGTCGACACCGATGCGATAACGACGCTCGGCCAGGCGGTAGTAGTCCTGGTTGGCGCTGACCAGATTACGCTGTGCCTGTACCTGGTCGGTATAGGTCCCGCGTGCGGCCAGGCCGTCGGCGACTTCCTGGAAGGCCGTTTGAATGGACTTCTCGTAGTTCGCCACACCGATGTCTTTCTGGATCTTCGAGTAATCCAGGCTGGCGCGCAGGCTGCCGGCGTTGAAGATCGGCAGGTTGATCTGCGGCTGGAACAGCCAAGTACCCGAACCGCCCTTGAACAGGCCGGACAGGTCCGGGCTCAGGGTCCCGGCGTTGGCGGTCAGGCTGATGCTCGGGAAGAACGCTGCCCGTGCCGCGCCGATGTTGGCGTTGGCCGCCTTGAGGTTGTGCTCGGCCTGGAGGATGTCCGGACGACGTTGCAGCAAGTCCGACGGCAGGCCGGCCGGTACTTCGGCCAACAGATCGTCGTTCAACGGTTTGGCCGCTGGCAGGTTGGCCGGGACGCCGGTACCCAACAGCAGTACCAGGCTGTTTTCATCCTGGGCGACCTGGCGGGTGTAGCGGGCCAGTTGCGCACGGGCGTTTTCCACCGAGGTCCGCGACTGCGCCAGGTCCAGGGCCGAGGCGACTCCCACTTCGTTGCTGCGCGCGGTGAGCTTGTAGCTCTCCTCGAACGCGGCGAGGGTGTCCTGGGTGACTTTCAGCAGTTCCTTGTCGGCCTGCCAGGTCAGGTAGGCGTTGGCGACGCTGGCCACCAGGCTGAGCTGCGTGCTGCGCCGGCCTTCTTCGGTGGCGAAGTACTTCTGCAACGCTTCCTCGTTCAGGCTGCGAACCCGACCGAACAGGTCGAGTTCGTAGGCGTTGACGCCAACCGTTGCCGAGTAGGAACTGGTGATGCCGGCTTCGCCGGTCTGCGACGCGTTAGCCGGAACGCGCTGACGGCTGCCGGTGCCGTTGGCCGAGACGGCCGGGAACAGATCGGCACGGGAGATGCGGTACTGCGCCGCAAACGCGTCGATGTTCAGGGCCGCGACACGCAGGTCACGGTTGTTTTCCAGGGCCACCTGGATCAGCTGTTGCAGCGCCGGGTCATGGAAAAACTGCTTCCAGCCCTGCTCGGCAGCCGCTTGCGCCGGTGCCTGGGCCGGCGAGTACGCCGGGCCCTGCGGGTACTGGCCCGCCACCGGTGCTTCGGGCTGCTGATAATCAGGTATCAGCGAGCAGCCACCGAGCACGAAGGCGGCGACTGCCAGGGAGAGTAGCGACTTGCTCATTAGCCAGCCTCTTTAGGAGTTTCAGTAGCGTCATCCTGGTCGACCTTTTTACGCTGGCCAATGGACGACACGGTGACGAAAAACAGCGGGACCCAGAAGATCGCCAGCACAGTGGCGGTGATCATACCGCCGATCACGCCGGTACCGATTGCATGTTGGCTACCGGAACCTGCGCCCGTGGATATCGCCAGTGGTACCACGCCGAGGACGAAGGCGAGCGAGGTCATGATGATCGGTCGCAGACGCATGCGGCAGGCTTCGATTGCCGCGTCGCGCAGGCTACGCCCTTGTTCATGCAGTTCCTTTGCAAATTCGACAATCAGAATGGCGTTTTTCGCCGCCAGACCGATAGTCGTCAACAGGCCTACCTGGAAGTACACGTCGTTGGACAAACCGCGCAGGCTGGTGGCCATCAGTGCACCGATGATCCCCAGCGGTACCACCAACATTACCGCGATCGGAATCGACCAGCTTTCATACAGCGCCGCCAGGCACAGGAACACCATCAGCAGCGACAGGGCGTACAGCGCCGGTGCTTGCGAGCCGGACAAACGTTCTTCGTACGACAGGCCGGTCCAGGAAATACCGACACCCGCCGGCAGCTTCTTGGCAATGGCTTCGACTTCGAGCATGGCTTCACCGGTGGAATAGCCTGGCGCCGGGGCACCGAGGATTTCCATCGCTTCCACGCCGTTGTAGCGGGCCAGTTTCGGCGAACCGTAGATCCACTCGCCCTTGGCGAACGCCGAGAACGGAACCATGGTGCCGGCGCTGTTGCGCACGTACCACTTCTGCAGGTCTTCAGGGCCCATTCGAGAGCCTGGAATGCCTTGCACGTAAACCTTCTTCACCCGACCACGGTCGATGAAGTCGTTGACGTAGCTACTGCCCAGGGCAATCGACAGGGTGTTGTTGATGTCGGCGATGGTAATGCCCAGGGCACTGGCCTTCTCGTCATCGATTTCCAGCTGGTATTGCGGTTCGTCGTTCAGTCCGTTCGGACGCACCTGAGTCAGAATCTTGCTTTGCGCGGCCATGCCGAGGAACTGGTTGCGCGCTTCCATCAGTTTTTCGTGACCGATACCGGCGCGGTCCTGCAGGAACACGTCGAAACCGGTGGCGTTACCCAGTTCCAGTACCGCCGGTGGCGCGAAGGCGAACACCATGGCGTCGCGGAAGGTGAAGAAGTGCTGCTGGGCACGGGCCGCCACCTTGAACACGTTGTTGTCGGCGTTACGTTCGTCCCACGGACGCAGCATGATGAACGCCATGCCCGAACTCTGGCCACGGCCGGCGAAGTTGAAGCCGGTCACGGTGAACACCGAGTTCACCGCATCGCCTTCACCGCCATCCTTGCCCGGACGCAGCAGGAATTCACGCATTTCATCGACGACCACCTGGGTACGCTGGGCCGTGGAGCCTGCCGGGGTTTGCACCTGGGCGAACAGTACACCCTGGTCTTCTTCCGGCAGGAACGCCGTTGGAATGCGGGTGAACAGCCAGATCATGCCCACAACGATCAGCAGATACGCCAACAGATACGGGATCTTGCGCTGCAGGATATTGCCGACACCGCGTTCGTAGCCGCGAACGCCGCGGTCGAAATTGCGGTTGAACCAGCCAAAGAAACCGCGTTTCGGTACGCCGTGCTCGCCTTTTGGAATCGGCTTGAGCATGGTCGCGCAAAGCGCCGGGGTGAAGATCAGCGCAACCAGTACCGACAGGGCCATGGCCGAGACGATGGTGATCGAGAACTGCTTGTAGATCACGCCGGTGGAACCGCTGAAGAACGCCATCGGCAGCAGAACCGCCGACAGTACCAGGGCAATACCGACCAGTGCGCCCTGGATCTGGCCCATGGACTTCTTGGTGGCTTCCTTGGGTGACAGGCCCTCCTCGCTCATCACCCGTTCGACGTTTTCCACCACGACGATGGCGTCGTCCACCAGCAAGCCGATGGCGAGCACCATGCCGAACATGGTCAGGGTGTTGATGCTGAAACCGGCGGCCGCGAGGATGCCGAACGTACCGAGCAATACCACCGGTACGGTCATGGTGGTGATCACCGTGGCGCGGAAGTTTTGCAGGAACAGGAACATCACCAGGAACACCAGCGCAATCGCTTCGACCAGGGTGTGAACCACGCCCTTGATCGACTCCGTTACAACCGGGGTGGTGTCATACGGGAACACCACTTCCATCCCTTGCGGGAAGAACGGCTTGAGGCTGTCGATGGTCGTGCGCAGGGCCTTGGCGGTATCGAGCGCGTTGGCACCGGTGGCCAGTTTCACTGCCAGGCCGGAAGCCGGGGCGCCGTTGAACTGGGCGTTGATGCTGTAGTTCTCGCCACCCAGACCGACTTCGGCAACGTCTTTCAGGCGAACCTGGGAACCGTCCTTGTTGACCTTGAGCAGGATCTTGTCGAATTGCTCAGCGGTCTGCAGACGGGTCTTGCCGATGATCGTCGCGTTCAACTGGGTGCCGGGCAGGGCAGGCAGGCCGCCGAGCTGGCCGGACGACACCTGGACGTTCTGCGCGGCGATGGCGGTCTTGACGTCGATCGGGGTCAGGTTGAAGTTGTTCAACTTGGCCGGGTCGAGCCAGATACGCATGGCGTACTGCGAACCGAACACCTGGAAGTCGCCGACACCGGCGGTCCGCGAGATCGGGTCCTGCATGTTCGACACGATGTAGTTGGACAGGTCGTCCTTGGTCATGCTGCCGTCACGCGACACCACGCCGATCACCAACAGGAAGTTCTTCACTGCCTTGGTGACGCGGATACCCTGCTGTTGCACTTCCTGTGGCAGCAGCGGGGTGGCCAGGTTCAGCTTGTTCTGCACCTGAACCTGTGCGGTGTCGGAGTTGGTGCCTTGCTCGAAGGTCGCGGTAATGGTCATGGTGCCGTCGGAGTTACTTTCCGACGAGACATAACGCAGGTTGTCGATACCGTTGAGCTGTTGCTCGATCACCTGGACCACGGTGTCCTGTACCGTTTGTGCCGAAGCACCCGGGTAGGTCACGGAGATGGCGATCGCTGGAGGCGCGATGCTCGGGTACTGGTTGATCGGCAACCGCAGGATCGATAGTGCCCCGACCAACATGATCACCAGGGCGATTACCCAGGCGAAAATCGGACGGTCGATAAAAAATTTCGACATGGTTTACTCCCCTTTGCCGCCGGAGGCTTTATCAGCTGCCTGGGCGGGGGCCGGGTTCTTTACGGCTACGTTGGTCGCTTCACTGGCCTTGACTTCGATGCCAGGTTTGACGAATTGCAGACCTTCGGTGATCAGGCGATCGCCGGCCTTCAGGCCGTCTTCGATCAGCCACTGGTTACCGACGGTGCGGTTGGCCTTCAGTTGACGCAGTTCGACCTTGTTGTCCGGGCCGACAACCAGTGCGGTCGGCGAACCCTTGAGGTCACGGGTCACGCCTTGCTGCGGGGCCAGGATCGCCGCGCTGTTTACACCGGCCAGCAACTTGGCGTGCACGAACATGCCAGGCAGAAGGGTGTGGTCAGGGTTCGGGAAAATGGCGCGCAGGGTGACGGAACCGGTGGTCTGGTCAACCGAGATTTCGGAGAACTCCAGTTTGCCGTCCAGCTTGTAATCGCTGCCGTCTTCGAGGGTCAGCTTGACCGAGGCCGCGTTGTCGCCGGCTTTTTGCAGGCGGCCGCTTTCCAGCTCGCGGCGCAGTTGCAACAGCTCGACGGAGGACTGCGTCACGTCGACGTAGATCGGGTCGATTTGCTGAATCACTGCCATCGCATCGACCTGGGCATTGCTGACCAGCGCGCCTTCGGTCACCGAAGAGCGGCCGATACGGCCGGTCAGCGGGGCATAGACCTTGGTGTAGCGCACGTTGATCTGTGCGGTTTGCAGCGCGGCTTCCGATTGCAGACGGTTGGCCACGGCGGTGTCGTATTCCTGACGGCTTACGGCTTGTTCGTCGACCAGTTGCTTGTAGCGGTCGGAAACCGACTTGGTCGAACGCAGGTTGGCTTCGGCGCTGGCGAGCGTAGCTTCATAGATCGAAGGGTCGATCTGATAGAGCTGCTGGCCGGCCTTGACGTCGCTGCCTTCCTTGAACAGGCGCTTGAGAATGATGCCGTTGACCTGCGGACGGACTTCGGCAATGCGGAATGCACTGGTGCGGCCAGGCAGATCGGAGGTCAGGGTGAAAGCTTGCGGTTGCAGAGTCACGACGCCGACCTGAGGGGGTGGGGCGACCGGTGCTGCCTCTTCCTTTTTGCATCCGCTGAGTAGCGATGCCAGGGCGACGGCGGCGACCAGAGCGGTAACAGCTGGCTTGAATTGCATGAAAATCCTCGGGTCAGGCGCGCAAGGAGCGCACCGGAAAGGTGGAAGGTTGAAATTTGTTTACCGAGTGGATAAGTAGCTTGCTAAGGAATATACTTACGTACATGGTTGTTTGTAAAGACCCAAGCTGCGTATCACCGTCGTTACACAAGCCGTTGAAAGGTTGGAATTGTAGGCCGGGGACGAACCCCCAGAACGTTCGCCCCACTTTTATTCAGCTGATATTCAGACATCGCTGAAGCACCCTGATTGAGGTTGTACTGCCATGGTCCGTCGTACCAAAGAGGAAGCTCAGGAAACCCGCGCGCAAATTCTCGTGGCGGCCGAAAAGGCCTTTTACGAGCGAGGCGTGGCGCGCACGACCCTGGCGGACATCGCGACTCTGGCCGGCGTCACTCGCGGGGCCATTTACTGGCACTTCAGCAACAAGGCGGATCTGGTGCAGGCCATGCTCGACACCTTGCATGAGCCGCTGGAAGAAATGGCCAAGGCCAGCGAAAGCGAGGACGAACTCGACCCCCTGGGATGCATGCGCAAACTGTTGATTCATTTGTTTCATCAAATTGCGCTGGACCCGAAAACCCGACGTATTAATGAGATTCTGTTTCATAAGTGCGAATTCACCGATGAAATGTGCGATCTGCGCCAACAACGAGTGTCAGCCAGCCTTGAATGCAATGTGCGAATCGGCCTGGCCTTGAGTAATGCCGTAAATCGCGGCCAGTTGCCGGAAAACCTCGACACCGCCCGCGCTGCGATCAGCTTGCATGCTTATATTGACGGCATCCTGTACCAGTGGTTGCTGGCCACAGACAGTTTTGAATTGCACACCGAAGCCGAGCGTTGGGTCGATACAGGGCTGGACATGCTGCGCTTGAGCCCCAGCCTGCGCAAATGAAACAAAATTTGTATTGGGTCCGCGTGTTTCACCCAAGGACCGTTCTGTCACTCGATGTGCCGTAATGGGGTGCTTTTATATACGTACCCTCGGCGGGATGACAGGTAGCAAGTTCAGTATTTTGTAGGGAATTTGTGTCAATCCGGTGAGAAACCTGTCCAGACCTTGTGGGGCAAGTGCTAATCCTTCAGGTACAAAAAAGCCCCGGCTCTTTCGAGTCGGGGCTTTTGCGTTTCAATGTCAGCTGCTTACAGCGTCGGGTAGTCGATGTAGCCGACCGGGCCCTTGGCGTAGAACAGTTCCGGACGCGCTTCGTTCAGCGGCGCGTCAGCCTGCAAGCGTGCCGGCAGGTCAGGGTTGGCAATGAAAGGTACGCCGAAGGCGACCGCATCGGCCTTGCCGCTGGCGAGCAACGCGTTGGCGCTGTCCTTGGTGAAGCGCTCGTTGGCGATGTAAGGGCCACCGAAGGCTTCCTTGAGTTGTGGGCCGAGGCTGTCACCGGCTTCGTGTTCGCGGGAGCAGATGAACGCGATGCCACGCTTGCCCAGTTCACGAGCCACGTAGGTGAAGGTTTCGGACAGGTTGTCATCGCCCATGTCATGGGAATCGGCGCGCGGTGCCAGGTGCACACCGACGCGGCCGGCGCCCCAGATTTCGATGGCGGCGTCAGTCACTTCCAACAGCAGGCGGGCACGGTTTTCCAGGGAACCGCCGTAGTTGTCGGTGCGCTGGTTGGTGCTGCTTTGCAGGAACTGGTCGAGCAGGTAGCCGTTGGCGCCGTGGATTTCCACGCCGTCGAAGCCGGCGGCCTTGGCGTTCTCGGCACCGACGCGATAGGCGTCTACGATGTCGGCGATTTCAGCGGTTTCCAGGGCGCGCGGCGTCGGGTAGTCGGCCATCGGGCGCACCAGGCTGACGTGGCCCTTTGGCTGTATGGCGCTCGGCGCGACCGGGGCATCGCCGTTCAGGTACGACGGGTGCGACACCCGGCCCACGTGCCACAGTTGCAGGAAGATCTTGCCGCCCGCGCCATGGACCGCCTTGGTCACGTTGGACCAGCCACGCACCTGATCGTTGGACCAGATGCCCGGGGTGTCCGGGTAGCCGACGCCCATCGGGGTGACCGAAGTGGCTTCGCTGAGGATCAGGCCGGCGGAGGCGCGCTGCACGTAGTACTCGGCCATCAGCGCGTTCGGCACCCGGCCTTCGTCGGCGCGGCAGCGGGTCAGCGGCGCCATGATGATGCGGTTGGCCAACTCGAGGTCGCCCAGTTTGATCGGATCGAAAATAGTCGTCATCTAATACAACCCTCGTGAGGTAATGGTGAATCAGTTGGTAGCAGGTGCCAGCTCGGGATTGCCGCTCTGACGGAAAGTAATCAGGGTCACCAGCAGGGCGAGTACCGCCAGTACCGCTGCCGCGAGCGGCACGCTGGTCAGGCCGAAGCCGTGGGCGATCACGCTGCCGCCGACCCAGGCACCGAGTGCGTTGCCGACGTTGAAAGCGCCGATGTTCAAGGTCGACACCAGGTTCGGCGCGGCTTTGCCGAAGGTCACTACGTTCACTTGCAGCGCCGGTACGGCGGCAAAACACGCGGTGGCCCAGAGGAACAGGGTGATTTCGGTCGGGATCAGCGCCACGCTGGCCCAGGTCAGCACGGTGGACACCACGGCCATGGTGATGAACACGCCGATCAGCGTTGCGGCCATGCCTTTGTCGGCCAGTTTGCCGCCGATGATGTTGCCGACCGTCAGGCCCAGGCCGATGAGCATCAGCGTCCAGGTCACGCCACGGGGCGAAACGCCAGTGACTTCGCCCAGCAGTGGCGCAACGTAGGTGAACAGGGTGAACACCGAGGCGGCGAACAGTGCGGTCATGCTCAGGGACAGCCAGATGCCAGCGCCCTTGAGCGCGGCCAGTTCGGCGCGCATGTCGAGTTTTTCTTCATCGCGTTTGGCCGGCAGGAAGCGGATCAAACCGATCAGTGCGATCACACCGATCACGGTCACGGCCCAGAAGGTCGAGCGCCAGCCGGCTTCCTGACCGAGGGCGGTGCCCAGCGGTACGCCGAGGACGTTGGCCAGGGTCAGGCCGGTGAACATCAGGGCCACGGCCGAAGCGCGCTTGTTCGCAGGCACCAGGCCGGCGGCGACCACTGAACCGATGCCGAAAAACGCGCCGTGGCACAGGGCGGTGACCACACGGGCAAACATCAGCACGTTGTAGTCGCCGGCCACTGCGCAGAGCAGGTTGCCGACAATGAAAATGCCCATCAACGCCACCAGGGCTGCCTTGCGCGGCAGTTTGGCGGTGGCCAGCGCCATGAACGGCGCGCCGATGGCCACGCCCAGGGCGTAACCGGTCACCAGCCAGCCGGCACCGGGAATCGACACACCGAGGTCAGCCGCCACGTTGGGCAGCAGGCCCATGATGACGAACTCGGTGGTGCCGATGGCGAAGGCGCTCAAGGCCAGGATGAGTAGCGGGAGGGGCATGGGGTAATTCCTTTTTTAGCCGACTGACGTTAAGGGTCAGAGCTCTTTGTTAAAGGTGCGGAGGAACTCCTGGATGGTTTCCTCGTTGCGTTTGAAAAAGTGCCACTGGCCGACTTTGCGGCTGCTGATCAGGCCGGCGCGTTGCAGGGTCGCCAGGTGTGCGGACACCGTGGACTGCGACAGGCCGCAACGTTGATCGATCTGCCCGGCGCAAACGCCGTGCTCGTTGCTGTGGGACTGGTCGGGAAATTCGACGGTCGGGTCCTTGAGCCAGTGCAGGATTTCTCGCCGTACTGGGTGCGCCAGGGCTTTTATTATTTCGTCGAGATTGATGGTCATGATGTGGGCTCGTGATGTGTAAAACGCTATATCGCGATGAGGCGAACTTTAAATCGGTATTTCGCGATATACAAATATGATTTGGCTCTGACCCGCTCACATTTCGGTATATCGAGTTATAACGATACGTTGAGTGTAACAAGACAAGGGTGCAGTGCTAAGCTGCGCCCATGAACTATCTCGCACATCTTCACCTCGGTGGCCAGCGTCCCGGCCAATTGCTCGGCAGCCTGTATGGCGATTTCGTCAAGGGACGCCTGCAAGGGCAATTCGCTCCGGAGATCGAAGGGGCCATCCAGTTGCACCGCAGCATCGACGTGTTCACCGATCGCCATCCCCTGGTGGATATCGCGTTGTCGCGTTTCGCCCTGACCCGTCGGCGCTACGCGGGGATCGTGCTCGACGTGTTTTTCGACCATTGCCTGGCCCGGGACTGGGCGCTGTATGCCGACCGGCCCCTGGCGTTATTCACCTCGGACGTTTATCGGGTGCTGTCCAGCGAACGGCAATTGCCGGAGCGCCTGGCGAAGATTGCGCCGCACATGGTGGCCAATGACTGGTTGGGGTCGTATCAGGAGTTCGAAGTGCTGGAGCAGGTGTTGCGCGGGATCTCGCGACGCCTGACCCGGCCGGAGGAACTGGCGGCGGCGATGCAGGAACTGCGGCGGTTGTATGAGCCGTTGAGCGAGGACTTCAGGTTGTTCTATCCGCAGCTGCAGGATTTTGCCCGGAACTATCCAACGGCATAGATCCAATGTGGGAGCGGGCTTGCTCGCGAAGGCGGTGTGTCAGGCGACATTGATATCGGCTGACACACCGCTTTCGCGAGCAAGCCCGCTCCCACAGGGAATGTTTTTCACGCTGCTATAGCTGGGCGCATTGGAACTTGCTGTTGTTCCGGAATCGCCCCAAACAACACTTTCTGCACCGCCTGCTGCGCCTCGAACGCCAGTGCCGCGCGTTCCCGGCCCTGGCACTCGATGGGCTTGAGCAGATGAATCTCCACGCCGCCACGGTCGTTGCCGAACAGGCGCATCAAGTGCGAGAGCAGATCATCATCGCCAATGAACGGTGCCAGCGCGCAAGGCTCGCCGTTACGCACATAACGTATCGCCACCGGCTGCATCGCCACTTCGGAATCGATGGCGGCGGACAGCAAGCGACCGTGGAAGGTACGCAGCGAACGGCCATCGGTGGTGGTGCCTTCCGGGAACATCAGCAACGGGTGGGCTTGCTCCAGATGACGGGTCATCTGCTTGCGGATCAACTGGCTGTCGCCCGAGCCGCGGCGGATGAACAGGCTGCCGGCCTTGGCCGCCAACCAGCCGGCCACTGGCCAGGTGCGCACTTCGGCCTTGGACAGGAACGATAGCGGCGTGAGCATGCCCAGCAGTGGGATGTCGGTCCAGGACACGTGGTTGCTGACCCAGAGCATCGGCGCCTTCGGCAACTCGCCGTGGACGGTCACGTCGAAGGGCAGGGCGTTGCTCAGGCGAGCCATGAAGAACCGCGACCAGCGCTGCCGGCGCGCCATCGAATGGGCCAGGCCCAGGCGCTCGAACACCCCGAACGCACTGGCCATGCCCAGCCCGAGCGTCACCACCAGCAGCACTCGCGCGATTCGCGCGTACACCCGCAACCGGCTCATTACACAGCCGCCTTGAAGTGTTTGGCGTAGCGCGGGCAGAGTTCATCGCGCTTGAGCAGGATGAACACGTCGGCGACCTGGAAGTCTTCGTCCCAGCATGGCTCGCCGCAAATCTTCGCGCCCAGGCGCATGTAGGCCTTGAGCAGCGGTGGCATTTCGGCAATCACGTTGGACGGAATGTCCAGGCTCGGCAGCGGCTTTTTCGGCTCGGCGCGCAGGTGTTCGGTGCACAGGTAGCGCTCGCGCAGACGCTGCATGATCGCGTGGGCCTGCACGCCGCCGTCCTGCATCGGAATGCTCGCGCAACCCATCAGATAGCTGTAGCCGCCCTGGTTCAGGACTTCGGCCAGTTCGCCCCAGAGCACGGCGATGGTGCCGCCGTTGCGGTAGGCCGGGTCGACGCAGGTGCGACCGATTTCCAGGATCGGGCCTTGCAGGTGCACCAGCCCGTGGAGGCTGAATTCTTCTTCGCTGTAGAATTTGCCCAGGCTGCTGGCAGCCGTGTGGTCGAGCAAACGGGTGGTCGCCACCAGGCGCCCGGTATTCAAATCACGCACGCCGATATGGGCGCAGTGAACGTCGTAGTCATCCATGTCCAGACCCAGCTCGGCACCCTTGAGTTTGGCGTTGAATTCGCCGCTGAACACGTTGAAGCGCAAGGCCTGGGCCTCCTGCAATGCCTCGGCGCCCACCAGGCGTTCGGCTTGCAGGCGGCGTTCGTTGCCGGTGTCGCTGATGCGGGCGATCTGAGTCATGGCGAATCTCCGTGCGGGCTGCTCACCCGTCTTTGGGCTACAGCGAATCGACTTTCTTTGCTAGCCGTGTTGTGCAAAGTCAGGCTATGTAGGCCCGGTGTCATCGCCATTAAGCTTTGGTGATGCTTATATGACAGCCCACAAGGAGCCTCTTATGCCCTGGCAAACCCTGTTGAATCGCCGTGATCGCTTGCCCGCCAACCCGGATCTGGCCGAAGGTTTCGCGACCTTGCTGCAACAGTTGGGTACGGTCACGCCGTTTGAATTGGCCGTGCTTGGCGGGCGGTTGATGGCGTCGCCGGGGCTGGCGTTTCTGGTGGGCTACCAAGCGGCATTGCGCATGCTCTGGCCGAGCGCGCCGCTGAGCCTCGGCGCGCTGTGCGCCACCGAACAGCGCAGCCTGCGTCCGGCGGACATGCAGACCCGGTTGAGCGGTTTGCGCGTGAGCGGACGCAAGGATTTTGTTACCGCCGGCGATGCCGCCGACTGGCTGCTGGTGGCGGCCCGCAGTGAGGAACCGGGCACCAATCCACGCTTGAGCCTGGCGGTGATCTATCGCGATGAGCCGGGTGTGCGCGTGGAAAAACTGGCGCCGATCCCGTTGATACCGGACATCAGCCATGGCCGCTTGTTTCTGGATAACGCGCTGTGCGAGTTGCTCGCCGGGGATGGCTGGGATGCGTACGTCAAGCCGTTCCGCACGCTTGAAGACATCTATGTACTGAGCGCCATGACGGCGTGGTTGTACGGTATCGGTCAGGATTGTGCCTGGCCGCAATCCTTGCAATTGCGCCTGCTGGCATTGTTGGCAGGCTGCGCGGAAAGCAGCCGCCAGCCACCGACCAGTCTGGCCGGGCATGTGCTGCTTGGCGGGTTGTTTGCGCAGTTTGAGGGGCTCAAGGCTGAGGTGGATGAGGCGTTGGCCGCAGGGCCTCAAGAGTGGATGGCGATGTGGCGGCGGGATCAGGCGGTGATGGATTTGGCGGCGGGGGCGCGGGGGAAGCGGTTGGCCAAGGCACTGACGGGATCTGCGTTGTCTTGACTGGCCCCTTCGCGAGCAAGCCCGTTCCCACAGGTTCTGCGTCGAACACAACATTTGTACACGACGCAGGTCCCTGTAGGAGCTGGCTTGCCAGCGATGGCGCCCTCACCGGCAACACAAATTCCAGAACTGTCATCAACCTCGACTAGGCTCAGCAAGTTCAATCTCCGAGCCCCCGCCATGCCCAAAGGCTTGTCCCTGATTTTCCTGTTGTTGCTCAGCTTCACCGCCCAGGCCGAAAACTGGCCCGCCGAGCAATGGCCAACCGCCCCGACACCCACGGGGCCGGCACTTCAAGCCCTGGAGGCCTACGCCTTCCCATCCCGCGATGACACCACGCGCCAGGGCATTCGCACCGATGCCTTGCTGGTGATTCGCGATGGCCAGTTGATCTACGAACGCTACGCCGGCCCGACGACGGCCGGGACGTCGCA
The DNA here is from genome assembly GCF_034009455.1 of Pseudomonas sp. P5_109. Classification (NCBI taxonomy): domain Bacteria; kingdom Pseudomonadati; phylum Pseudomonadota; class Gammaproteobacteria; order Pseudomonadales; family Pseudomonadaceae; genus Pseudomonas; species Pseudomonas sp. P5_109. Next base: position 1,501,847 of record NZ_CP125380.1, read on the forward strand.
CCTGACCTGGTCGATCAGCAAGAGCCTGATGGCCACGGTCCTTGGCGTGGCCTACGGCGAAGGGCTGTTCAAGTTGCGGGATCCGGCGCAGACATTTTATCCGCCGCTGGCCAGGCACCCGGACCTGACCATGGCCGACCTGCTGCACTGGGCCTCGGGCCTGGATTGGCAGGAAGACTACGAATACGCACCGCTGAAATCTTCGGTGGTGGCCATGCTCTACACCCGCGGTCACCACGACATGGCCGCGTTCACCGCGGCACATGAGGCGTACGCCGCGCCGGGCCAGGCGTTTCGCTACTCCAGCGGTGACAGCAACCTGTTGTCCGCCGCGCTGAAAACCATCGTCGGCCCAAGCCGCTATCCCGACTATCCGTGGACCGCGCTGTTCGAGCCGCTGGGCATTCGCCATGCCGTGTGGGAAACCGATGCCACGGGCACGTTCGTCGCGTCGTCCTATGCCTACCTCACGGCACGAGACCTGGCCCGGGTCGGTCTGTTGATGGCCCGCGACGGTCGCTGGGGCGACAGGCAACTACTGCCCAAGGACTGGGTGGCGTTCAACCGCGAGCCGTTCGCTCACTATCGCGCACACGAAGACGATGCCGTCCCCGGCGGCCAATGGTGGCTCAATCGAGCCGTTGAGGGCGCGGCACGACCCTGGCCCGATGCTCCCGCCGACACCTTCGCCGCACTGGGTCATTGGGGGCAGGCGATGTATGTGATCCCCAGTGAGCAGTTAGTGATCGTGCGCTATGGCGATGACCGCGACGGCAGCTACCGGCACAACGAATTGCTCCAGCTCGCGCTCAAGGCCTTTGCCGGGAAGGTGCAGCCATGACCGCTTTCATTCGCCGTCGACCGGTCAGCGCTCTGTTGCTGATCCTGCTGATCGCCTTGCTCGGCTGGATCTGGCACGAACGGGTGGCGCTGTGGGCGTTCCCCGACATCATCAGCGCCTACACCGCCAAGGAATATTGCTCGTGCCGCTACGTGATGGGCAACGACACCGAGTACTGCCACGGTTATGTGAAACAGTGGCTGCCCGCCAGCGACTTTTCCGATGACGCGGCCGGCAAGCGGGTAACGGTCAGCGGCATGGGCCGCAGCAACAGCGCTGTGTGGATCGGCGAGCGCCAGGGCTGCCGCTTGCAGCCCTGAAATCCCCTCAGGTTCCACTCTGTGGAACCACATTCGATTGTTCTCGCGCACGACTCGCGGTTATCTGGAGGTGAGCGCGACCTGCCTTTGACGTGTCGCGAAATCACCGCGAACAACAAGAACGGGATTACACCCGGCCCGAGGACAATCGTCATGACCCGATATCAGCACATCCTTGCCTGGCTCAGCGACGTGGCCAGCGACCTGCACGCCACCCGCCAGGACATCCACGCCCACCCGGAACTCGGTTTCGAGGAAAACCGCACCTCGGCGCTGGTGGCCAAGTCCCTGAAGGATTGGGGCTACGAGGTGCACACCGGCGTCGGCAAGACCGGTGTGGTCGGCGTCCTGCGTAACGGCAGCAGCCCACGCAGACTCGGCTTGCGGGCGGACATGGACGCGCTGCCGATCATCGAGAACACCGGCGCAACCTACAGCAGCCAGCACAAGGGCTGCATGCACGCTTGCGGGCATGACGGTCACACCACGATGTTGCTGGGGGCGGCGCGTTACCTGGCGGCGACCCGTCAGTTCGACGGCACCCTGACATTGATTTTCCAGCCTGCCGAAGAGGGACAGGGCGGTGCCGAAGCGATGCTCGCCGATGGCTTGCTCGAACGTTTCCCCTGCGATGCGCTGTTCGGCATGCACAACATGCCGGGGCTACCCGCCGGCCATTTGGGTTTTCGCGAGGGGCCGATGATGGCCTCGCAGGATTTGCTTAATGTGACCATCGAAGGTGTCGGCGGCCACGGTTCGATGCCGCACCTGGCGGTCGATCCGCTGGTGGCAGCGGCCAGTGTGGTGATGGCTTTGCAAACCGTGGTCGCGCGCAACATCGATGCGCAGCAGGCGGCAGTGGTCACCGTCGGCGCGTTGCAGGCCGGGGAGGCGGCCAATGTCATTCCGCAACAGGCGATTCTGCGCCTGAGCTTGCGGGCGCTGGACGCCCAGGTGCGCGAGCAGACCCTCGACCGCGTGCGCGCGATCATCGAATCCCAGGCCCACAGTTTTGGTTGCAGCTCGCGCATCGAACATCGTCCGGCCTACCCGGTGCTGGTCAACCACGCGGCCGAAACCGAATTCGCCCGGCAAGTCGGCGTCGATCTGGTGGGTGCCGATGCGGTCGATGGCAATACCCCCAAACTCATGGGCAGCGAAGACTTTGCCTGGATGCTGCAACGCTGCGCCGGTGCCTACCTGTTTATCGGCAATGGCGTATCGCGGCCGATGGTCCACAACCCCGCTTATGACTTCAACGACGACATCCTGCTGACCGGTGCCGCGTACTGGGGCGCGCTGACCGAGAGCTGGCTCAAGCCGGCCTGATTCCCGCCACTTTCTACTGCCGCTGGACCGGGTGCGCCATGGCGTGCCCGCCGTTACCCAACAGGTTTTTGGAGAGTTCCCCATGCACACTTCGAGCACAGGCGTTTCGCGCACCCGGCAGGTGGTCGCCGCGGTTATCGGCAACGCGCTGGAATGGTATGACTTCATTGTCTACGGCTTTCTGGCGAGCATCATCGCCCGGCAATTTTTCCCCTCTGACGACGAATACGCATCCCTGCTGATGGCCCTGGCGACTTTCGGCGTCGGCTTTTTCATGCGTCCGGTGGGCGGCATCCTGCTGGGGATGTATTCGGACCGCAAAGGGCGCAAGGCGGCGATGCAGATGATCATTCGCCTGATGACCGTATCCATTGCACTGATTGCGTTTGCACCGAACTACGCCGCCATCGGCATGGGTGCACCGCTGTTGATCGTGGTTGCACGGATGCTGCAAGGCTTCGCCACGGGCGGCGAGTACGCCAGCGCCACGGCGTTCCTGGTGGAGAGCGCGCCGGCACACCGCAAGGGATTGTACGGCTCGTGGCAATTGGTCGGGCAATGCCTGGCGGTGTTCTGCGGTGCGGCGATGGTCGCGCTTTTCACCCACCTGCTGTCCCCGGAGGCACTGGAGAGCTGGGGCTGGCGGATTCCCTTTGTGCTGGGTTTGTTGATCGGTCCCGTGGGCTTGTGGATTCGCAAGCACATGGAAGAACCGGAGGAGTTTCTTGAAGCGCGCAAGCAGGCCAAAGGCGCGAGCCCAAGCCTGATGCAAGTGATCCGCGAACACCGGCGCAGCATTCTGGTGTCGATGGGCCTGGCCTGTGGCGCGACCGTGTCGTTCTACGTGGTGCTGGTGAACATGCCAACCTTCGCCCACAAGAATCTCGGCCTGCCGCTGGATCAGGTGCTGCTGGTGCAAATGCTCGCGGTGGCGCTGATGACCGTGGTGATTCCGCTGTCCGGCGCACTGTCGGACCGCCTCGGTCGACGCCCCGTACTGATGGCGTTCACCCTGGCGTTTTTCCTGATGGTGTACCCGCTGTACGTGTGGGTGGCGGCGGCGCCATCGGTGGAGCGCTTGCTGGTGATGCAATTGTTGCTGTGCAGTTCGATCGGCGGGTTTTTCGGCCCGGCACCAACCGCGCTGGCCGAGCAGTTTCCCATCGAAGTGCGCTCCACCGGGGTGTCTGTGGCTTACAACGTCGCGGTCATGGTTTTCGGCGGATTCGCGCCGCTGATTGTCACCTGGCTGAGCAAGGTCCTGGCAACGCCAGTCGCACCGTCCTTCTACGTCCTGTTCGCCTGCCTGCTGACGCTGCTCGGCACCTACTGCATGCACGAAGCGCCACGGGCAAAAAGATCCGTTGAACTCAATCTTGGAGTGAAACCTTGAGCAGCCATCCGATTGTTGAAATGGACGCCGATGAGCTGTCCCGGGCCATCCACGCACGACAGGTGTCCTGTCGCGAAGTGATGCAGGCGTATCTCGCGCAGATCGAACGCTTCAATCCGCAGGTCAATGCGCTGGTGTCGCTGCGACCGGCCGAGGCGTTGCTGGCTGAGGCCGCCGAGTGTGATCGCCAACTCGATCGGGGTCAGTCTCGCGGCTGGATGCACGGCATGCCGCAAGCGGTCAAAGACCTGGCGGCCACTGCCGGTTTACGCACCACCCTGGGCTCGCCGCTGTTCGCCGAGCAGGTTCCGCAACACGATGCCATCAGCGTGGCGCGGGTGCGCGCCTGCGGGGCGATCATCATCGGCAAGAGTAACGTCCCTGAATTCGGCCTCGGCTCGCAAACCTACAACAGCGTGTTCGGCACCACCACCAACGCCTACGATCCGACGCTGATCGCTGGCGGCAGCAGCGGCGGGGCGGCGGTGGCGCTGGCGTTACGCATGCTGCCGGTAGCCGACGGCAGCGATATGATGGGCTCGCTGCGCAATCCGGCGGCGTTCAACAACGTCTATGGATTTCGCCCATCCCAGGGGCGTGTTCCGTTCGGGCCCGGGCCGGAAATGTTCGTCCAGCAACTGGCCACCGAAGGACCGATGGGCCGCACGGTCACCGATGTTGCCCGCTTGCTCGGCACCCAGGCCGGGTACGACCCGCGCGTGCCGTTGTCGCTGACTGAGGATCCGGGGGTGTTTCACCAGTCGTTGCAGCAGGATTTCAGGGATGTGCGGCTCGGCTGGCTGGGGGACTACAACGGCTACCTGCCGATGGACCCCGGTGTCATGGGGCTGTGTGAATCGGCGTTGCAGGACTTCGCCACACTGGGTTGCAACGTCGAGGCCTGCCAGCCGGATTTCTCCCTGGAACGCCTGTGGCAGACCTGGCTGGTGCATCGCCACTGGCTGGTGCAAGGCAGCCTCGGCGGGTTGTATGCCGATGCGCAAAAACGCGAGCAACTCAAACCCGAGGCCCGATGGGAAGTCGAAGGCGGACTGCGCCTGACTGCAGCGGATGTCTATCAGGCTTCGGTCAGCCGCAGCGAGTGGTATCGAGCGCTCAACGAACTGTTCGAACGTTACGACTTCCTGTTGCTGCCCACTGCCCAGGTGTTTCCTTTTGATGCACAAACACCGTGGCCGCGCGTCGTCGGCGGGCAGGCCATGGACACCTACCACCGCTGGATGGAAGTGGTGATCGGGCCGACCCTGGCGGGCCTGCCGAGCATGAATGTGCCAGTGGGATTCAACCCGGCCGGACTGCCGATGGGCCTGCAAATCATAGGCCCGGCCCAGGCCGACCGCGCGGTGTTGCAACTGGCGTATGCCCATGAGCAGTTGACTCAATGGGTCAAGCGCAGGCCGCCCGGCTGTCTGCAACATGCCTGAGACTGGCCGATGGGCCCGCATCTTGCTGCGCAAATTGAACATCCATCTGCGCTTAGGGAGATCGAACCTATGGAGAGCAAGGCAGAAACCGGCAGTGTGCGTTCCGTCGAGCGCGCCCTGGCGATTGTCGAGTTGCTGGGTGAGCATCAGGCATTGGGGCTGGAGGAGTTGCACTACCTCACCACCTTGCCCAAGGCCACGGTGTCGCGCATGTTGCTGACGATGCAGGAGCGGGGCTGGATCTATCGCGGCCTGAGCGATCGGCGCTACCGGTTGTGCGCCAAGCGCCTGTTTGGTGACAGCCAGCAGCGCTTCAAGCGGCGCCTGGTGGAAAACGCCGCGCCGCTGTTGTTGGAGTTGAGCGAGCGCACCGGGTTGGTGGCGGACCTGTCGTGTTTTGATGGCGAGCGGATCGAGGTCATGGAGAGCGCGATCCCCAGGGTGCTGCGCAAGCGCTATCCGAACAACTGTCAGATCGTCGGCCAGCACGCCAGCCTGTTCCATTCGGCCATGGGCCGGGCCTGCCTGGGCGAACTGGACAGCCATGAAGTGGAGCGTCTGGCCAGCCGTGAGCGAATGACTGACGAATCCCTGTTCAACACCACTGAGCAGGCCTTGCACCAAGGCTTCGGGCAGCGCACCGAAGGTTACTGGGAATACCCGGTGCGTCTGCCATTCCTGATACGCGCGGTGGCCTTGCCGATCCGCACCGATGGCCGACTCGTGGGCAGCATGGCGCTTCACTGGCCAATGGATCAGGCGCCGGTGGAACGGGTACTCAATCTGCACCTGAACAGCCTGGCCACCACCATTGGCAATGTGCAGCAGGCGATGTCCTGAGAGGAACTTGTGGCGGTTTAGAGACTCAAGGCAACACATTTCTTGCAACCTGTGTCAGGCCGGTTAAGGTTCAGCACAGGTTTCTCTGCCTTATGAGTCTCTATGTTCAAGCGCTCCGCCCTCCGATCCCTCGCTTTCCTGATGCTGGCCGGTGCCGCATTGTCGGCCCGTGCCGATTGGTACCTCGATGGCGAGTCTTCGCGCCTGTCGTTTGTCAGCACCAAGAATGCCAATGTTGCCGAAGTGCAGCGCTTTCTGGTGTTGCACGGCAAGGTCGATCCCGAGGGGCTGGCGCGGGTGGAAGTCGAGCTGGAGTCGATCAACAGCGGCATTGCGTTGCGCGATGAGCGCATGCGCAAGGAGCTGTTCCAGATCGACCGGTTTCCCGAGGCCTTGATCACCACGAAAATCGATCTGCGTCCGATCAACGACCTCGCTCCTGGCGCGCAGCTGGAGTTGCGCCTGCCGCTGACGGTGGACTTGCACGGCAAACAACATGAGTACCCCGCCGAACTGCTGGCGACCCGTCTCGATGACCGGCGCTTTCAGGTGGTGACCCTCGAGCCGCTGGTGATCAATGCGGAGGATTTTGATCTGGCGCCTGGTCTGGAAACGTTGCGTAAAATGGCCGGCCTCTCGGCCATCAGTCTGTCGGTGCCGGTGGGTGCGGTGCTGATTTTCACGGCGCGCTGACATGGCCGGAGCGATTTTTCCCTGGCGTGAAGGCAACCACTTCGAACTGCTGGTCGATGGTCCGCAGTTCTTCCCGCGCATGCTCGTGGCGATTGCCCGCGCCGAAGAACAGGTCGAGCTGGAGCTGTATCTGGTGGAGGCGGGCGCCTGTGCCGAAGCCATGGTCCAGGCCTTGGTGCAGGCCGCCGAGCGCGGTGTGCGGGTGCGCTGCCTGTTCGATGATTACGGTAGCCTCGCCTTCACCCTGACCTTGCGTCAGCGGCTGATGGCGGCCGGTGTGGAGCTGCGTTTCTACAATCGCCTGAGCTGGCGCCGTTGGGTTGGTAACTTCTACCGCGATCACCGCAAATTGTTGCTGGTGGACCAGAGCCTGGCCGTGGTCGGCGGCACCGGCGTCACCGACGAGTTCTGGACCCCTGGCGAAGATGTCAGCGAATGGCATGAGGTGATGGTGGAAATCACCGGCCCGCTGGTGCTCGACTGGCAGTTGCTGTTCGACCGCCAGTGGATCGCCAACCGCCATCGTCGCGCCTGGCGGCCCGCCTCGCATTTCGGTTTGCCGCGCCTGCCACGGGTGCCGTCCATGGGCGAGGGCATGGGCCGGGTGGCCTATGCCGACGCCCGCCAGCACCGGGACATTCTGCAATCGCTGGTACGCGCCTTGAACAGCGGCCAACGCCGGGTCTGGCTGGCCACACCGTACTTTTTGCCGACCTGGAAAGTCCGCCGTTCCCTGCGCCGGGCGGCTGCCCGGGGCGTCGATGTGCGGTTGCTGCTGACCGGCCCCCGTACCGATCACCCGTCCGTGCGCTACGCCGGGCATCGTTACTACCCGCGACTGCTCAAGGCCGGGGTGAAGATCTTCGAGTATCAGCCGTGTTTCCTGCACCTGAAGATGGTTTTGATCGATGACTGGGTGAGCATCGGCTCGTGCAACTTCGATCACTGGAACCTGCGCTTCAACCTGGAAGCCAACCTGGAAGCCCTGGACCCCGGACTGACCCGGTCGGTGGCGGCGAGTTTCGAACGCGACTTCGGGTTGAGTGAGCAAGTCAGCCTGGAAGAATGGCAACGCCGGCCGTTGTGGCGGCGGGTCAAGCAGAGGGTGTGGGGATGGGTGGATCGGGTGGTGGTGAATCTGCTGGATCGACGAGGTTGACGCCGATTTTCTGAACTCCATAAACCCAATGTGGGAGCGGGCTTGCTCGCGAAGGCGGAGTGTCAGTCAATGAAGATGTCGACTGACAGACCGCTTTCGCGAGCAAGCCCGCTCCCACATTTGTATTGCGTTGTTGCCGCGATTACAGCAACTCAAAACTCTGCTGCGTCACGTCCTCTGAGTCCAGGCCGATCTGTACGTTGAACTTGCCCGGTTCCGCCGCGTATTTGAGCTGGGTGTTGTAGAACTTCAGGTCGTCCTCGGTGATGGTGAAGTGCACGACCTTCTGTTCGCCGGCCTTGATCATCACTTTCTGGAAGTTCTTCAGTTCCTTGATCGGGCGGATCATCGAGCCGGCCACGTCCTGGATGTACAACTGCACCACGGTTTCGCCGTCGCGCTTGCCGGTGTTTTTCACCGTGACGCTGGCGTCGAGCTTGCCGGTCTTGTTCAGCGTGGTCGACGACAGGGCCATGTCGCTCAGGCTGAAGTCGGTGTAGCTCAGACCGAAGCCAAACGGGAACAGGGGGCCGGTGGTGTCATCGAGATACTGCGAGGTGTAGTTGCCCGGTTTGCCCGGCGTGAACGGCCGGCCAATGGTCAGGTGGTTGTAGTAGGTCGGAATCTGACCCACCGAGCGAGGGATGGTGATCGGCAGTTTGCCCGACGGGTTGTAGTCGCCGAACAGCACGTCGGCGATCGCGTTGCCGCCTTCGGTGCCGGTGAACCAGGTTTCCAGAATCGCGTCAGCTTGTTCTTTCTCTTCGAGAATCGACAGCGGACGGCCGTTCATCAACACCAGCACCAGCGGTTTGCCGGTGGCTTTCAAGGCGCGGATCAGTTCACGCTGGTTTTCCGGAATATTGATGTCCGTGCGGCTCGACGATTCGTGGGACATGCCACGGGATTCGCCAACCGCTGCCACCACTATGTCAGCGTCCTTGGCGGCTTTCACCGCTTCGTCGATCAACACGTTGGCCGGACGCGGATCATCCACCACTTCCAGGGCGTCGAAGTTGAGGAAGTTCAGGTAATCCACGACCTTCTTGTTGCTGGTAATGTTGGCGCCACGGGCGTAGATCAGCGTCGATTGCGAACCCAGTGCAGCGGACATGCCGTCGAACAGCGTGACCGATTGCGCAGGGCGACCGTTGGCGGCCCAACTGCCCATCATGTCGATCGGTGCCTTGGCCAGCGGACCCACCAAAGCGATTTTCGCGGTTTTCTTCAGCGGCAGGGTTTCGTTCTGGTTCTTCAGCAACACCATGCTGCGGCGCGCGACATCGCGGGCCTCGGCGCGGTGCAGACGGCTGTCGGCATTGGTGTCGGCCGGATCATCTTCAGCCTTGCCGATGCGCAGATACGGGTCCTTGAACAGGCCCATGTCGTACTTGGCGGCGAGTACCTCACGCACGGCGTTGTCGATGTCGCTTTGTTCAATCTCGCCGGCCTTCAACAGCCCAGGCAGCTCTTTGCCATAGAGGGTGTCGTTCATGCTCATGTCGATGCCGGCCTTGATCGCCAGCTTCGCGGCTTCGCGGCCATCGGCGGCAACGCCGTGCTTGATCAGTTCGAAAATCGCCCCGTGGTCGCTGACGGCCAGGCCTTTGAACCCCCACTCCTTGCGCAACAGGTCGTTCATCAGCCAGGTGTTTGCCGTGGCCGGCACGCCGTTGATCGAGTTCAGGGCAACCATTACCCCGCCGGCACCGGCGTCAATCGCGGCGCGGTATGGCGGCAGGTAATCCTGGTACATCTTGACCGGGCTCATGTCGACGACGTTGTAGTCGCGACCGCCCTCGACCGCGCCGTACAAGGCGAAGTGCTTGACGCTGGCCATGATGCTGTCGGCTGCGTTCGCACCGGTGCCCTGGAAGGCTTTGACCATGACGCCGGCAATGCGCGACACCAGGTAGGTGTCTTCACCGAAGCCTTCGGACGTACGGCCCCATCGCGGGTCGCGGGAGATGTCGACCATCGGCGCGAAGGTGAGGTCGACGCCGTCCGAGGAGGCTTCCTTGGCGGCGATGCGCCCGGACAGGGCGATGGCGTCCATGTCCCAGCTCGAGGCCAGGGCCAGCGGGATCGGGAAAATGGTGCGGTGGCCGTGGATCACGTCGTAGGCGAAGAACATCGGGATCTTCAGGCGGCTGCGCATGGCCGCGTCCTGCATCGGCCGGTTTTCCGGACGGGTGATCGAGTTGAACGTACCGCCGATGTTGCCCGCCGCGATTTCCTTGCGGATCATTTCGCGAGGCATTTCCGGGCCGATGCTGATCAGGCGCAACTGGCCGATTTTTTCATCGAGGGTCATTTGCTTCATCAGGTTGCTGACGAAGGCGTCCTTGTTCTCCAGGGGTGCGGGCGTCGTGGCGGCCAATACGTTATGACTGGCCAGGCTGACGAACAGGCCCAGCAAACACAGCTTCTTCATGAATAGTTTTCTCAAGGGCCCAAACGGCGATGTACACGCCGGCCAGCCAAAATTTAGGGAGCGTCTATTGTTGTTCGGGTGCCGGCTCAAAAAACCAGCGCCAAAAACGACAGCCAGATGGCGGATGCGTTTTCGCGCAGGGCCTCTTTTTAGCCCATCGGCCCGTTGCAATCCAGAGGCGCGGGCGATTATGCCCCAAGAGCCGGCCGAGAAGGTTTCACGGTCGGTTTTTTCATGAAATGCACAAGGGAGCATCATCCTGATGAATGTAAGTCCAACCTACCGCTCGCGTTTGCAGGTCGTCACGCTGCTGATGCTGGCGACGTTGCTGACCGCCTGCGGCATCAACAACATCCCGACCCTCGACGAACAGGCCAAGGCCGCCTGGGGCCAGGTGCAGAACCAGTATCAGCGCCGCGCCGACCTGATTCCCAACCTGGTGGAAACCGTCAAGGGCTACGCCAAGCATGAAGAAGAGACGCTGACGGCGGTCATCGAGGCCCGGGCCAAGGCCACGTCGATCCAGGTGGACGCCTCGACCCTCGACAATCCGGAAAAACTCAAGCAGTACCAGCAGGCCCAGGACCAGCTCAGCGGTGCCCTGAGCCGCTTGATGGTGGTTTCCGAGCGCTATCCGGACCTCAAGGCCAACCAGAACTTCCTCGCCCTGCAGTCGCAACTGGAAGGTACCGAGAACCGCATCAGCGTGGCCCGACGTGATTTCATCCTCGCGGTGCAGAAATACAACACCGAGATCCGCACGTTCCCCGGCCGTTTGTGGCACACCGTGATGTACAGCGACTTGCCGATGCGCGAAACCTTCGAAGCCACGCCGGGTTCGGAAAAGGCCCCCGAGGTCAAGTTCTGAAAAGCGCTAATCGATGTCACTACGCAAGAGGTTGCCAATGCGCGTCCTGAAAACAGGCCTGTTGCTGTTGTTGTGGGTGGTGACGATCACGGCCCGGGCCGAGCTGAGTTTTCCGGCGTTGACCGGGCGGGTGGTCGACAACGCCCAGATGATCGAACCATCGGTGCGCGAGCAACTCACCCAGCAACTTCAGGCCCATGAACAAGCCACCGGCGAGCAGCTTGTGGTCGTGACTTTGCCGGATTTGCAAGGCACCGACATCGCCGACTTCGGTTACCAGCTCGGCCGGCACTGGGGCATCGGGCAGAAGGACAAGAACAACGGTGCCTTGCTGATCATCGCCCGGGACGAACGCCGGCTGCGTATCGAAGTCGGTTATGGCCTGGAGGATCGCCTGACCGATGCCCAGAGTTCGGTGATCATCAACCAGGTCATCACTCCGGCGTTCAAGACCGGCAACTTCAGTAAAGGCATCAGTGACGGCGTGGCGGCAATGCTGGTGGTGCTGGGCGGCAACCCCTTGGATGAACCCTCCACGGCGTATGAATCCAGAGGTGATCCGGGGGATGATTTCGTCTCGCGCCATCCCGGGTTGTTCGTGTTTTTGGTGATGTTGTTCATCCTGACTGTTTTTGTGTGCCAGATGCTCGGTATTCTTCCCGCCGGCCGGGGCGGCTCCGGTGGATCCGGGGGCGGTTTTGGTGGTGGTGGATTTGGCGGCGGCGGAGGCGGTGGAGGCTTCAGCGGCGGCGGGGGCAGTTTCGGCGGGGGTGGTTCGTCCGGCGGCTGGTGATAATAAAAATGAGCAGGTAATTCACGACATGGCATTACTGACTGAACACGAACAACGCAAAGTCGCTGAGGCAATCGCCCGGGTCGAGCGCGACACCGATGCAGAGCTGGTGACCGTACTCGCGGCCCGTGCCGACGACTACGCGTACATCCCGTTGCTGTGGGCCAGCCTGCTGGCGCTGCTGGTGCCGGGCATCGTGCACTACCTTACCGGTTGGCTGACCATGCACAGCCTGCTGCTGGTGCAATGGGCCATCTTCATCGTGCTGTGCCTGGTGTTCCGCCTGCCGAAAGTCACCACCCATCTGATCCCGCGCTCGGTGCGTCACTGGCGCGCCTCGAACCTGGCGCGCCGGCAGTTCCTGGAGCAGAACCTGCACCACACCGAAGGCAGCACCGGCGTGCTGATTTTCGTCTCCGAGGCCGAGCGTTATGTGGAGATCCTGGTGGATGAAGGGATTTCCAGTCGCCTGGACAACAAGAACTGGGACGCCATCGTCGCCACGTTCACCCAGCAAGTGAAGCAGGGGCAAACGCTGCAAGGGTTTGTCAGCTGCGTCGAAGCCTGTGGCGAACTGCTCAAGGTGCATGTGCCCGTGACCCATGTGCGCAATGAGTTGCCGAACCGCCTGGTAGTGCTCGGCTAAGTCTTGCCGTGGCGTTATGTAGCGCTCGCCGCTACAACTCCCGTCAATTGTCCGGGTTTGGCCTTGTCGTCAGTATTTCTCTCTAACAGTGGACGCCCAGCGACGGGTGTTCCCAAGAAGAGGGATTCTTATGGCACCCCAACAATCGAATGACTCTTTGGCACGGGCAACTCGTGGCGCAGAGGCAAGTACACCCAAGGCGAAACTGACGGCGAAAGAAACACAAATCCTGATGTGGTGTTTCAAAGGTAAAACCTCCTGGGAAATCTCCAGGATCGAGAACTGCACGGAATCCACCGTCAATTTTCACTTCGCCAATATTCGCCGAAAGTTCGACGTCAGCTCTCGCACTTGCGCATTGCTCAAAGCGATCGAGTCGGGCGCGATCATCGTGGACTCGGTCGTTGCGCGAGGTGCACATGAGCGTGGCTGATTCGGCCTACAACGGTATCAATGGGCTCATGTTGGGGATGGGGATTGCGACCCTGCCAGTGGTTAATGGCGAGGTACTGTTCGGTGCAATGCTCGGCGCGTGGCTGGTCACCACCACTCGCACTAACTTCAAGACCTGGCAGCGCATCGGTTCCTGGTTGCTGTCTGCGGGTGTCGGTTACCTCTTTACGCCTGCCGCACATCCGCTGGTGCCATTTCTGACAGAAGGTGTAACAGCCTTTCTTTGCGCGCTGATCGTTATTCCTATCAGTATCAAACTCATGCAATGGATCGATGGTGCAGGTATCGGCGAAATCATTCGCCACCTGAGAGGGCGAAGATGATGGTCCGTGAAAGAGATGCCTTGGTGTGGGGGGGCGAGCGTGGCTCACTTGATCGGTGCGTTCAGATTGTCGTGTTTTCAGCGCATTTCTGCCTGTTGCCCGTAGTACTTCTTGCAGCAATGAAACTTTGGATTACATCTTTCATCAAGTTTCATTTACAGGATTAAGTGTTGCCAGAATAGCGGCCATTTCGGAAAGCCTGAGTTCCATGTCGCGCAGTCGTTGCTTTTCCTCGAGTGCGTTTTGTATGGCGCAGCGATCATCTTCGTCGAGCAGCCGCCAGATCGCGAGAATGGTGTTTTCCCGTGTTGTGCTTTCCTGATTGGCCTCCGAAGTGTCAGTAACTGTTTGTCGCAAAACCGGACCTTCGCCCAGCAGCAGCCAGTCAAGGGAGATTCCCCGGGTTTGAGCGATTTCTACGCATAATGAGTATGGTGTGCTGTCGCGGCCTTTCCAGCTGCTAAGGGTTTGCGGGCTGATCTGTAGCGCGGAGGATAAAGAAGCATCGGTTTTAGTGCCGGTAACTTGCTTCAGGCGAGCCAGAACAGCTTGTGATTTTTTGCTACGCAATTTGAGCCTCTTCCTTTTGACATATGCTTTTTGAGTGCCTAATTTATGCGTAATGAGTACTTTTTTTCTTGTAAGTAATCAATCATCAAAGATGAGTCAGAAGAATACGATGTCGAAACTTCCTAATGGTATCAGGGTGATTTCCTACGAGCATGGCTCGTTCCCATTACGCGTCCGCCCGATGCACTTCCTTATGTCTGGCAGACACTGTTCGCAAGTCCGGAGCGCCACGATGAACGACTTAAGCAGTATTGCGTTTGATCAGGTTGATTGCCACCCGATGACCGCCGGGATTCAAGCATGAGTACTTATAAAATGGTGTGCCCGCACTGCTTGAGCAGGATGCGCATCCGCACCAGCGAAGGCCGGCATATTTTCCTGCGGGTGGCGTATTTGCAATGCACGTCGGAAGCTTGCGGTTGGTCCGTGCGTGCCGAATTTGAAATGACCCATGAGCTTTCGCCCAGCGGCATGCCCAACCCGGCCGTACGCCTGCCTTGCGCCGGACCTGATTTGCGCCGTGACGCCCGGCCCGTGGCAGTCAGTCCTGCCACGACAGACGTGCCGCAGGAGACGTGAGCATGATGGTTATCGATGAACATGCAGATATGAATGAGGAGCTTTTGGCCATCGCCCAGGCGTTTCTGGGGCGTCATGAAAGTGAAGGGGGGATCGACGATCAAGTCCTGTTTTGTCGGGCGGTGAAGCATTTGCAGAATATGGATGTACCGATGCACCTGGCGGAAAGGCTGGTCAGCCGTGCCTATGGGGTACTCAAGTCGCACAACGACCGTCGGCGACTGGACATCGATGCCAGTTCCGAAACGGTCGCCGTGGTGACTGACCCGGCCAATGGCCTGACCTGGGCGGTGCCAGTGGGGTTGATTGTCAAACACATCATCAACTCACCGAACAACCGCAAGCTTCGCGTAGTGGAACCCTGAGGTTTCAACGATTGTGTTGAGGTCCTGGGCTGCTGACTGGGACCTGCCACAAAATAACCCCGTGCCCAAAGTCCTCGTCCCCCTTAAAATACCGGCATTCTTCGATTTGCATCGCCTGAGGCCGTTTTTCCATGTCCGTCACCGCCACTCCCGCCAGCCTCGCGCCGGATCACCACGCCCAGTTCATCGACCTGCTGCAAACCAGCCTCGAGCACAATGCGTTCATCAAGCTGGTGCTGGCCAAGTACGTGGGCGATGAAACGGACCTGCAGCGGATCATCATCAAGCCGGTGACGGTCAAGACGCAGCCTTGCCTGTCTTTTGTCTACCGCTACAAGACTCGCGATATCACCAAGAACCTGCCGGTGGCCGAAGGTGTGACGAGTATTGCCGAGTTGCTGCCCGCATCGTTCAAAAATGCGCATTTGTTGTCGTTGACCGACGAAGCCCAGCTCGAATACAGCAAAAAGGGCAAGTCATCGCTGTTCAAGAGCAAACCTCAGCAATTGCGCGAAGTGCCATCGGCCGAGCACAACCGTGAGAAAAACCGTTTTCTTGACCTGAGCCGGCCGTTTCTCGCCGACCTGGGCGTGACCAACAAGCAGCATGAGCTGATCCCGGCGATGTCGCGCAAGTGGAAGCAGATCAACAAGTTCATCGAAGTGTTCAGCCATGCGCTGACTTCGTCACCCCTGGCGCTGGACAAACCGGTGCGTGTGGCGGACTTCGGTTCGGGCAAGGGTTACCTGACCTTCGCCATCCACGATTACCTGCGCAATACCTTGAAGGCCGATGGCGAAGTGACCGGCGTCGAGCTGCGTGAAGACATGGTCACCCTGTGCAACACCGCTGCGGCCAAGCTTGAACACCCCGGCCTGGTGTTCAAGTGCGGTGACGTGCGCAGCGTGGCGCCGAGCGAGCTGGATGTGATGATCGCCCTGCATGCCTGCGATATCGCCACGGACTATGCGATCCACACCGGCATCCGTTCCGGCGCCTCGATCATCATGTGCTCGCCGTGCTGCCACAAACAGATCCGCCTGCAAATCCAGAGCCCGGCGCTGCTCAAGCCGATGCTGCAATACGGCTTGCACCTGGGCCAGCAGGCCGAGATGGTCACCGACAGTTTGCGCGCGCTGTTCCTTGAGGCCTGCGGCTACGAGACCAAGGTGTTCGAGTTCATCTCTCTGGACCACACCAACAAGAACAAGATGATCCTGGCGGTCAAGCGCGCTGAACCGGTGGACCCGGCCCAGTTGCTGGCGAAGATTCAGGAGCTGAAGGATTTCTACCACATCAGCGAGCATTGCCTGGAAACCCTGCTGCGCGCTGACGGCTACCTCTGACTCCCTGTAGGAGCCGGCTTGCTGGCGATGGCGTCCTCAAAATCGCCATCGCCAGCAAGCCGGCTCCTACAGGGTTCATGTGGTGGCAATGCGCGCGGGGCTGACTGCCGTCTTGCGCCCCAGCATCACAGTGACAATCACCCCGCCAGCAAACAGCCAGGTGATCGGCTCCACATGTTCCCCGAAGAACAACGCCGAAAAGGCGATGGTGAAGAAAATCTGCAGCAACTGGATCTGACTGACCCGGGCAATGCCGCCCATGGCCAGCCCGGCGTACCAGGCGAAAAAGCCGATGAACTGTGAAAACAGCGAGACATAACCGAAGGCCCACCAGGTCTTGGCGGAAATTTCGCCCTGATGCTGCAGCGCCAGATACACCACCGGGCCGATCAGCAGTGGCGTCGACAGCACCAGCGCCCAACAGATCACCTGCCAGCCGCCCATTTCCCTGGCCAGTCGGCCTCCCTCGGCGTAGCCCAATCCGCCCACGGCAATGGCGCCAAGCATCAGCAAGTCACCGCCCTGAATGCTGCCGGCGCCGCTGATCAGTGCATAACCGAGCACCAACGCGCTGCCCAATGCGGCGCAGGCCCAGAAGGCTTTGGAAGGCCGTTCATGGGACAACCACGCGGCGTACAGCGCCACGCACAGCGGCTGCAGACCGTTGACCAGCGCGCCGTGGGATGCCGGCAAGGTTTGCATGGCCCATGCCGACAATACCGGGAAGCCGAGGATCACCCCGGCCATCACCAGCGTGAGGCCTTTTACCTGCTTCCAGGTCGGCCATTTTTCCCGGCGCCACAGCAACAGTAACGCCGCCGGAACCGCCGCAAACAGTGCCCGGCCCAGGCCGTTAAGCAGGGGGTGGAGTTCCTGCACGACAATCCGGGTGAAGGGCAGGGTGAGGCTGAAGATCACAACGCCGAGCAGGCCCAGGGCCATGCCGGTGTTTTCGCGCGAGGACATGATGGCAACCAGAATCGTGGGTGATGGGGTAAGGCTCCATATAGCCATAAACCGTGGGTTTCCCGCTGTTACAGCTAGGCACAGACTTATCCGTACAGTTGCAAACAAACCTTTGTGGCGAGGGGGCTTGCCCCCGTTGGGCTGCGCAGCAGCCCCTTTCCGGTTTCATCAATCGAACCGTGCTGTCCGATTTAGCGCCTGCTTCGCAGGCGAACGGGGGCAAGCCCCCTCGCCACAAGGTAGTAGCCGGTTGTTACCCGCCCAGCTGGATAAGGACTACCTTGAATACTCCTGCACGCCCACTTCCAGAGGAGTCCTCCCCATGGCTGCGAAAAAGATCCTGATGCTGGTCGGTGACTACGTCGAAGACTATGAAGTGATGGTGCCGTTCCAGGCGCTGTTGATGGTCGGCCACACGGTGCACGCCGTTTGCCCGGACAAGACCGCCGGCCAGACCGTGCGCACGGCGATCCATGACTTTGAAGGCGACCAGACCTACAGCGAAAAACCCGGTCACCTGTTTGCCCTGAACTTCGATTTCGCCAAGGTCAACGCCGCCGATTATGACGCCGTGCTGATTCCGGGCGGCCGTGCGCCGGAGTACCTGCGCCTGAACGAAAAGGTCCTGGAGCTGGTGCGTGCGTTCGACCAGGCCGGCAAGCCGATCGCCGCCGTGTGCCATGGCGCGCAGTTGCTGGCGGCAGCGGGAGTTCTCGAAGGTCGCGAATGCAGCGCTTATCCGGCCTGCGCTCCGGAAGTGCGACTGGCGGGCGGTACGTATATCGACATTGCGGTGACGGACGGCCATGTTCAGGGCAATCTGGCCACGGCGCCGGCCTGGCCTGCGCACCCGAACTGGCTGGCCGGTTTCCTGGGGCTGCTGGGTACCAAAATCACGCTGTAACGAGGGACATGCCCATGTGCGAGCTGTATGTCAAAGCCGACCCGATACTCTACGAATCGCGCTCCCGCTCGCTGCGTATCTGCGGGGTGGTCACCACCCTGCGGCTGGAGAATCAGTTCTGGGACATCCTCAGCGAAATTGCCGAAGTCGACGGCATGACCACCAATCAGTTGATCGCCAAGCTGTATGAAGAGGTGATGGACTATCGCGGCGAGGTGGTCAATTTTGCTTCGTTCCTGCGGGTCAGTTGTACGCGGTATCTGAGTCAGCGGCGCACGCAGGCGCCGGAGTTGTCGGTGGTGCGGGCAGTGGTGAAATAGTCAAAACTGCGTCGACCCCTTCGCGAGCAAGCCCGCTCCCACAGGTTCAATGTGATCCCTGTCGGAGCGGGCCTGCTCGCGAAGGGGCCGGCACAGGCGACAGAAATAGCAGTCTGGTCTTTACTCTGAAGCGCGCAACCTCTCAATCGCCAAGGAGAAAAAGCATGTCCGGATGGTATGAAGTGAGCAAAAGCAGCAGTGGTCAATTCAGGTTTGTCCTCAAGGCGGCCAACGCCGAGACCATTCTGACCAGCGAGCTGTACACCACCCACGCCGCCGCCGACAAAGGCATCGCCTCGGTCCAGGCCAACAGCCCACTGGATGAGCGTTACGAGAAGAAAACCACCAAGGACGGCCACCCGTATTTCAACCTCAAGGCGGGCAACCACGAAATCATTGGCAGCAGCGAGGCCTATTCCTCTGATGCCGCCATGGAAAAAGGCATTGCCAGTGTGAAGGCCAACGGCTCGACAAAGGTGGTCAAGGACAAGACGTTGCCGGTGCTTTGATTCCGCCACACATCCCTTGTAGGAGCTGGCTTGCCAGCGATGAGGCCGGCACATCCAACGATGATGTCGTCTGGTATGACGCTATCGCTGGCAAGCCAGCTCCTACAGGGGGGCTGTGTGTGGTTGCGGATCAGCGCAAGACTTTCAGCAACCCTTGCAGTTGTTCACAAGCCGCCTCGCTCAACGGGAACACCGGCAGCCGAGGATCCCCCACCTCCAGTCCCGTCGCCCGCAACCCCGCCTTTATCGTCGCTGGCAAGCCACCCTTGAGGATGAAATCCAGCAGCGGCAACTGGCGATAGAACAGCTCGCGGGCCTTGCGTAAATCATTGGCCAGCACTGCTTCGTACAAATCCAGATTGAGCTGCGGGATCAGGTTCGGCGCGGCGGTGCACCAGCCTTTTGCGCCCGCGGCAAAGGCCTCCAGGGCCAATGGGTTGCAGCCGTTGTAGAACGGCACCCGGCCTTCGCCGAGGCGTTGCAGTTGGTGCATGCGCTGGATGTCGCCGGTGCTCTCCTTGACCATGGTCACGTTTTCCACGGCGTTGACGATGCGCAGGATCAGCTCCACCGACATGTCGGTGCCGCTGGTGGCCGGGTTGTTGTAGAGCATGATCGGCACGCCGATGCTGTCGCCGATGGCGCGGTAATGGGCGAGGATTTCCGCTTCGCTGAGTTTCCAGTAGGACGCGGGCAGTACCATCACCACATCGGCGCCATGGGCTTCGGCGAAACGTGCGCGACGCACCGCTTTAGCGGTGGTCAGGTCAGACACGCTGACGACGGTCGGCACGCGTTTGGCCACGTGCCTGATGCTGAACTCGCTGACCTGATCCCACTCGGCGTCGCTCAGGTAGGCACCTTCGCCGGTGCTGCCCAGCGGTGCGATGGCGTGCACGCCGCCCTCGATCAGACGGTCGATGGAACGCCCGAGGGCGTCCAGGTCAACGCCTTCGCCATCGGCGGTAAAAGGGGTGATGGTGTAGCCGATGATGCCGTGAATGTTTGCGGTGGACATGGTGTCTCTCCGTTCTATCAATGGGTTCAGTTCAGGCAATCGGCGTGTTGGCGCAGGATCTGCCGGGCGTAGTAGTTGAAAGCGGCGGCGTGGCGTTTCGGTCGGGCAATCCAGTCATGGGCTTCACGGCCCAGTTCGGGAATGATCGGCTTGATGGTCCCGGCGCTCATTGCCAGCAGTTGCAGCTTCGCGGCGCGTTCGATCAGTTGCGCGATGACACAGGCTTCCTCGATGGTGCTGCCGGTGGACAATTGACCATGGTGTGAGAGCAGGATTGCCCGTTTGTCGCCCAGTGCCCCGGCAATCAACTCACCTTCTTCGTTACCCACCGGCACGCCCGGCCAGCCTTCGAGAAACGCGCAGTCGTCATAGAGCGGGCAGAGGTCCATGTGGGAAATCTGCAGCGGCACTTCCAGCATCGACAAGGCCGCAACGTGGGTCGGATGGGTGTGAATGATGCAGTTCACATCCGGGCGGGCGCGGTACACCCAGCTGTGAAAACGATTGGCCGGGTTGGGCATGCCGTGGCCTTCGAGCACCTCCAGGTCCTCGTTGACCAGCAGCAGGTTGCCCGCGCTGATTTCGTCGAAACCCAGGCCCAGTTGCTGAGTGTAGTAAGTGCCGGGCTGTGGGCCACGGGCGGTGATCTGCCCGGCAAGGCCGGAATCGTGACCGTGCTCGAACAGGATGCGGCAGGTCAGGGCCAGCTTTTGCCGGGCGGTCCACGTATTATCCGCCAGGGTATTTTGCATTTGGTTCAGTGCGTGCTTGACCAGTTGCTCTTTGGGCAGTGCTAATGTCTTGGCCATATCGGTGTCCTTTGGGTGATTCAATGGACGTCGGGTTTGCTGCTTACCGGTTCCTCGCAAAGTTGTCGGTGAGCGCAAATGACACTAAAGAGGCTATATGACACATTGTGTCATTGGCAAGGACAAATCGTTGCCTCCTTGATGGATTAACCGCTCTAAATGTCTATCCGTTTGAAATTACTAAGAAAAAAACTTGGCGTGACCTTGGAAGCCTTGGCCGAACAATCCGGCATGACCAAGAGTTACCTGTCGAAAGTCGAGCGCGGGCTGAACACTCCGTCGATTGCTGCCGCCCTGAAACTGGCCAAGGCGCTGAACGTGAAGGTCGAGGAATTGTTCTGCGAAGATAACGTCAGCCTCGACAGCTACAGCCTGGTGCGCAGCCACGAGCGGCAACCTTTGGGTGCCAGTGACAGCAATTCGGGTTACGCGGTGCTGGCCCATCAGGTCAGCGAACGCAGCCTGTTGCCGTTCATCATTTACCCGCCGGCCGAATTCACCGACAAGACCTTCAAGGAGCACTTGGGCGAGGAGTTTCTGTTCGTCCACGAAGGACGAGTGGAAGTGGACTTCATGAACGAGCGCGTGCTGCTCGAACGTGGCGATGCGTTGCACTTCAATGCACAGAAGCCGCACCGGATTCGTTCGGTGGGTGAGGTGCAGGCGCAGTTGCTGGTGGTGGTGCATAGCACCGAAGAATAGGCGGGGAGGTCACAAAAGCTTCGCGAGCAAGCCCGCTCCCACATTGGAATGCGTTCCCCTGTGGGAGCGGGCTTGCTCGCGAAAGCGCCAGGTCGGCCAGTACTAAACTTCGACTGGAACCGTGAGCTTCGGGCCACCCAACGCATGGCTCTTTGAATCAAAAAACCGCAACTCAACCCCCGTTCCCTCAAACACCTTCGCGTAATGCCGCTTCTGATGCTGGATGAACGCCTTGCTGCGCGGATAAATCGAGATCGCCAGCACCTGCGGTTTCGCCAGGCGCAAGGCGTGGATGATGTGGCTGTCCTGCTCCCCCAGCGCATGGCCGAAGATGCACAGCGCCTGGCCGTGACCGAGTAGTTGCTCGTAGCAGAACGACAGATAGTCCGAACTGCGAATGGTCTTGAGCTTGTCCGCGCTCGGCCCTTCGTTGACGAACAGCGGCACGTCGTCGAGGGTCTTGATCGTGTTGTTGATGGCGAAATTGCCCAGCAAGGTGCCCTCGGTCGACATCAGTTTGCGAGCCGTGCCGTCCTGGTTGCGCACCAGGTGCAGACCGCCGTGCAGGTACAGCAATCGGGTCTTGTCGGTGGCTGTGGCGCTCAGGTTGAAAGCCGGTTCGGCACCCTGGAACAGATCGGTGATCGCCTCAGGCTGGTGTTGCACCGCCCAGTAGTTGAGCAGGTCGTAATTGGTGGTGAACACCGTGCGATAGCGGGCCAGTTCCTGATTGATCGTTGCCAGCGTCGATGGCACCACCAGCCGCCACGGGATATGCACCGCATGCACGGTGTTGATCAGCGCTTCCTTGATCGCGTAGTAGCGATTGCGCGGGGCGGCGGAGCTCACAGCCAGGGCCTTGTTGACCCGGCTGGTGGTTTTCAGGGCGCTCAGTACCTGCTCGAAACTGCGGGTCTGCATCGCATCGAACACACTCAGCTCGGACGGGCTCAGGGGTTTTTCTTCAACGGTGCGGGCGTTTTCGAACAGTGACTCGTAGCCGAAATCGTCCCACACCGCGCGACTGGCGCCGTTGCCCACCAGCAAACCACTGAACGAAGCGGTGTTGCGCAAGGCGTTCCAGTCTTCAAGTTGGGCGTCGACATCCTGGAAATCGGTCATTGCGGTCTTCGTCTCACGGCAAAAGGTCTGTGGGCGGCGACTTTATCACGACCAGGTGCCCGGACCACGGCACGACTCGGGCGAACAACGCTATGCTGCGACTTTGCCCGAGCCGACTTCGCCGAGTACCCGATGCTGCAAAAAAGCCTGATTCGCCGTCTCGACCTGATCACTCTGCAACTGTTCGTCGCCGTCCATGAAGAGGGCACGCTGACCCGCGCTGCCTCGCGCGAAGCGATTGCCGTCTCGGCGGCGAGCAAGCGCTTGATGGAGCTGGAGGAGGCGCTGGGCATCAGCCTGTTCGTGCGCCAGGCCAGGGGCATGTCCCTGACGCCGGCCGGTGAAACGCTGCTGCACCATGCCCGGCAGATGCTCTTCAACGTCGAGAAAATGGGCCTGGAACTGGGCGAACACAGCCACGGTGTGCGCGGTTATGTGCGGATGCTCGCCAACCTGTCGGCGATCATTCAGTTTTTGCCCGAGGACCTGCGGGATTTTTCCGAGCGTCATCCACAGGTCAAGACCGACCTCGAAGAACGTCCTAGCGCCGGGGTGATTCAGGGCGTGCTCGATGGGGTGGCCGACCTCGGGATCTGCTCCATCGACAGTGACATCAAGGGCCTGCACAGCGTGCTGTATCGCCAGGACAAACTGGTGGTGCTGATGCCGCCCAATCATCCATTGGCGAATCGTGCGAGCGTGGCCTTCGCCGATACGCTGCAGAGCGATTACGTTGGGCTGCATGCCGCCAGTTCGATCAATATGCGTACCCACGCCGCAGCCCGTGAGGCCGGCAAGGTCCTGCGGGTGCGCATTCATGTGCCAGGGTTCGATGCCATGTGTCGCATGGTCCAGGCCAACATGGGGATCGGCATCCTTCCGCAGCGCGCCTATGAATTGTTCGGCCGGGCGCTGGGTTTGCATGCGGTGCCGTTGACGGACGAATGGTCCGATCGGGCGTTGATTCTGGTGGTGCGCGATGAGGCACTGCTGTCGCCGGTGAGCCGGATGTTGTTTGAGCATTTGCGCGGCCCAGCCTGAGAGTTCTCGGCTGAATGGGCCGGCCTCTTCGCGAGCAAGCCCGCTCCCACATTGGAGTGCGTTCCCCTGTGGGAGCGGGCTTGCTCGCGAAGGCGGCCCTGAGGCCACGACAATCTCCCCGAGCGTTCGCATTTCGCGAACGCCCGTTGCCAACTGAAGGTTGGATTCCCCAGCCTCCTGTCCTCTAGCCTTGGCTCATATTCCAAGAACAAGAGGTACCCCGCGATGACTGCCCCCTTGAGTGCGATCAAAGTGATCGAGATCGGCACGCTGATCGCCGCACCGTTTGCGGCGCGCATGCTGGCCGAGTTCGGCGCCGAAGTGATCAAGATCGAAGCCATGGGCCAGGGCGATCCCCTGCGCAAATGGCGCAAGCTGCACGAAGGCACCTCGCTGTGGTGGTACCTGCAATCGCGCAACAAGAAGTCCCTGGCGCTGAACCTCAAATCCCCCGAAGGCATCGAGTTGGTCAAGCAACTGGCGACCAGCGCCGATGTGCTGATCGAAAACCTGCGCCCCGGCGCCCTGGAGAAGCTCGGCCTCGGCTGGGACGTGTTGCACGCGCTCAATCCCAACCTGACGCTGGTGCGGATTTCCGGTTACGGCCAGACCGGTCCTTACCGCGATCGTCCGGGTTTCGGCGCCATAGGCGAAGCCATGGGCGGCATCCGCTACACCACCGGCACCCCCGGTTCGCCGCCGGCGCGGGTCGGCGTGAGCCTTGGCGATTCCCTGGCTTCGCTGCATGCGGTGATCGGTGCGCTGATGTCGCTGCTTCGGGTCAAGACCGGGCAGGGCGGCGGGCAGATCGTTGATGTGTCCCTGGCCGAAAGCGTGTTCAACGTCATGGAAAGCCTGGTGCCGGAATACGACATGCTTGGCCATGTGCGCGAACGCAGTGGTGGCGCCTTGCCGGGCATTGCGCCGTCCAACACCTATCTGACCGCCGACGGCGCCTACGTGGTGATTGCCGGCAACAGCGATCCGATCTACAAGCGCCTGATGCACACCATCGGCCGCGACGATCTGGCCGAGGCGCCGGAATTCGCCCACAACGACGGGCGTGCAGCCAAGAGCAATGTGCTCGACGCCGCCATCACCCACTGGACCAGCAGCCTGCCCATCGATGAGGTACTGGCCGCCCTGGAGGCCGCCGAAGTCCCTGCCGGACGCATCTACTCGGTGGCCGATATCGTCGCCGATCCGCATTATCAGGCGCGGGACATGCTACTCAATGCCGAACTGCCCGGTGGCGCCACGGTAAAGATGCCGGGCATCGTGCCGAAACTCTCCGAGACCCCCGGCGGCGTGAACTGGTCCGGCCCCGGTCTGGGCCAGCACACCGACGGCATCCTCGCGCAACTGGGCCTTACCGTTGCCGACATCGAGCGCCTGAAAGTCGAAGGAGTGGTGCAATGATCACCGATTATTCCGACAGCCTGATCGTGCAGGAAGTCTCCCCGCGCGACGGTTTGCAAATCGAGCCGACCTGGGTTGAAACCACCGACAAGATTGCCCTGATCGATCAGTTGTCGCTGGCCGGATTCAGCCGTATCGAAGCCGGTTCGTTCGTGTCGCCCAAGGCCATTCCGGCGCTGCGCGACGGCGAGCTGGTGTTCAAGGGCATCAACCGGCAGCCGGGGGTGATCTACGTCGCGCTGATCCCCAACCTCAAAGGCGCGCAACGGGCGCTGGCATGTCGCGCCGATGAGTTGAACCTTGTGATGTCCGCCAGCCAGACCCACAACCGGGCGAACATGCGCATGGGTTGTGAAGATTCATTGGCCGCGTTCGGCGAGATCGTGCACTTCGTTGGCGACAGCCCGGTGCGACTCAACGCCAGCATCGCCACCACCTTCGGCTGCCCGTTCGAAGGCAAGATCGATGAGGACCGCGTACTGCAAATCGTCGAGGCCTATCAGGAACTCGGCATCCAGGGCATCACCCTGGCCGACACCACGGGCATGGCCAACCCGCGTCAGGTCGACCGGCTGGTGCGCCGTGTGCTGCAACGGGTATCCCCGGAGGACCTGACCCTGCACTTTCACAACACCCGTGGCCTTGGCCTGTGCAACGTACTGGCCGCCTACGAGGCTGGTGCCCGGCGCTTCGACGCGGCCCTCGGCGGCCTCGGTGGTTGCCCGTTTGCACCGGGGGCGTCGGGCAACATCTGTACCGAAGACTTGGTCAACCTGTGCGATGAAGTCGGTATTCACACCGGCATCGATTTGCCGTTGTTGCTGAAGCTGTCCCGAGGATTGCCGGCGCTGCTCGGTCACGAAGTACCGGGCCAACTGGCCAAGGCCGGACGCAACTGTGACCTGCACCCCGTGCCGTCCTGACCCAACCGATAACCCTGTGGGAGCGGGCTTGCTCGCGAAGACGGAGTGTCAGTCGACATCAATGCTGAATGTCAGACCGCTTTCGCGAGCAAGCCCGCTCCCACAGTAAAAGCAATTCCGCTGAGCTACTCAACCAGACAACAAAAACAATCGGACACCCACGGGAAGTCCGCCTGGAGAACCGCAATGAGCCTGAATGCACTGGAGGCGAGCGCGAGCCCGTCCGTTAGCCACGACACCGAAAAAGCCCTGGTCAGCAAAGTCGCCTGGCGCCTGATGCCGCTGATCATGGTCTGCTACCTGTTCGCCTTTTTCGACCGCATCAACATCAGCTTCGCCAAGTTTCAGTTGCAGACCGACCTGAGCCTGAGCGACACCGCGTACGGCCTCGGCGCCGGGTTGTTCGTGGTCGGTTATGTGATTTTCGAAGTGCCCAGCAACATGATGCTGTACAAGGTCGGCGCCCGGCGCTGGATCGCCCGGATCATGATGTCCTGGGGCCTGGCCACGGCGGCCATGGTGTTCGTCAACAGCGAATGGCAGTTCTACACCCTGCGCTTCGTGATCGGTGCGATGGAGGCGGGTTTCGCTCCGGGCGTGCTGTATTACCTGACCCTGTGGTTCCCGCAGCACTATCGCGGGCGCATCACCTCGATGCTGTTCCTGTCCTCGGCCTTCGCCGGTCTGGTGGGTGCGCCATTCTCCGGGTTGGTACTGCAACACCTAGACGGCTTCCTGGACATGCGTGGCTGGCACTGGCTGTTCCTGCTCGGTGGCGTGCCATGCATCGGCCTCGGTTTGCTGGTGCTGACCCTGCTCAAGGACCGCATCGAAGACGCTCATTGGCTGACGTCCTCGGAGAAGACCCTGCTGGCCAGCCGCATCGCCCAGCACGAGCCGCACAAGAGCGGTGGCTCGTTGCTCGCCGCATTGCGGATACCGGGCTTCCTGACCTTGGGCCTGATCTACTTCCTGATCCAGGTAGCGTCCTACGGCTTGAATTTCTGGGCACCGCAACTGATCCGCAGCGCCGGCACCGAAAGTCCGGTGATGATCGGCTTGCTGACCGCCATCCCGTACATCTGCGGCGCCATCAGCATGGTGGTGATCGGGCGCCTGTCCGATGCTTCCGGCGAGCGGCGCAAGTATGTCGCCGGTCTGGTGGCGGTCGGGGCGGTCGGGTTCTTCTGTGCGGGGATCTTCGCCAGCCACACGACCTTCCTGATCGTCGCGTTGGGCCTGCTCGGCGCCGGGATCATCGCCTCCATCCCGAGCTTCTGGACCCTGCCGCCGAAACTGCTGGCCGGTGCCGGCGCGGGTGCTGCTGGCGGGATCGCGGTGATCAACACCCTGGGTCAGTTCGGCGGCATTGTCAGCCCGGTGATGGTCGGCCGGATCAAGGACCTGACCGGCAGCACCACGCCGGCGCTGTATGTCATTGGTGTGTGTACGCTGATTGCGGTGGCGCTGTTGCTGTGGGGGTTGCCGCAGAAGTTGCGCACACTCGATAAGTTTTAAAAGATCGCAGCCTTCAGCCGCCCCTGCTCGGACCACGCATCCCCGTAGGAGCTGCCGGAGGCTGCGATCTTTTGATCTTCAAGACGTCGCTGTCATCGCCTTTTGCGCAGTGTCACTAAACTGAATCAACACCACCCCGGCCATCAACAGCATCACCCCAAACACCTTGGGCAGGGTGAGCTGACGCTCCACCAATCCAAACCAGCCGTAGTGATCCAGCAACAACGACGCCACCACTTGCCCCGCCAGCGCCAATGCCATGAACCCCGCGGCCCCGAGTTTGGGCAGCAGCACCAATGCCAGGGAAATGAATATCACCCCAAAAGCGCCGCCGGCCCACATCCAGAGCGGCGCCTTGCTGATGAATGCCAGTGACGGCAACGGCAAGCGCATCGCAACAATGATCGGCAACAGCACGATAACGCTCACCAGCAACGAAGCGAGCGTCGCCCACAACGGATGGCCCAACCCGCGCCCGAGATTGACGTTGATCGCGCTCTGAAACGGCACCACCGCCCCGGCGATCATCGCCAGCCCCATCAGGCCGGCCCAATGCAACGTACTCATGATCGATCTCCAACAGGTTTTGCTGGACTCTAGGGTATTCGTCGCGCAGATTTAAATTCCGTTTTGTTATTCAGAACATGCAGCAGATGAATGATCTTCGACGCATCGACCTCAACTTGCTGGTGATCCTCGACGCCTTGCTCGCCGAGCAACACGTGACCCGGGCTGCCGAGCGTCTGCACTTGAGCCAGCCAGCGGTCAGCCATGCGCTGGCGCGTTTGCGCGATCTGCTTGGCGACCCACTGCTGGTGCGCGCCGGTGCCGGCCTGGTACCGACTGCGCGAGCGCTGGAACTGGTGGCGCCGTTGGCCGAAGCCCTGGCTCAGGTGCAAGCGCTGCTGGCACCAAACGCCTTCGATCCTGCGACCACCCGGCGCACCTTCCGCCTGGCGATGTCCGACTACGGCGCCGCCATTGTCTTGCCGGGACTGATCCGAACCTTGCGCCGCGAAGCGCCGGGCATCGACCTGCAAATCAGCCATGGCAGCCGCGAAAGCATGCTCGAAGGGGTGCTCAACGGTGACATTGATGTCGCCGCCGGTGTATTCCCGGAGATGCCCAATGAGTTGCGCAGCACGCCGTTGTTCGAAGAGCACTACGCCTGCCTGGTGGACCGCAAAAGCCTGCCCGCCGAGGGTGTCCTGGATCTGCCCACTTATTTGGCACGCCCCCACGTCCTGTTGGAAATGCGCGGCAGCGGCACCCCGGAGATCGAGCGCGCCTTGACCGCCTTGCGCGAACGCCGGCGTGTCGCCATCAGCCTGCCACACTGGAGCATCGCCCCGCAGTTCATCAGCGGCACCGACCTGATCCTCACCGTCGCGTCCCGAGGCTTGCGCGATATTGATGAGTCCTCATTGATTGTCGTGCCACCACCGTTTCATATTCCGTCGTTTACCTTTGTACTGGCCTGGCACAAGCGGCGGGGCGGGGATCAGGCGTTGAACTGGTTGAATCGCTGGATTGAGGAGGGGGTTTTCGACCAGGACGCGGTCACTTGTAGGAGCCGGCTTTGCCGGCGATGATCGGTAACGATAACGCGTGTGAACCGGATAAACGCGGTGCATTTGAATCCATCGCAGGCAAGCCGGCTCCTACAGGTATTGCGTTGCGTGAAGAGTCTTTTTAAATGGCCTTTACCCATTGGAAGGTGGCAGGCGACGCGTATGAAAAAATCGCAGTACCTGAAGCCGACCTTGGCGAACCCGGTAGGGAATCAAATAGGGGCGATCAGGGCGGGACCAGCCCGTTCGTCTATCGAGATGTTTCAGTCGTCAGGCAATGACCTGATATAGACTGGCGACCATTCACCAAGCAGTTCAAAAGGACTCCCAATGACCCCATCGTTGCTAATGGCCGTGCTTGCCTCGGGTTTTATCTACGGCATCACCCCGGGGCCGGGCGTGCTGGCGGTACTCGGCATTGGCGCGGCCCATGGGCGACGGGCCGGGGCGGGGTTTCTGTGCGGGCATTTGCTCGGCGATGTGGTGTGGTGCAGCACGGCGCTGATCGCGATTGTCGGTGCGCGGGAAATCGGCAGTACCGCGTTCGACGTGCTCGGCGTGCTCAGCGGCCTGTACCTGTTCTGGCTCGGCTGGCGTGCGGTGAGCGCCCGGCGCGGCAACGGTGATGCGCCGCAGGGCGCGGCGCGGCAGCCGTTCTGGCACGGCATTGTGTTTGGCCTGACCAATCCCAAGGCCTATCCGGTGGCGGTGGCGACGTTCACGGCGCTGCTGTCGAGTCGCGCGGAACTGCTCAACTGGTCAATGCTGCCAGCACTGATCGGCCTGAGCTTCGTCGGCGGATTGCTCGCCTACGCTATCCTCATCGGCATCGTCGGTGCGCGGCGAGTGCGCACCTTGTACCAGCGTCATGAACTGGCAATCACCCGGTTGTGCGGGGTGATGTTCATCGGTTTTGCCATCAACGCGCTGGTCCATGCGTTGCCGGGGCTGATGCCGAACAAGGCTTGAATGTGATGACAAGGAAGCACCACCGACTGGGCAGGGATGATTGATGAGCGCAGCATTATCGGGACACCCACGCTGAACCATGGAAAACCGAAATTCCGCGCCTCTGGCGAGCTATATCGATCTGTTGCTGGATGCCGTTTGTGCGGTGGACAAGCAGGGCCGCTTCGTCTTTGTCAGTGCGGCATGCGAGCGTATTTTCGGCTACAGCGCCGATGAGCTGATCGGTCGGCAGATGATCGATATGGTGCACCCGGGTGATCGTCAGCGCACCCTCGACGCCGCCCGGGAAATCATGGGTGGCGAACCCAAGCTCAACTTCGAAAACCGCTACCTGCGCAAGGATGGCCGGGTGGTGCACATTCTCTGGTCGGCTCGCTGGTCCGAGGTCGACCAGTTGCGCATCGCCGTGGCTCGCGACATCACCGAGCGCAAGCAGGCCGAGTCCCGACAAGCCGCGCTCTATGCGATTTCCGAAGCGGCCCATGCGGCGGAGGACCTGCTGGCGTTGTTCAAGCGCATCCACATGATCATCGGCGAATGGCTGCCGGCACTGAATTTTTCCGTGGCGCTGTACGACGAGCACTGCGCACAGTTGAATTTCCCTTATCACGTCGATGACCACGAGCCACAGCCCGAACAGCCCGGAACCATGACCGGGCGTCTGTGCGCCGAAGTGATCCGCACGGGGCAGCCGATCTTGCTGACGCCAGATCAGAGCACGCCTCCTGCCGGCTTCGAAGTGCTGGTGACCGAGCAGAACGCACCCTGTTGGCTGGGTGTGCCGCTGAACTCGCAAAACGGCACCATCGGCGCGTTGATCGTCAAAAGCATTCCGGGCGGCGAGCGTTACACCGAGCAAGACAAGGAACTGCTGCAATACGTCTGCGCCCAGGTCGCGACCGCCATCGAGCGCAAGCAGTTGCACGCCCGCCTGCAACACATGGCCCAGTACGATCAACTGACCCAGTTGCCCAACCGTGAGCTGCTGCGCGACCGGCTCAAGGCCTCACTGCAAGTGGCCCGGGAGGACGGCGGGTACATGGCGTTGCTGTACGTCGACCTCGACCGCTTCAAGCAAGTCAACGACACCCACGGCCATGCGGTCGGCGACATGCTGCTGCAAGCGGTGGCCAATCGGCTCAAGGGCTGCGTGCGGGAAACCGACACCGTGGCGCGCATCGGCGGCGATGAATTCGTGGTGCTGCTGCACAGCATTCATGCGGCGGACGATACCGACATCGTGGTCGAGAAAGTTCGTCAGGTCCTGGCCCAACCCCTGCGTCTGGACGGCCTCAGCCTGAACATCCAGCCAAGTATCGGCGTCGCCCGATACCCCGATCATGGTACCGAAGAGAAGCAATTGTTCCGGCATGCCGACGAGGCGATGTACTGCGCCAAGCGCGAGAATCACCTGCGACTGGTCTGACAACCCGGGCACCGTTCGTCGCGCTATCCGCGCATTTTTCTAAACCTTTTGGGACGCGCAAATTCAGATTCTATGCGGGCGCAAGCTCGCCGCGACTACCACCAAGAGGAAGAGAATCATGCCTAATTCAAGAAACTCGAACTCCGGGAACTTCGCCAACGATCGAACGAAGGCCTCAGAAGCCGGTCGCAAGGGTGGGAAAACCACCACTACGACCGTCGATAAAGACCCGGCGAAACCCGACATGGGCCGCAAGGGCGGTCAGAAATCCCGTTAAAGGATGCAGGTGGTTTTGATTGAGAGGCGGGGGCGAAAGCTCCCGTTTGAATTTGAAAGAGGAGGGCGCGACCATGAACCGGATGGCCACCCGATTATGCAATACCAGTTTTGCCACGTTGCTGGGCCTGTTTGCCAGCGGCGCCTTTGCCCAATCGCCCGCCGAATTTATCGACGAGGCCTCGGCCCAAGGCATGGCCGACATCGAGGCCAGTCGCCTGGCGCACCAGAAGACCGAGTCCAGAGAGGTCAAGGACTACACCATTGTCGTCATCAACGACCGCACCACCGCCAACCAGCACCTGGCGAAAATCGCCAAGCAACTGGATTTGCCCGTGGCCCCGCGGGAAGAAATTGTCGAAAAGGCCAAGGCCCTGATGCCACAAGCCATGGAGGGTGCAACCTTTGATGAGGCCTACACGGCCAGTCAGGTGAAGACCACACAGGAAGCCATCAATCAGCTGCAGCAGGAAGCACAAACCACCGACGTGCCGCAGATCAAGGCGTTCGCCGAAGAAACCCTGCCCAAACTGCAAAATCATCTGCAAATGGCCAAGGCGTTGCAGGCCAGAAGCTGATCATCAGCAGTTGTTCAGATTTTGCTGGCCCTTTTCCTGGACGACGGTGCCGTCCAGGTCAATGGTCAGGCCCTCACCAAGGCTGCGATAGTGCTGTCTCAGCTTTTCCAGCTCCTTGAGGTCCAGCGCCTCAAGCCCCAGCATCGCGTTCTGCGCCTCTTTCGTCACCCGCAACAACTCATCAACCTTCAGATGCAAAATGTCGGTGTCACGGTTCTGCGTGTTCTGGATCAGGAACACCATCAGGAACGTGATGATCGTGGTCGAGGTATTGATGATCAGTTGCCACGTATCGTTGAAATGAAAAATCGGCCCGCTCAGCCCCCACAGAAAAATCAGAGTGATCGCCCCCAGGAAGGTCTTCGGGCTACCGGTCCAGAGGGCGAGCTTCTGCGCGATTTTTGCGAATTTCATGACCATATTCCTTGTAAGGAGGGCGCCTGAATTTGTGACAGCGACGGTGGGATGAAAATTCGGTTGGAGACCCACCTAATGAAGCATGGCGATGGGCAAGGTCTTAATTTTTGGTAGGAATCTTCCTTTGTGCCGGTTTGTGTCTAGTATCAATGGCAGTCAATTTGCCAGCATGTGTTCACACGGATCGAAACCCGAAAAGAGGCTACTCATGGAATTCTTCGAAAAGTTAGCAAGTCTCGCTGCCAAAGTTCGTTTACAGGGCGCTGCCATTCAAACGGAAGAAGCGACCAAGAATGCTTTTGTCATGCCCTTTATCAGCACGGTACTGGGCTACGATGTTTTCGATCCGACGGAAGTGACACCTGAATTTGTTTGCGATATTGGAACGAAGAAAGGGGAGAAAATTGATTACGCAATCATGAAGGCTGGCGAGGTTCAGATTCTCATCGAGTGCAAAAAAATAGGTGAGCCGCTGCACATCAATCATGCCTCCCAGCTGTTCCGCTATTTCCATGTCACCAGCGCTCGAATTTCCATTCTCACCAATGGCCAGGTCTATAGATTTTTCACCGACCTGGACGCGCCTAACAAGATGGACGAGAAACCGTTTCTTGAACTCGACCTGCTGGATATAGACGAGTACTCCGTCCCTGAACTGGTGAAGCTCACCAAGTCTGCGTTTGATGTGGAATCGATCATCAGCGCCGCAGGCGAACTGAAGTACGTCAGCCAAATAAAAAAGGTGATTGCGTCTCAGGTCAGCAAACCGGACGACGATTTTGTGAAAGTCTTCGCTTCTCGTGTTTACGACGGGGTGATTACTCAAAAGGTCCGCGAGCAGTTCCACGAGCTCACGAGAAAGGCTGTAGTGCAGTTTCTCAACGATCAAATCAATGACAGGCTCAAGTCGGCTATGAGTGGCGCCATCCAACCTGTGCCGGCCTCCTTACCCATTGCTACTGGTGACACTGTACAACCCGATGTTCGAGATGAGTCAGAAGACAAGGTACTGACGACGTTGGAAGAACTGGAGGGCTATCACATTGTCCGTGCCGTGGTCCGGTCGGTTGTCGATGCGAAGCGCATTGTTCAACGCGATACTCAAAGCTATTTCGGTATCTTGCTCGACGATAACAACCGCAAGCCGATCTGCCGTCTGCACTTCAATCGTTCGCAGAAATATATCGGCATATTTGACGAAGAGAAAAATGAAACCCGGCACGCAATCAGCTCTGTCGATGATATTTATGAGTACTCGGATCATTTAAAGAAAACTGTCGGCTATTACGATTAACGCTCGTATCAAGAAAAAACCGGCTAATCACGCCGGTTTTTTTTTGAAGTGCTTAGTGATGATTCCCACCAAAAGTGGAATGGAACAGGGCTTATCAGTCGATGTATCGTAGCCATCCGGTTGCTGGTCTTGGCCAGAACAACACACCGACAGGAGAACGCAATGAGTTGGTCCGCCAAACAGTACGTCGCTTTTGAAGATGAACGCACCCGTCCCGCCCGTGACCTGCTGGCGGCCATCCCCGCCGGGAACGTGTGTTCGGCCATCGATATCGGTTGTGGCCCCGGTAACTCCACCGAGTTGCTGGTCGAGCGTTTTGCCAGCGCCACGGTCCGAGGGCTGGACAGTTCGATCGACATGATCGAAGCCGCACGCAAGCGCTTGCCGCAGGTGCAGTTCGACATCGCCGGTATCGACACCTGGAACGACAACGGCCCGTTCGACGTGATATTTGCCAACGCGGTATTGCAGTGGCTGCCTGATCACGCCGTGTTATTGCCTTCACTGGTTAGCAAGCTGGCACCGGGTGGCAGCCTGGCGATCCAGATGCCTGACAACCTCAATGAACCTTCACACCGCTTGATGCGCGAAGTGGCCGCTGACGGTCCCTGGGCAGGCAAACTGGCAGGCGCTGCGGGGCAGCGCACGGAAATGGACAGTGCCAGCGGTTACTACTCGATCCTCAAGGCTTGTTGCACCCGCGTCGACGTGTGGCGCACCACCTACCATCATCCGCTCGCGGGCGGTGCCTCTGGTGTGGTGGAGTGGTTCAAGGGCAGTGGCCTGCGGCCGTTCCTCGATCCGCTGGACGAAGCGGAACGGGCGCAGTACCTGAAGCAATATCAGGCGGCTATCGAGCAGGCGTATCCGGCCTTGGCCGATGGTTCGGTGCTGTTGCCGTTCCCGCGACTGTTTATCGTCGCCACTCGCTGATGCGAACTCCTGTAGGAACTGGCTTGCCAGCGATGGTCTTATAACGCGTGTGATCCGGACAAACGCGGCGCACCTGAGTCCATCGCCAGCAAGCCGGCTCCTACAGTTTGGTGTTCACATATTTTCGACCAGGACGCAGTCCCTTGTAGGAGCTGGCTTGCCAGCGATGGTCGTTAACGATTACGCGTGTGACCTGGATAACCGCGGCGCACCGGAGTCCATCGCCAGCAAGCCGGCTCCTACAGTTTGGCGTTCACATCATTTCGACCAGGACGCGGTCCCTTGTAGGAGCTGGCTTGCCAGCGATGGTCGTTAACGATTACGCGTGTGACCTGGATAAACGCGGCGCACTGGAGTCCATCGCCAGCAAGCCGGCTCCTACAGTTTGGCGTTCACATCATTTCGACCGGGACGCGGTCTCCTGTAGGAGCTGGCTTGCCAGCGATGGTCGTTAACGATAGCGCGCATGAACCGGATAAACGCGGCGCACTCGAGTCCATCGCCGGCAAGCCGGCTCCTACAGGTATGCGTTATCGGTGTTTCCCGGGATTGCGTGAAGTGCTTTTTTACCGTCTGTTCTTTTTCGAGCGCCGGGCACTCAGGTATTCAAAAGCAAACGAGGCAAAGCCGAACAATCCGATCATTGAAATGATCATGATTCCCAACTCTGAATTGTGCATGTTGATCTCGGGGTGAAGGGTGAGCCGGGAGCATAAGGGGTCAATTGCCTGGCTCAACGCTGCACTACGGTTTCTTTATTCGCGTCGCAGCATCTATACGCAAAAGATACGAGCGTCCAGGCGATGGGGTCAGCGCTTAGCGCGAAC
Organism: Pseudomonas sp. P5_109; assembly: GCF_034009455.1. NCBI lineage: Bacteria > Pseudomonadati > Pseudomonadota > Gammaproteobacteria > Pseudomonadales > Pseudomonadaceae > Pseudomonas > Pseudomonas sp. P5_109. The sequence continues at coordinate 1,537,786 of NZ_CP125380.1, forward strand.
CTACATCATCAGCGATTTCCACCAGTGCCCACGTGCAGCCTGCGTACTTTGGATCTGCTGCATGCAGGGCAACGCTGCTGGCTGAGGGGAAGGGCGCACCGTACTCGACGAGCATCTCGAAATGCCCCTCAATGACTTGTTGAACCATGGTTATTGCATCCTCCAGATCTTCACCGGCGCTAAAACAGCCTGGCACATCCGGGACTTCCACGCCCCACGCCTGTTCGTCGTCGCCCATGGAAATCGCAATCGGGTAAAACATGTTCATCGTCCTCCATGGAAAAGGCTGATGGGGGTATGAAACGCAAAGGGCGCCTTGAAAGCGCCCGATGGGTTGTCAGGCAGGTTCTGCATCCATGCGTCGAGCAATTACATCCAGCACATCGCAACCGTCACGCAATGGCACGCAGCAGAGTAATGCGAAGTCGCTCAGCACGACCGCGTCAGAGGTCAGGTCGCCACGCATCGCGAGGTTTTCTAGAAGCTGCGTCACGGCGCGAATTCGGTAGCTGGCGGTGCTGAGCAGGGAGTGCAGGGGTTGTGTGGTGTTGACGAAGAGCGAGGGGAGATCGTCGGCGTTGCTGGTTAAAGCCATGAATTCTTTCATGAGTGATTCCTTGAATTAAGGTGAACTACCACTCAGTGTCGCCAAACAAAGGGTGGCAGCTATACGCGGGTTGGCGAACCGGGACAAGGCAAACCGGCAGACCCTAGGGTCTCCCACGCACAGCCGCCAAAAAAGGCAGATGAGTGCGTTCAGAAACGCTCCGAGATAGCTCGGAGGTTTCTGTGCTTTGCCATCGAGTCGCCAAACCCGACACGCCATTTGGGCGCGGTCGAACTATAGGTCTCATGACAAAGCCACAGCAATGCGCAAGTCTACGGACAATTCCCAGTGTCGTGTAGGACGTTGCTTTTTCTCGTGTTTATCTCCGTTGGGCCCTTAAAAGTGGGCCTTGGCACTCACGTTGGCACGCACATCACCAAATTCCGCACACAAAAAAACCGGCCACTTGGGCTAATGCCGATCAATTAAGCCGAGAAACTGCACCTGTGGCGAGGGAGCTTGCTCCCGCCGGGCAGCGAAGCGGCCCCAACAAATGGGCCTGCTGCGCAGTCCAGCGGGAGCAAGCTCCCTCGCCACAGAGTTCTACCGAAGATCACTCTTCACCAGCCCCCATCACTCGATCCTCAAACGCCGAACGCACTGCATCCACAACACGTTGCGCCATGCGCTCATCTTCAAGTATCGGGTACCCTTTTTTCAGCTTGCCGGAGACCTTCCAGCCGTTTTCCTTGATCGAACGGATGAGGCGATTGGCATCCTGATCCGGCATTTCGATCACTTCTTTGAGTTGTTCCTGCGCTCGCTGAAAGATCACCAGTACTCTGGCCTCATCTGCCATCTCCGTACGAATCGTGTGTTCGACAACGCGTGCGGTGTAGAGAACGTGCTCGGTCAGGTCCGGGTATCGCCAGGCAAAGCTCGCGTCTACGTATTCATCGAAAATGAAATTGCTAAGCGTCCCGTCCTCGTAGGTCACGAGTTCGCCAAACCGATAGGCTGCCGCGTACCGGCGCATGAACGGTCGTGAGAACACTTCAAGCGTACGATCGTAGCCGGCCCTGAAATCGATAGAACTGGTGATCGTGGCTGACACGGGCAGGATCACTCCGTCAGGCACTGCCTTGTCCCGTATCAAGGTGTCATTGATCAGGAAGCGATGAATCCGGCCGTTGCCGTCACGCATGGGATGGATGTACACGAAGCCGAAGGCAAGCACTGCGGCGCGTGCCACTGACTCGGCACCCCGTGTTGCGACCTCGAACTCGTTGAGGCCTTCCAGCAGGGGAGCAAGATCTTCAAAGTGCGGGGCAATGTAATGCACGATGTCTTCGCGCATTGTGGCTTGTCCCACGAAGACAGGGGAGCGCCGCAAGCCTAGTCCGATGGCATCGTGGCCCAGAATGCCGGCTTGCAGGGATCGAAGGGTGTCGTTGCTTAATGGGGCTTCAATATGGCCGCAGTGCTGGGCAATGACATGCGCAAACCGCTGGATGCGATCGGCCTGGTCGGCTTCCTTTTCGATGAGAAAGCTCGCGCGCGATTCCTTGAACGACAGCCAACTGGCCGTTCGCATCAGGATGTCGGCACCAAAGGCTTGATCCAACTCATCCAATGCCGCGCGCAGATCGAATTGCAAGGCCTCCCGTACTGACTCTGTACGACGAACCAAGGGGCAGAACCGGGGTGTCCCCGGCAGATTGTTATTGATTCGCCATCGCCGCGTTCGCAACGACTCGCGACGAGTCAGGTAGTTTTCTGGTGAAAGTACATCAACATAGGCGCCATTGGTCACATCAGGCACCTCCAGGCGTTCCCCTGTCAGCCATTCGTAGAGGAATCCTGTGCGACGGGCATACTGACCAAAAGGCTCCCGTCGACACCAGTCTTCAACAGGCTGCGGACCTATGGCCGCAAACAGGCGAGCAAAGAACTCGAGATGAATCTCTTCGTACTTGAGACCGAACTCGAAATGCCCTGCGAAATCGTCTGCAGGGCGGTAGCGTGGCGGATACCTGTTCTCCACGTTTCCGGCACTTTCACGGCTGACACGTACGGTGCCGATCATCGACTGTACGCGCAGAGGTTGTGCCAATGCGATGTTGTAACGGTTCGCGAGGGTCTGGAATCCGACTTGCATTGACGAAATCCTTTACGGGGACAGGAAAAACGCTAACAGGATGTCAGTATTGTGGCGAAATGATAATTTCGCTGGTGGAAAAATACTAATGCTGGATGAAATTTGATACTGAGTTCGTATTTTTGGAGAAAAACGTTAACAGTTTTCAGAGTAGTCGCTACAGCCGCGAAAGAATGTAGTCACCGATCACCGGAAAGTGACCGACCAAGCTATCCACAAATCCGACGCCATCAAATCCCGCCCACAAAAAAACCGGCCACTTGGACCGGTTTTTTCTGTCTACATCCCCCGTCAAAACCACCCTGACGTGAGACCAAAATCTGATTGGAGCGGGTGAAGGGAATCGAACCCTCGTTATCAGCTTGGGAAGCTGGAGTAATGCCATTATACGACACCCGCTCAGAGCGGTGACTTTGTACCAGATGTGCGCGTGGAAATGAAGTTTTTCTTTGCACCAGACGGGTTTAGCGCAGGTGAAACCAAGCCCGGACCGCATGACGGTCGATCGCGGGCAAACCTCGCGCCTGCACAATACGTTTAATTCAGCAGGGCGGGGCTTGCTCGCGATGGCGCTGTTTCAGATGGACAATGCATGGTGGTCCTGGACGTAGTGGTAACGCGGTCGGCTTTCATGCGGTGCCGGCTTCAGGAAGCCCATCAGTGCATTGCGGCTGTCCCGGCAAGCGGCTTTGTGTTCCATGTCGAGAAAGTGCCCGGTGGCCTGCAAGGTAGTGAAGGTGGCGTGCTGCACGTGATTGGCGAACAACCGGGCGCCATCGGCGGCGGTGTATTCGTCCCATTCGCCGTTCATGAACAACACCGGTACGTTGATTTTCTCCGCGGCTTTGAAAAAGCACTGGCGATCACTTTGCAGCAGGTCGTTGATGTGGAAGTGCATCTGCCCGTATTCATGCTCGGCCAGGGAACTGACGTGCCGATAATTGAAGCGTTTGAACAACGTTGGCAGGTGCTTGCCGATGGTGCTGTTCACCAGATTGCCTACCCGGTCACCGTCCCGGCTGCCGAGATAATCGACGCCGCGCTCGAGATAATCGAGCATGTGCGAGTTGATTTCCGGGGAGAACGAGCTGATCACGGCTTTTTCGATGCGCCGTGGCCGTTGCGACAACGCGACCATGGTCGCCGCGCCACCCCAGGAAAACGACAGCACGTGTTCGGCGGCGAAGTGGTCGATCAGCTCAAGAAGGATCTGCCCTTCGACTTCCTTGGTGAGCATTTTTTCATGCAGGTTGTGGGCTTTTGACCGGCCCGCGTAGGGCTGGTCGTAGCAGACGACGTTGAACTGCGGATGGAGGTTTTTCACGGTTTGTGCAAACGACGCAGTCGTGGCCATCGAGCCGTTGACCAGGATAATGGTCTTCTCTGCGGCGTCTGCGCGATAGAACTCCGTGTAAACCCGATACTGACCCTGTATATCCAGCACAGCGATTTCTGGCCTCATGTCATAAGACTCCTGGCAAGCGGGTATGCGCGCAATAGAGATTGCACGAGCTTTGTGACAGGTAGGCATACGCCTGGAATTTGAGAGGCCCATGTCGATCCATTGCAGTCCGGTCGACGGGTATTGTTATTGGCGGGCAGTCTGCCGGATGAGGCCGGAACCCTTGGGTTCCTACCGGCAAAAAGTTTCTTAGAAGTATGGGGTGACTCGTCGGTCACATTTCGGCCGACGTCCTGATTCAAGCAGGGGTCACGTCATCGCGCAAGTGCCGTTGGTAAATTGTTCGACAACTTCTGCTGAATGGTCGGTGGCTTAGATCAATCCGATCTCTTCATCGGTCAGTGGGCGGTAGTCGCCCGGTTTCAACGCGTCGTCGAGCACCAGCGGCCCCATGCGCTCGCGGTGCAGGCGCATGACCTTGTTGTTGAAGTGGCCGAACATGCGCTTGACCTGGTGATAACGGCCTTCGACGATGCTCAGGCGCGCGGACTTTGGCCCGAGCAGCTCTAGCCCGGCCGGTTGCGTGGTGAGGTCTTCGAAGGCGAAGTACAGCCCTTCGCTGAACGTGATCGCGTATTCGGGGCCGATGTCCTGCTCGGTTTCGACGTAATAGACCTTGGGCAGCTTGGTCTGCGGTTGGGTCAGGCGCCGCGACCAGCTGCCGTCGTTGGTGATCAGCATCAGGCCAGTGGTGTTGAAATCCAGGCGTCCGGCGATGTGCAGTTCGTCCTTGTCCGGCTCGTGGATCAGATCGAGTACGGTGGGGTGTTGCGGGTCTTTGGTGGCGCTGACGCAACCGGCGGGCTTGTGCAGCATGAAGTGGCGCAGGGGTTTGCCGACTTGCAGCACATCGCTGTCGACTTCAACACGGCTGAATTCGCGGACTTCGCTGTGCGAGTCGCTGACGATTTTTCCGTCAATCCTGACGCGTCTTTCCACCAGCAACAGGCGCACCTGCTTACGGTTGAAGCACGGCAGGTTGCTGAGGAATCGGTCGACACGCATGACTTACGGATCTGTGAAGAAAGGGGCGCGCATCTTACTTGATCGATTCGGCCGCTGCTTGCAACTGCGCCTCGACTTCGGCGCAGCGCGGGCACAGGCACGAGGCGTTGCGCAGTTCCACCGGCAGCGCCTGGAGCACCGCCGGGTCGATGCTGACGCCGAAGCACCAGCAGGCGCGGTCGGCGGTTCGCGGGTCGGCCAGGGTGCAGTCGTTGGGCGCGCCGCAGGCGGGGCAGAGGTCAGGCGGGTTCATGGACGGAGTGAGACATTTCCACGCAGGTTCGGTTACGGCCACTTTGCTTGGCCCGGTACATCGCATGATCCGCCCGCGACAGCAGGCTGTGCAAGGTGTCATCGGGCTGCAGGGTGGTGAGGCCGATGCTGACGGTCACGTGCAAGGCTTGCTCGTTGTAGGCGTAGCGCTGCTGTTCCACGTGCTGGCGAATTTTCTCGGCGATCATCAGGCCGGTCTTGCCGTCGGTGTCCTTGAGCAGCACGATGAACTCTTCACCGCCCCAGCGGCAGACGATGTCGGAATGCCGCAGGCAGCTCTCCAGATCCCGGGCGAAGCCGATCAGCACCTGGTCACCGGCCAGGTGGCCGTAGGTGTCGTTCAGGGCCTTGAAGTGGTCGAGGTCCAGCAGTAACGCGGTCAGTGGTTTTGGCTCGCGCTTGGCTTCCTGCATGGCCTGCGCAGCCAGCAGGTCGAAGCCTCGACGGTTGGGCAGTTCGGTCAGGCTGTCGAGGATTGCCTGGGCGTGGATCTTATCCTGATAGCGTTTGACCACCCGGTTGAGCAACACCAGCACGGTCACCGTGACCAGCAGGCAGATCAGCAGGTTGAGGTACAGCGACTGGCGGATTTCACCGAGGGCACTGTCTTCGCGTTTGTCGACGAACAGGTACCAGTTCAGCTCCGGGATAAACCGCACGTTGAGGAAATGTCCCTGGCCCTGCGCGGAGTATTCGTAGCTGCCGCTGTGGGGTTTGGGCAGTTGGCTGATCAATTCCTTCATGCTGTCGAGTTCACCGAGCTTCTGCCCGATGTGCGCGCCCTGCGGGCCTCCTTCGGCTCCGGTGAGCACCAGGCGCCCGAAGTTGTCGACGAAATACACGCTGCGCTGATAACGCTGCTGGTACTTGTCGATCAGCTTGATCACGGCGTCGACGGTCAGGCCAACCCCGGCCGCGCCGATGAATCGGCTGTTGTAGTCGTAGACCTTGTAGTTGATGAAGAAGGTCAGGTTGTCCTTGTTGGCGAGGTCCGGATCGACGTTGATCTCGTACGGATCCTTCATGTCGCGCACGCGAAAGTACCAGGCGTCGCGGGGCTCGGTGGCCTTGACCTGTTTGAGGACACCCTTGGCGTGGTAGTAGGTCAGGCTGGTGTTGGAGACGAAGAACGCGGTGTAGGCGCCGTAGTGAGTCATGACCTCGTTGAGGTAACGGGTCATCTGGTCGGAATCCTTTTCACCGTTGACCACCCAGTCGCGCATGAAGGTGTCGCGGGCCATCATCGAGGAAATCAGGATCGGCCTGACCAGGTCTTTCTGGATTTCCGAGTAGACGGTGTCCGACGTCAGCGGCAGTTCGGTGTTGACGATGTTGTCGCGGATCGAGGCTCGGGAGGCGTAGTAACTGAGAAAGGAGGTAGCGAGAAAGCCTGCGCCCAGCAATGCAACCAGCGTGAGGACCAACGAGCGTTGAGAATACAGCGGCGAGCGAAGAGGCATGGCAGTTCCATTGGCAGGCATCCGATGGCATGCATTCTAAGGGTAGTGCGGGGAAATAACTGCTCCATGTGCGCCGCGAATGGTCGTTCCTATGTTCCACGGAGGTTGCGCGTGGTCCCTGTGGGAGCGAGCTTTTGTGGCGAGGGGGCTTGCCCCCGTTGGGTCGCGAAGCGGCCCCAATGCCCAGGCCCGGTTTGTCTCAGGCAAACCGCATGGCAGGATTTGGGGACTGCTGCGCAGTCCAGCGGGGGCAAGCCCCCTCGCCACAAGAGCGCTCCCACAGGGTTGAGTGCGTTTAAGCCAGTGTTTTCAGATACATCCGCCACCCGCCCATATGACTGATATTCACCGCACCCTCCAGTCCATAGGCCTCGCAGATAAACCCGCTCTCCCAGCGACCGTCCGCCAGTTGCACCTTGCCCAATCCCAGTGGCGCCGGAATCCCGGTCAGGAACGAACCCAACTCGCTGCTCGGCAACTCCCAGACTTCCACCGCAATTGCCACGCCGCCATCCTTCACGCGGACCATGCCCGGACGAAACGGCGGGCCGCCGGCCAGGGCATAGAGTTGATAATCCGGCGAGCTGAAGGTCGATTCCAACAAGCAGGCGCCGCGCTGCTTGAGCTGCCAGTTCAACGCCAACCCGTCCAGATGCGCACCGCAGACCACCAGCCGCGCCCGATCATGACGGGCAACCGTCGCCGGTGCGGGCGCGGCCAGGCCGTGCTGACGCTGCAAGGCATCCGCCACGCTCAACAGATACTGGTCGGTAAAGGCTCGGCCAAACAGCGTCACGCCCCATGGCAGGCCGTTGTCCATGAAGGCGCTGGGCACGGCGACGGCGGCGTAGTCGAGCAGGTTCATGAAGTTGGTGTAGTAGCCCAGTTCCGAATTGCGCAGCACCGGTTCGGCCTTGAGCTGCGCCAGCGTCACCGGGCGGCCGATGGTTGGCGTGACCACGCAATCGAGGCCTTCCAGTGCCTTGTCGCACAGGGCTTTGAGCGCTTGCAGGCGGTATTGGGCGCGGAAGGTTTGCACGCCGTCGACGCCAGGTGCCTTGGCCAATACGGCGCGAATCACCGGCAACACGGCCTCGGGATTCTGCGCCATCAACTCACCGGCCACGCTGTAGCGCTCGGCCACCCACGGGCCTTCATAGAGCAAGCGGGCCGCCTCCAGAAATGGCGACAGATCCAGTTCCACCGCTTCGCCGCCCAGGGCCTTGAGGCGGTCGATGGCATCACCGAACAACAGCGGGCCTTCAGGGCAACCGAAGAATTGCAGGTCCTGCGCACGCGGTACGCCGAAACGGAAGGGGCGTGGTGTACCGAACGCCGAGCCGTCGTTCCACAGCGGGTTGCTGCGGCTGTATTCGTCCCGTGGATCGAGGCGTGCGGTGAGCGCCAGCAACTGGCTGGCCTCCCGCGCCGTGGCGGTGAAGGTGGTGACGCAATCCAGCGTACGACAGGCCGGTACCACGCCGGCCGTCGAGATCAGGCCCTTGGTGGCTTTCATGCCGACCAGATTGTTCAACGCCGCCGGCACGCGCCCGGAGCCGGCGGTGTCCGTACCCAACGAAAAACTCGCGACGCCGAGTGCCACCGCCAGCGACGAACCGGCGCTGGAACCGCCCGACGGATACTCCGGCAACACGCTGTTGGGGCAGGCGCCGTAGGGTGAGCGGCTGCCGTTGAGCCCCGTGGCGAACTGGTCGAGGTTGGTCTTGCCCAATGGAATTGCACCGAGGGCCAGCAGTTGTTCGACGATGGTCGCCGAGCGCTCCGGCACGTAGGCAAATGCCGGGCACGCTGCCGTGGTCGGAATGCCCGCCAGGTCGATGTTGTCCTTGATCGCGAACGGCACGCCATACAGCGGCAGGCTGTCGGGGTCGCGACCGTCGAGGGCGGCGAGGTAAGGTTCCAGCTCATCAAAGCTGAGCAAGTGGATGAACAGGTGATAGTCCGGATTCAGTGCCGCGGCTTTGTCCCGCAGGCTCGGCAGCAGTTGCCGGGGCGTGAGGCTGCCGTCGCGGTAGGCACTGCGCAGGGCGTCGAGTTGCAGATTGATATTCATGGTGTCGGTCCTTTTCAAAATGGGCTCAGTCGAGTTCCAGCACCACGACGCGCTGTCCGGCACGCACCGCCGAACCCGGTTGCACGCGAATCTCGCGCACCACGCCGGCCATCGGTGCGAGCAGGGGGATTTCCATCTTCATCGACTCCAGGATCACCAGCACATCACCGGCGTCGACGCGGCTGCCAGCCTCGACCTGGACCTGCCAGAGGTTGCCGGCGATGTGGCTGTCGACGCTCTGTTGACCGCTGGCCAGCGGCGCCTCTTCGGACGCTTGCGAAGCCGGCTCCTCACTGTCGAAATGCGCCTGGCCACTGGCGATCCAGCGTTCGCGTTCGGCGTTGAACGCCCCTTGTTGCTGCGCACGAAAAGCGCCGATGGATTGCGCTTCCCGAGCCAGGAACGCCTGGTAATCCGCCAGGTTCAACTGACTGTGCTCAATGTTCAGGTCGAAGCGCCCGAGGGGGAAATCCCGGCGGATGCGCAGCAGTTCATCGGCGCTGACCGGGTAGAAACGGATCTGGTCGAAAAACCGCAGCAACCACGGTTTGCCATCGAACGCGGCCACTTCGCGGTAGCGGTTCCACATCTGCAGCGTACGCCCGACAAACTGATAACCGCCGGGGCCTTCCATGCCGTAGACACACATGTAGGCGCCACCGATGCCCACCGAGTTTTCCGCCGTCCAGGTGCGCGCCGGGTTGTACTTGGTGGTCACCAGGCGATGACGGGGGTCGAGCGGGGTGGCGACCGGGGCACCGAGGTAGACGTCACCCAGCCCCATCACCAGGTAGCTGGCGTCGAACACCGTGCGTTGCACTTCATCGAGGTTCGGCAGGTCGTTGATGCGACGGATGAACTCCAGGTTGCTCGGGCACCATGGGGCGTCCTTGCGCACGGTGGTCATGTATTTCTCGATGGCCAACTGGCACGCCGGATCGTCCCAGGACAGCGGCAGGTGAACGATGCGCGAGGGTACTTGCAGGTCCTTGGCGGCGCACACGGCGTCCCATTCGCCGGCGACGATGCCGAGCAGATCGGACAGTGGCAGTTGTTCGGGCTGGTAGTGGACCTGCAGGGAACGGATGCCGGGGGTGAGATCGATCACGCCGTGAAGCTGTTTGCTTTCCAGGGCTTGCATGAGGGCGTGGGCGCGAAAGCGCAGGACCAGGTCGAGTTCCGGGGCGCCGATTTCCAGCAGCAAATGCGTGTCGCCCGACAACCGTGCAACCAGCCGCGTGTCCTCCTGTCCAATATCCAGCACTACAGGCGACACAACCCCCTGTAGGAGCCGGCTTGCTGGCGATGAAGTTGTCGCGGTGTCTGCCAGGGCCCCATCGCCAGCAAGCCGGCTCCTACAAGGGGGAGTCCATTTCAGGGCGAGGTCGCGGGCGGTCTGGAGATCGACGGGGGAGAACTGCACCTTGTCTCCAGCCTTGAGCTGCCCCAACTGCCAAAGATCCGCCTCGATCACCGTCACCGGGCACACGAACCCGCCGAGGCTCGGACCGTCCGGGCCGAGGATCACCGGCATGTCACCGGTAAAATCCACCGCGCCGATCGCATAGGGATTGTCGTGAATGTTCGACGGGTGCAGACCCGCCTCGCCACCGTCGGCGCGCACCCACTCAGGTTTCGGCCCGATCAGGCGCACACCGGTACGGCTGGAGTTGAAATGCACTTCCCACTGCGTGGTAAAGAAGGTGCCGATGTAGTTTTCCGTGAAGTATTCCGGGGCGCCGTGGGGGCCGTAGATCACGCGAATCTGCCGAACTACTGGCAGCTCGGTGACCTGCTCTTCAGCCAGTTGTTCGCCGGCACTGCGGTCATTCAGGGCTGGCAGGTGCAACACATCACCGGCTCGCAACGCGCGACCACCGTGGCCGCCAAACTGGCCCAGGGTGAAGGTGCTTTTGCTGCCCAGATAATCCGGAACCTGCAGGCCGCCGCGCAGGCACAGATAGCTGCGCGCGCCCGCACCGGCAATGGTGCCGAGGCTCAAGGTGGATCCTGCGGCGACCAACAGCGCAGTGTTCATCGGCACAGTTTCGCCGTTGAGCAGCAATGGAATCACCGCGCCAGTCACCGCCACCACCGCCGCGCAATTGAAGCGCAGCAATGGCCCGCTCATGGTGATTTCCAGCGCCGCTGCGCCTTCATCATTGCCCAGCAAACGGTTGCCCAGACGCAGCGCGCGACTGTCCATCGGACCTGACGGCGGTACGCCAACGGCCCAGTAACCGAGACGGCCGGGGTAGTCCTGAACGCTGGTTTGCGTTCCGGCGCTGAGCACCTCGAAGGTGTTGGCCTGATAGACCAGGCCTTCCAGGCAACGGGTCCACGGCTGGCCGCTGGCGAAAGGCGCATCCAGCAGAATCTGCCGCAGGTAGTCGCGGTTGGTTTCCACGCCGTAGAGCAGGCTGGCACCCAGCGCTTGATGCAGATCCGCAGTGGCTTCTTCGCGAGTCGGTGCCCAGCAGATGACCTTGGCGATCATTGGATCGAAGTACGGCGGGATCTCGCAGCCCGCCTCGACCCAGGTGTCGATGCGCAGTTGAATGCCATTGGTCGCCGGGAAATCCACGGCGGTGAGCAACCCCGGGCTTGGCTGAAAGTCGCGACCCGGATCTTCGGCATATAACCGCGCCTGAATCGCATGACCTTCTGGTTTCAAACCCGACATCAGATCGCTCAGCGGCGGCAGATCACCAGCGGCCAGTTGCACCATCCAGCGCACCAGGTCGACGCCCCACACCTGTTCAGTGACACCGTGCTCCACCTGCAAACGAGTGTTCACTTCAAGGAAATAGAAACGCTGGGCATCGCTGTCGAATACGAATTCGACGGTGCCGGCGCTGCGGTAACGCACCGCTTTGGCCAGTTGGATCGCTGCCGCGCACAGCTCATCGGCCATGCCCTCGGGCAGGTTCGGCGCCGGGGTTTCCTCGAGGACTTTCTGGTTGCGCCGCTGTACCGAGCAATCGCGAACGCCGAGGGCGATCACTTCGCCGCGACCGTCGCCGAACACCTGCACTTCCAGATGGCGGGCACGCTGGATGTACTTCTCGATGAACACCCCGGCGTCGCTGAAGTTGTTCTGGCCCAGACGTTTGACCGCTTCGAAGGATTCGCTCAACTCGGCGGCGCTGCGGCACACGCGCATGCCAATGCCGCCACCGCCAGCCGTGCTCTTGAGCATGACCGGGTAGCCGACCTGTTTACCGGCCAGCAGCGCAGCGTCGAGGCTGTCGAGCAGTTCGGTGCCTTCAAGCATCGGCACGCCGTGTTGTTTGGCCAGGGCGCGGGCAGTGTGCTTGAGGCCGAACACCCGCAGTTGTTCAGGGGTCGGGCCGATGAAGGCGATGTCGGCGGCCTCGCAGGCTTCGGCGAACGCGGCGTTTTCCGAAAGAAAACCGTAGCCGGGATGGATCGCCGTGGCGCCCGTGGATTTGGCGATAGCGAGGATTTTATCGACCGCCAGGTAAGTGCCGGCGGCCGCGCCTTCACCGAGGCTGTGGGCCTCGTCGGCTTGCAGGATGTGCAGGCTGGCGGCGTCGGCTTCGGAGTACACGGTAACACCCTGCACTTGCAGTTCACGCAAGGTGCGCAGGATGCGGCAGGCAATGGCGCCACGGTTGGCAATCAGGACTTTTTCGAACATGGCATAACCCCCGGAGGCGATAGCGCATCAGCCTCGACTGGGATGCGGGCCGTCCCGCAGTTTTTCGAAATGCACCGGGGTCGTCCCTGGTGGCAGAATCAATTCGCTCAAAAACACCGCCGATCCCCTGTGGGAGCGGGCTTGCTCGCGAAGAGGGCGTGTCAGTCAGCGTTGATGTGTCTGATACACCGCTTTCGCGAGCAAGCCCGCTCCCACATTTGAGCAGCGGTGTTCTTATTTCTTGAGGCACTGCCCGGATCTGGCCTGGCACAGGGCAAACAACCAGCGGCGCAATCTCGGGAATTTCAGTTCCATACCAGCAGCTCCGCAGGGGTCGGGTTGTAGGCGTTGCACGGGTTGTTCAGTTGCGGGCAGTTGGAGATCAGCACGATCACGTCCATCTCGGCCCGCAGGTCGACGTGCTTGCCTGGTGCCGAGATGCCGTCTTCGAAGGTCAGCCCGCCGTCGGCAGTGACTGGCACGTTCATGAAGAAGTTGATGTTCGGCCCGATGTCGCCCTTGCCCAGGCGGCCGTCGTGCACGCAGGCACGCAGGTAGTTGTCGCGGCAGCTGTGCATGTAGCGTTTTTCCAGGGCGTAGCGCACGGTGTTGCTCTCTTGCGCGCAGGCGCCGCCGAGGGTGTCGTGACGTCCACAGGTGTCGGCGACGATGGTCAGCATCGGCTTGCCGAGGTTGGAATACAGCACGCTGCCGGTGCTTAGGTACACGCTGTTCTGCCGACGCAGGGTGCGCTGTACGTCGTAGCGTTCCTTGGGATTGGCGACGCTGTAGAACAGGGTATCGACCGCCTGGTTGCCCTCAAGATCGAGGATGCGCAGGGTCTGTCCGGCCTTGACCTCCATCAGCCAGGGTTCGCCGGCGGGAATGGTGGCGCGGTAGACGGCCGTTTCAGGCGACTGTGGAGCGGTGGCGATAGCGAGTGACATGGCAGCGATCCTCAGGCGAACAAACGGTCGGTGTTGATGAAGCCGCGCTCGTTTTCCGGGCGCGAGGTGCGGCAGTGTTCGGCGACGCTGGCGTCGGCGTTCATCCAGCTGAGCTTCAGCGGTTTCGGTGCATATTCCGGGGACGGGTCCATCGGGTGCTGCAGGGCGGTGAGCACCACCAGGGTGGCCATCGGCGCGTACAGCTCGATGTAGTCGCCGGCCCTGGAGTTGCCCTCGACAAAGTGAAAGCGCCCGGCGTCATCGACGTTCACGCGACTGAACAGGTTGAGGGTCATCAGCAGGTCGGACAGGCCCAACCCCCATTTGCCCAGTTCCACCAACAGGTTGTCGGTGCCGTTGCGGAAGAATCCGTTACGCAGTTCCTGATAGCGGCCGGCGCCGTATTTTTCTGCCACTTCTTCAGCGCAGAGTACGCCGCCGAGACTGTCGCTCCAGCCGCAAGTGTCGGCGGTGATTGCCGCCAGTACGCGCCCCATGTCCGAGTACAGGCAATGGCCGGCGGTGAGCTTGGCGGTGTGTTGGCACTTGAGGCTGTCGGGCAGGTTCAGGCGCTCGGTTTTTTCATTGGCGTTGAGTAGCGTCAGGCTGACGTTGGCGCCGCCGCGAATGTCGGTCAGGCGCAGCAGTTGGCCGCGCTTCAATACGAAAGAGCGATGGCCGCCGCCCGGGAGCATTTCTTCGGCGAAGGGCGGGAACAGTTGAGTCGAATCTGTCATTTTCAAAATTCCTCTAAGCGATACGAAGCGTGCCCGCCAGTTGCAGCGGCAGGGCATCGACGGCGGCACGGCTGGTGCGGCGGTCGCTGTTCAAAGGGATGTCGTAGGTGATGCGTGCGCCATAGGCACCAGGGGCGTGCGGATCGAGACGGACCTTGTCGAACACCAGCAGGCGCGTGCCGAGGCTGAAGCCTTCGGACAGGTCGTGGGTGACCATGAACACCGTCAGTCGGGTCTCGCGCCACAGCTCCAGGAGCAAGGCGTGCATGTCTTTGCGGATGCCCGGATCGAGAGCGCCGAACGGTTCGTCGAGCAACAGCACTCGGGGCTTCATGATCAGCGCCTGGGCGATGGCCAGGCGTTGTTGCATGCCGCCGGAGAGTTGCGCCGGGTACTTGTCCAGCGAGTGGCCGAGGCCGACTTTGTGCAGCAGCACCGAAGCCTGTTCGCGAGCGTCTTTTTTCGCGCTGCCGAACAGGCGTCCAAGCAAAGGCGAGCGGGGCAGTTCGAGGCCGAGGGCGACGTTGTCCAGCACGCTCAAGTGCGGGAACACCGAGTAGCGCTGGAACACCACGCCACGGCTGGCATCCGGTTCAGCAGTCAGCGGTTGGCCGTCGAGCAGGATCTCGCCACGACTGGCGCGCTCCTGGCCGAGCAGCAGGCGCAGGAAGGTCGATTTGCCGCAACCGGACGCACCCACCAGGGTGCAGAACTCACCCTCGTTGACGTTCAGGTTCAAGCCTTCGAGCACCACCTGATCGGCGTATTGCTGCCAGACGTTCTTGACGGTGATGAAGCTCATTTGGCCGCTCCTTCATACCAGGGGAACGCGCGGCGGGTAAGGTGCTTGAGCCCCCAATCCATCAACCAGGCGAGCAGGGTGATCCACACCACGTAGGGCAGGATCACGTCCATCGCCAGGTAGCGGCGCACCAGGAAAATCCGGTAGCCGAGGCCGTCGGTGGAGGCGATGGCTTCGGCGGCAATCAGGAACAGCCACGCCGAACCGAGCATCAGGCGCAGCGAGATCAACAGCCGTGGCAGCAGTTGCGGCAACACCACCCGCAGCATCAGGGTCCAGGTAGACGCGCCGAGGGTCTGGGCCTTGATCAGCAACTCCACGGGAATTTCCCGGGCGCGCTGTTCCAGGTCGCGGGCCAGCGCCGGGGTGATGCCGATGACGATCAGCATCACTTTCGACAATTCCCCCAGGCCGAAGACGATGAACAGGATCGGCAGGATCGCCAGCGGTGGCACCATCGACAGCACCGTCAGCAAGGGTGACAACGGTGCACCGAACAGCGGCAGGGTGCCGGCGGCGATGCCCAGGCACAGCCCGGCCAAGGCGCTGATGCCCAGGCCGATGGCCAGGCGCTGCAGGCTAGATGCCGTGTCCTGCCAGAGCAGGTATTCGCCGGTGCGGGTGTCGGCCACGAACGCCAGGCGTTTAACCGCATCGGTCATCTGCACGGCGCTGGGCAGCAGCTTGTCGTTGGGGTTTTCCGCCAGTCGCTCGGCCGAGCCCATGAAGTAGGCGAACAGCACCAGGGCGAACGGCAGGATCACCAGCAACAGGCGACTCGGGCGGTCCGGGTGACGGTTGATCAGGCGCATGGCCAGTTCTCCTGATTACAACTTGGCGTCGGCGGCCATCTGCACGTAGCTCGGATCGAAGCGCAGCTTGAGGTTGCCCTTGTCGCCGCTGGTCACGCCGTTGGCGAAGGCCATGCCGACGGCACTGGTGTCCTTGGCGCCCTCACCCAGCAAGCCGTGCTGGAAAGAGAACTCGGCGACCTTGCGCATGGTTTCCGGCAGTTGCTTGCTGGTGGAAAACGCCAGGGCTTCGTTGGGCGTCGCGAACAATCTGGTGGTGTCCAGTTGCGCCTGGAAACCCGCCAGGTCAGTGCCCGAGGCCTTGGCCATGTGTTCGAGTGCGGCTTTGCTGGCGGCGTTTTTTGCGTTCATCAGCTCGACCACTTCGAACCACGCGCCAGTCAGCGCCTTGCCCAGGGCCGGGTTGTCTTTGAGGGTGGTGCTGTTGACCACCATCATGTCCATGATCTCGCCGGGGATCTGGCTGGAATTGAACACCTCGGTCACCGCAGGCTTGGCCTTGATGTCCGAGAGCATCGGGTTCCAGGTGGTGACGGCGTTGACCTGTTCGGTGTTGAAGGCGGCCGAGATGTCGGCGTCGGAGGTGTTGACCACTTTCAGGTCTTTCTCGGTGAGGTCCACCGAATCCAGGGCCCGGGCCAGCAGGTAGTGGGAGACAGAGAGCTCGACCAGGTTGACGTCCATGCCCTTGAGGTCGGTGACTTTCTTGCCTTCGCCCTTGAGCACGATGCCGTCGTTGCCGTTGGAGAAATCGCTGACGATCAGCGCAGTGCTGTCGACGCCGCCAGCGGCCGGAATGGTCAGCGCGTCCATGTTGGTCATGGTGCAGCCGTCGAACTGGCCGGCGGTGTACTGGTTGATCGATTCGACGTAATCGTTGAGCTGCACCACGTCGATCTTGATGCCGTACTTCTTCGCCCATTTGTCGACGATGCCCTGGCTGCCTGCGTATTCCCAGGGCATCCAGCCGGCGTAGATCGTCCAGCACACGCTGAAGTGATCTTTCTGGGCGGCCTGGGACGAGAGACTCACGAGGGCTGCGAACGCAGCGGCGAGCAGGGCGGGTAAACGAAGCTGGGACATGGTGGTTCTCCAGTTGATCAAGGACGGACAGGACGGCAGCGGCACCGCTAACGGTGGCTTGTCTCCCGGGCTTTTGTCCCGCCGTGTAACCTCAACTGGAGGTCGCCAACTCTCGGACCAGTCACTCGCGATTGCGAGCCGGAACCCTAGTCAGCCATTGCAAATTGTGGTGCCGCGAACCTGTAGTGACTCCTGCACTGTTTTGTTAAAGCGAGAGGCGTGCCAAGTCGGCCCAAGCGCTCTAGCGTGGGCAACTGGGTGGTCAGCGGGATTGAGCAGAAGGGCAGGCTGCCTTGTGATGGTGCGCAGGTGCACCGCATTGGAACGTGTTCGCCGCTGATCCGAAGGTGGGTGCGGCATAGCACTTGATGCGGGTTTGCCAGTCAAAACAGATGTCAGCCGGTCTGTGCCGACTGCTGTCACTGGTCTTTACGGAGGCCGCCATGTTACGTCGATTGTTGTTGGGTGCAGTGCTCGGTTTTGGATTGTCTGGCTGCTACTACTACGACGGTCCTGCCGACGACTACGGGGGATCTTATTACTCCCCCGGTTACTACTCGCCTTATTACTACGGTTACTACGGCCCACGTTATTACGGTGGTTATCGCTCCTATTACTACGGGGGGCATGGTTACTACCGTGGCCACGGGTATTACGGCGGTCACGGCGGCGGGCATCACGGCGGTGGCCACCGTTAATCAGGGCGTGAATGGATGAAAAACCTTTCATCGGGCAGATGTTTCTACTTGTTTCAGGAGCGCACCAGATTGCGAATTCGGTGTCTGATCTTTCGACAGTCACTGAATATTTGACTGCCGCCTGCCAGCGTCGCTGGTGTGGCTCACTCGCGGTCCAGGAGGCCGCTATGTATTGCCGAATTCTTCTGCTTGCTGTGTTGGGATTGTCCCTTGGTGGATGCGTGCCTTATTACGACGAAGGAGGCAGTTACTACAGTTCCGAGGTCTATACCTCGCCATCGCCAGCCTATTACGCCGGAGGGAGTTCCTACTACTCAAATGGCGGTGGTTACTACACGCCGCCGCCCCGGTATTACGCGCCGCCAGCGCGGTACTACCAGCCAACTCCGCGCTATTACTCGCAGCCGCGAATCTATCAACCGTCGCGCTATTACCAGTCGGCTCCTCGTTACTATCAGCCGTCGCGGGGGGACTACCGCATGCATCAGAACCATGGCTGGGACGGCCGTAACCGCGGAGGCTGGAACAACGACAATCGCAGTCACGACGGGCGCGGCTACCGCAGCGGGCGTGCTGATCACAACGGGCGGGGCAATCACCGCTAGTTTTGTATAGAACACAGTTCTAATGTGGGAGCGGGCTTGCTCGCGAAGGCGTCGTCTCAGAAACATTGATGTTGTCTGACACTCCGTCTTCGCGAGCAAGCCCGCTCCCACAGTATTGTGTGTGGCTTTCAGTATTCGGACAAATCCGCCAGCGGATGCCGACCTTCCCACGCCTTGTGAAAATGCGCCTCTACCACCGCGTCCGGCACGTTGTTGATGTCCGGCCAGTGCCAGTGCGGCTTCTGATCCTTGTCGATCAAGCGGGCTCGTACGCCTTCGCTGAATTCCGGATGACGACAGCAGTTGAGACTCAAGGTGTATTCCATCTGGAAGACTTCGGCCAGCGACAGGTGCCGGGCACGGATGATCTGCTCCCACACCAGACGGGCGGTCAGTGGCGAGCCTTCGCTCAGGGTCCTGGCCGCGCGGCTCATTAATAGATCGGTGTGATCGCGCAACGCGCTGATGGCCTTCCAGGCGCAACGCACATCGCTGACATCCAGCAGCTCGTCGATCTGCTGGCGGCGTGGCAGCCACTGGGCTTCGGGCATCTGCGCCACGGCTTCCTGCTGCAAGGCCTTGAGCAGGCTGTTGAGCTGCATCGGTGTCTGTTCCTGCCAGTTCAATTGCAACAGGCCTTCGATCAATTCCGGCTGCTGTTCGTCGAGCAGGAAACGATCGGCCAGGTCCAGGTCGATGGCATCGCGGCCGTTCATGTGTGCGCCGGTCAGGCCCAGGAACAATCCGAGCTTGCCGGGCAGGCGCGACAGAAACCAACTGGCGCCAACGTCCGGGTACAGGCCGATGCTGATCTCCGGCATCGCCAGGCGGCTGCTCGGCGTGACAATGCGGATGCCTGCGCCTTGCAACAACCCCATGCCACCGCCAAGCACATAGCCGTGGCCCCAACAGATCAGCGGTTTGGGGTAGGTGTGGAGTTTGAAGTCCAGGCGATACTCCGCCGCAAAAAACTGCGCGGCCAGTGGCGGCACTTCGCCCGGATGGACGCGACAGGCTTCCACCAGGCTGCGCACTTCGCCGCCGGCGCAAAAGGCCTTGGCGCCATTGCCGCGCAACAGGACGCAGACAATTTGCGGGTCCTTGGCCCAGGCCTCCATGCGGTCGCGCAGGGCGTTGATCATCGGCAGGGACAGGGCGTTCAGGGATTTTTCGGCATCCAGGCTGGCGACGCCGATGCGGGCGCCGTCGGTGCCGGTGAGTTCTTCGAAGTGCAGATTCATCGTGACCTCGATCGGGAATTTGAGGGTTAAGTATGATCGCTGTGTGGGAAAGTGCCGGTTCTGCGTCAGATCAATTGACAAGCGTGGCGCGCTTTCCTAGGGTTCGCCCCATTGCTTTTGCCGGATGTAACCATGACTGCTGACGACCGTATCAAACTCGAACCGAGCTGGAAGGAGGCCCTGCGTGCCGAATTCGACCAGCCCTACATGACAGAGTTGCGAAACTTCCTGCAACAGGAGCGGGCGGCCGGCAAGGAGATCTATCCACCCGGCCCGATGATCTTCAACGCGCTCAATTCCACGCCGCTGGACAAGGTCAAGGTGGTGATCCTCGGCCAGGATCCTTATCACGGCCCGGGCCAGGCCCATGGCTTGTGCTTCTCGGTGCAACCCGGCGTGCCGGCGCCGCCGTCGCTGGTGAACATCTATAAAGAACTCAAGCGCGACCTGAATATCGACATTCCCAACCACGGCTACCTGCAAAGCTGGGCCGATCAGGGCGTGCTGATGCTCAACACCACCATGACCGTCGAGCGCGCCAATGCCAATGCGCACAAGGACAAGGGCTGGCAGTTTTTCACCGATCGGGTCATTGAAGTGGTCAGCCAGCAGCAGCCGCACCTGGTGTTCATGCTGTGGGGCGCCCATGCCCAGAGCAAGCAGAAGCTGATCGATGCCACCAAGCACCTGGTGTTGACCTCGGTGCATCCGTCTCCGCTGTCGGCCTATCGCGGCTTCCTCGGTTGCGGGCACTTCGGCCGAACCAACAAGTTTCTGGAACAGAATGGCGAGACGCCGATCGAGTGGCGGTTGCCGCCGGTTTAAGCGTTGATTTGGAGGACCTCTTCGCGAGCAAGCCCGCTCCCACAGGGAACACACGAACCCTGTGGGAGCGGGCTTGCTCGCGAAGCAGACACCTCGGTCTATCAGACTGAATCCGGATTCCGGTTCCAATACTTGAACAACGGCTCCGCCAGAAACAGCACAAACAGCAACCGCATCACCTGCATCGCCGTCACCAGCGGTACCGACAATTGCAGGGTTTCCGCCGTCAGGCTCATCTCGGCAATCCCGCCTGGCATCATGCCCAGGGTCAGCGACCGCAGATCCAGGTGGGTCAATGCACTCAAGCCCAAGGCCGCTGCCGTCGCAATCAACATGGTCAACACCGTGCCGATCAAGGTACGGCCCATGAACGATGGCGCACGCCGGAAGAACTGCCGGTTGAAGTGACAGCCCAGCCCGCTGCCGATCAGCCATTGGCCGATCTGGCTGCCGCCGTTGGGCAAGCCGATGTGCAGATCCCAACCAATGCTGACGGCGGCACTGACCAGCAACGGCCCGAACAGCCAGGGGTTGGGTTGACGCAGGCGTTCCCAGATCCAGGCCGCCAACGCGCCAGCAGGAAACAACACCGCCAGCCAGCGCCAGTCGATGCTGCCCGCGTGGGCAATCGGCGCACCGTCGCCCAACAGATACTTGAAAGCCGCCGGCACGCAGAGCACCACAACCAACACCCGCAGACTCTGCCCCGCCGCCACACGGCTGAGCACCGCACCATTGCGGGCACCGAGGTTGACCATCTCCCCGGAACCGCCAGGCATGCTGGAAAAGAACGCCGTGGCGCGATCTTCACCGGTGCGGCGCATCAGCCACACGCCGACCACGGCAGACAGGCTGGTGACCAACGCACCGAAGAAGATCAGACCGAAATGACTCAGCACCTGCTCCATCACCAGCGGGGTGAAGTGCAGGCCAATGCCGATACCGACGATCCACTGGCCGCACTTGCGGCCGCCAGGGATTTCGGCCAATTGCCAGGGTGTCAGGCAGCGCACGAGGATGATCGCCAGCAACGAGCCGACCATCCACGGCAAAGGCCAGCCGACCTGGCTGGCGAGGTAACCGCCCAGCAGGCCGACCAGCGGGGTTCCCCACCAGGCTTTGAAGGTGGACCGATCAGACATCGGCGATAGCGCGTTGCGCGGCCGAACGTTTGCGCCAGATGCGGATAAGCGGCATCAGCAGCATGATCGCGGTCAGGACCCAGCAACCGAAGGTGATCGGGCTCGACCAGAGGATTTCCAGCGCACCGTTGGAAATCGACAGGGCGCGGCGCAGGTTTTGTTCCATCAATCCTCCGAGGATGAAGCCCAGCAATACCGGCGACAGCGGGAAGTCCAGCTTGCGCAGGATATACCCGAAGATGCCGATGCCGATCATCAGGAACAGGTCGAACGTTGTCGCGTGCACCGCGTAGACGCCGATCCCGGTAATGATCGCGATCACCGGCACCAGTGCCCAGTTCGGCACGGCAAGGATACGGGTGAAGATACGGATCATCGGAATGTTGAGGATCACCAGCATCACGTTGGCGATGAACAACGAAGCGATCAGGCCCCAGACGATGTCCGGTTGCTGTTGGAACAGCAGCGGGCCCGGAGTGATGTTGTACAGCGACAGTGCGCCGATCATCACCGCCGTGGTACCCGAGCCTGGAACGCCGAGGGTGAGCATCGGCACCAGCGCACCGCAAGCCGCACCACCGATGGCGGTTTCCGGCGCCGCGAGGCCGCGCATGTCGCCCTGGCCGAAAGTACCCTTGGCACCCGCCATGCGTTTTTCGGTCATGTAGGCCACGGCACTGGCCAGGGTCGCACCGGCACCGGGCAACACGCCCATGATGAAACCCAGTACGCCGCAACGGATGTTCACCACGAACACCGACGCCGCTTCCTTGAAATTGAACATCATCCGGCCGGTGGCTTTCACCGCTTCCTGGCCGTGGTGGGTTTTTTCCAGCAGCAGGAGGATTTCGCTGATGGAGAACAGACCCAGCACCAGCACGACGAACTGGATGCCGTCGGTCAGGTGGATGTTGTCCCCGGTGAAACGGTACACACCGCTGTTGGCGTCGATGCCGACGGTCGACAGGAACAGGCCGATCAGCGCTGCGATGAACGTCTTCAGCGGACGGTCACCGGCCATGCCGCCGAGGCAGACAATCGCAAAGACCATCAGTACGAAATATTCCGCCGGGCCGAAGGCAATCGCCCATTTCGCCAGCAGCGGGGCGAACAGCACCATGCCGCAGGTGGCGATAAAGGCACCGATGAACGAGCTCCATGCCGACAGCGACAGCGCTACACCGGCCAGGCCTTTGCGCGCCATCGGGTAACCGTCGAGGGTGGTCATCACGGTGGACGCTTCGCCCGGGATGTTCAGCAGGATCGAGCTGATCCGGCCGCCGTATTCGCAACCCAGGTACACCGCCGCCAGCAGGATCAGCGCCGACTCCGGTGGCAGGCCGAGGGCGAATGCGATCGGGATCAACAGTGCCACGCCGTTGATCGGCCCCAGGCCCGGCAACAGGCCGACCACGGTGCCGATCAGGGTGCCGCACAGCGCGGTCACCAAGTTGTACGGGCTCAGCGCGACGCCGAAACCCTGACCCAAATAGCCAAGAGTATCCATATCAGTTCTCCAGAACGTCGAGCACGCCAAGGGGCAGCGGCACGTCCATCAACTTGTCGAACAGCAGGTAGAGGCCGACGGCCATCAGGCTGATGATCATGATGCTTGGCACCCAGCGACCGCCATACAGACGGGCCATGGGCACGCCGATCAGGATGCTGGCGACGATGAAACCCAGGGGTTCGAAGGTGCCGGCGAACACCAGTAACAGCACTACGCAGATGCCGATCTTGGTCAGGGTTTCGCGGTCCAGCGGCGGCTCGTCATCGCTGTGCTTGATCGGCGCGGGACGAAACACCATGTACAACAGCGCCGAGCCCATCAGGCCGAGCATCAGCAATGGAAAGGCCCGAGGCCCCACCGGTTCGTAGGAAAAAGCCGCTTGGTACGGCCATGCCATCAGCGCCAGGCCGAGGCAGACCAGCAACAGCACCGAAGCAAAAATGCGTTGTAAGAGCATGGGGGAACTCCTGTGCCGCGACTCCGCCAAACGGAGCCGCGGCCGCTAGACAGAGACGATCACTGGATCAGGCCGAACTCTTTGGCCAGCACTTTGTAGTCCGCGACCTGCTTCTTCACGTAGGTGTCCAGCTCCGGGCCGGTCATGGCGAACGGGAAGAGCTCGCGCTGATCGCGCAACTTGGCGAAGTCTTCGGAAGCCAGCAGTTTGTCGAAGGCCGCTTTCCACCAGGCATAGTCTTCGTCGCTGACTTTTGGCCCCAGGTAGAAACCGCGCACCACCGGCCAGACGATGTCATAGCCTTGCTCGCGGGCAGTCGGAATGTCCTTCATTTCCGGCTCGTCCAGGCGTTTGTCGGAGAACACCGCCAGCAGGCGCATGTCACCGCTCTGGATGTGCGGCATGGAGTCGGAGATGTCGGTGCTGCCGACCTGGATGTGACCGCCGAGCAGAGCAGTGGCGATTTCGCCGCCACCTTCGAGGGCCACATAGCGCAGGTCACGCGGGTTGATCCCGGCGGCCTTGGCGATCAGCGCGGTCTGCATCCAGTCCTGACTGCCGACGGTGCCGCCGGAGCCGATCACCACTTTGCTCGGATCTTTCTTCAGTGCCTGCACGAGGTCGTCGAGGGTCTTGTAGGGCGAATCGCTCTTCACGGCGATGGCGCCGTAGCTGGTGCCGACGGCGGCCAGCCAGCGCACGTTGGTTTCATCGAAACGACCAAACTTGCCCTGGGCCAGGTTCAGTAGCGAACCGCTGGACCAGGCCACCAGGGTGCCGGCATCGGCCGGACGCTGGGCGACCACCGCGTTGTACGCCACCGCGCCGACACCGCCGGGCATGTAGGTCACGCGCATCGGTTTGGTCAGCAGTTTTTCATTGACCAGCGCGCTTTGCGCCAGCTTGCAGGTCAGGTCGAAACCACCGCCGGGCGAGGCCGGGGCGATGCATTCCGGGCGTTTTGGCTCGGCGAGTGCCTGACCAGTGAACAGCAGGACGCTGGCGGCGAGGGCTAGTTTACGCATTGACAGGTTCATTCAAGTCTCCTTGGGAGTTGTTGTTATCGACGTACTGAATTACCAAAGGGCAACGCTGTAGCTCACCAGCAGACGTACTTCATCGGCATCGCGAGCGGAGTAGTTGGAGCGGTAAGTGGCATTGCGCAGGCGCACGGCGACATCCTTGAGTGCGCCGCTTTGTACTACATATTTGATCTCGGAGTTGCGCTCCCACTCTTTGCCTTCGTCACCGTTCTTGAGCTTGATGTTGTCACCGCTCACGTAACGGCTCATGAAGCTCAGGCCAGGGATGCCGAGGGTGACGAAGTCGAAGTCATAACGCGCTTGCCAGGAACGCTCTTCGGCGCCGGCAAAGTCGTTGATCTGCACGAAGTTCACGAGGTACGGGTCGGCGCCATCCACATACGGGAAAGCGCTGTCGCCGGACATGTGCTGGTAGCCGGCGCTGAACTTGTGTCCGCTCAGGGCGTAACTCACCAGGCCGTTGAGGGATTTGTTGTCGATCTTGCCGCCGCGGGCTTCGCCCTGGTCGTCACTGATCGCAAACCGCAGGTCGGTGCCAAAGGTGCCGGGGCCGAAGGGCTGCGAGGCGATCAACCCGAGAAAATGCTGGTTGTAGACTTCACCGAGTTGCGCGAAGTGATAGCTGCCGGTGATCTTGTCGGTGAACTTGTAGTCCAGGCCGCCAAAGTCAAAGTGGTCGCCCGCTACGGTGCCCGCAAAACGGCTATTTTTGTTATTGAGGGCAATGTCCTCGAAGTCGGTGCTGTCGCGGTCCTTGGCTTTGTCCAGGCGCCCGCCGGTGAAGGTCAGGTTCTTGATCTCTTTGGAGGTCAGCATGCCGCCTTCAAAGGTCTGCGGCAGGATGCGCCCGTCGTTGGGCTTGAGGATCGGCAGTTCCGGCATCAGGGTGCCGATTTTCAGCTCGCTGGCGGAGATTTTCATTTTGCCGGTCAGGCCCAGCTTGGAGTATTCGTCGACGGCTCGCCCATCGTCGGTCGGCAGCAGACCGGTACCGGTACGGTCCGGGCTCGAATCGAGCTTGACCCCCATCATGCCCAACGCATCGACACCGAACCCCACGGTGCCCTCGGTGTAGCCTGATTTCAGATTGAGCATGAACCCCTGGGCCCACTCGTCACGCTTGGACTGTTGGGCACTGGTGCCGTCGCGAAAATCGCGATTGAAGTACATGTTGCGGGTTTCGAAAGTGGCCGAGCTGTCTTCGAAGAAGGCGGCCTGGCTCAACGGTGAAAAACCGGCAAGGGCGGCAGCGCTGGCAAGCGCAGTGTGGCTGAAACGGGAGAGGCGGGCAGGCGCGATAGCCTGGGTCTGCAAGGACTGCATGGATGACTTACTCCGTTTATTGTTCTTATTTGTCGAAAACGCTTCGAGGCGTTTTTCGTATCGCTGCGTGGCTTCAGCGACGGCAGTCGAAACTGTCCGTGGCTGGACTGTAACGGGCTAACCTTTCGCTAAGCTTTCAGCTGACTTTCACGGTTCTCGGGCTTCACAGCGGCGGATGCGGCTGTAAACTTCGCGCCAAAGAATGGCGTCGACCATCCCTGAATGAGGTAAAGATCCATGCGTGTCCTGCTCGTCGAAGACCATTTGCAGCTCGCCGAAAGTGTCGCCCAGGCGCTCAAGAGCACCGGGCTGACCGTGGATGTCCTGCACGATGGCGTGGCAGCCGATCTGGCGCTGGGCAGCGAGGAATACGCCATGGCGATCCTCGACGTCGGCTTGCCGCGCATGGATGGTTTTGAAGTGCTGGCGCGTTTGCGGGCGCGGGGCAAGAACCTGCCGGTGCTGATGCTGACCGCCCGCAGCGACGTCAAGGATCGGGTCCACGGCCTGAACCTCGGCGCCGACGATTACCTGGCCAAGCCCTTCGAACTGACCGAGCTCGAAGCCCGGGTCAAAGCCTTGCTGCGTCGCAGTGTGCTGGGCGGTGAACGCATTCAGCGTTGCGGTGTGCTGGCCTATGACCTGGAAACCCGGCGCTTCACCCTCGGCGAAGAATTGCTGACCCTGACTTCCCGCGAACAAGCGGTACTCGAAGCCCTGATCGCACGTCCCGGTCGGGTGATGAGCAAGGAGCAATTGGCGTCGCAAGTATTCGGTCTCGATGAAGAGGCCAGCCCCGATGCGATCGAAATCTACGTGCACCGCCTGCGCAAGAAACTCGATGGCCAGCCAGTCGCCATCGTGACCTTCCGCGGCCTCGGTTACTTGCTGGAAAGCCGCGATGCATAAGCCCAGCAGCCTGCGCTGGCGGTTGTTGTGGAACCTGGCGCTGTTGTTGGTGGTGTTGATGCTGGCCAGTGGTTTGAGCGCCTACTGGAACGGTCGTGAGGCCGCCGACACGGCCTATGACCGGACCCTGCTGGCCTCGGCGCGGACCATCGCCGCCGGTGTCTCCCAGCGCGACGGCACCCTGAGTGCCGACGTGCCCTATGTGGCCCTCGATACGTTTGCCTACGACAGTGCCGGGCGCATTTTCTATCTGGTCAACGACATCAATCAGAAGCTGATTTCCGGTTACGAAAACCTGCCCGCGCCACCGCCGGGAACGCCGCGCACCGATGACTATCCGGCGCTGGCACGTTTCTACAACGCCCAGTACCGCGGGCAGAACGTGCGCGTGGTGAGCCTGCTCAAGCCGGTGAGCGAGCCGAACATGAACGGCATGGCGGAAATCCGCGTGGCGGAAACCGATGAAGCGCGGGTCAGCATGGCCCGCAGCCTGGCGGCCGACACCTTGCTGCGCCTGGGCATGCTGGCCATCGGTGCGTTGATGCTGGTGTGGTTTGCGGTGAGTGCCGCGTTGCGTCCGCTGGAGCGCTTGCGCACGGCGGTGGAAGAACGTCAGCCGGACGATCTGCGTCCCTTGCCACTGGTGGAGGTGCAGCGCGAATTGTGGCCGCTGGTGCGTGCACTCAATCACTTTACCGAGCGCTTGCGCGGGCAGTTCGAGAAGCAGGCGCAATTCATTGCCGATGCCGCCCACGAACTGCGCACGCCTCTGGCGGCGCTCAAGGCGCGGCTGGAACTGGGCATGCGTTCGGCCGAGCCCGATACCTGGCGCAGTACGCTGGAGACAGCCGCCCAGGGCACCGATCGCTTGACCCATCTGGCCAATCAGTTGCTGTCCCTGGCACGGGTGGAAAATGGCGCCCGGGCGATTGCCGAGGGCGGCGCGCAATTACTCGACTTGAGTCAGTTGGCGCGGGAGCTGGGCATGGCCATGGCGCCGTTGGCCCATAAGCGCGGGATCGCGCTGGCGCTGGAGGCGGATGAGCCTGTCTGGTTGCGGGGCGAGCCGACGCTGTTGAACGAACTGTTGAGCAATCTGGTGGATAACGCACTGGCTCACACGCCACCGGGCGGCAATGTGATTCTGCGCGTCTCGGCGCCCGCCGTGCTGGAAGTCGAAGATGATGGGCCGGGTATCCCGGTTGAGGAACGCAGTCGGGTGTTCGAGCGTTTTTACCGACGCAATCAGCAAGTGGCCGGTTCAGGGTTGGGATTGGCGATTGTCGGCGAGATCTGCCGCGCGCATCTGGCGCAGATCAGCTTGCATGATGGTGAGCACGCGGGGTTGAAGGTGCGGGTGAGTTTTGTGGCGGGGGATTGATCAATCCCATTGTGGCGAGGGGGCTTGCCCCCGTTCGGCTGCGTAGCAGTCGTAAATCCTGACTATGCGGTGTGCCTGGCTTACACGGTCGCAGGTTTTGGGGCCGCTTCGCAGCCCAACGGGGGCAAGCCCCCTCGCCACAATGCTCAGTAAAACATCGTGCGTGTTTCTTCCAGGTCAGCGCACATCGCCTCGTCGTCAAAATCGATCCCAAGCCTCCTGAAGGCCGGCACATTCAAGGCATCGAGACTGGCGAGCGGATGTTCGGTATCCCGCAGGCAATACAGGCTGGCCACCTGCACCAGATCCACATAGTCGACCTGCGCAGACTGGCGCTTGAAGTTCAGGTATAGCTGCGGCACTTGCACCAGCATGTCGGGAAATTCCCAGACCCTGAGCAGTTTTTCGCCGATCAGAGGATGAATCTGGTCGATCACATGGTTGAGGCTGACCGGGTCGGACAGCAGCTCATAGTGATCTTCGGCGTACGTCAGGATCGGCAGCACGCCGATCTGATGCACCAGCCCGCCAAGGGCGGCCTGGTCGGGCTTGAGCCGGGTGTGATTGCGGCACAGGGCATAGCTGACGCCAGCGATTTCCAGGCTTTTGCGCCAGACTTCGCGCATCTTCTGTTCCACCACGTCGGAGCGGGCATGGAAAATCTGCTCCATGACCAGGCCGATCGCCAGATTGCAGCTGTAGTTGATGCCCAGGCGAGTGATCGCGGTATGCAGGTCGGTCACTTCCTGAGTCGCGCGCAACAGCGGGCTGTTGACCACTTTGATCAGGCGTGCCGACAGCGCGGTATCACGGCCGATCACTTTGCTCAGGGTACTGACGCTGACTTCCGGGTTTTCCGCGGCCTTGCGAATCTGCAGGGCCACTTCCGGTAACGTTGGCAGAACCAGGTCATCGTTATTGATGGCCTCAACCAAATCCTGTTGGACCTTTTCCGCCAGCTCGCTCATTTAGTCTCTCTAGGTGTTGCACCAAGTGCTGCCGTTATTGCTGGATTTCGCGATCGCGGTCCAGTTCATAAGGCAGGTCGAGCAGCTGCAAGGACGGCCCTTCGAGCGCGCCCAGGTGGATGTCTCCACTTTCTGCTGCTTCGGCTTGCAACACAGCCAGGAGTTCAACGTTTTGCCCGGTGCGGGCAGCCAGCACCACTTCGCCAATGGAGCTGCCGTGGGTTGGGGAAAACAGCGCGATACCTGGTTCAGGCAGCTCGCTGGCAGTCAGTTGCAGGCGATACAGGCGGCGCTTGAGTTTGCCCAGGTACTGCATCCGCGCGACGATTTCCTGCCCGGTGTAGCAGCCTTTCTTGAAGCTCACACCGCCGACCGCTTGCAGGTTGAGCATCTGCGGGATGAACAACTCGCGGGTGCCGGGCATGACCTGGCCGATCCCTGCGCGGACCTGGCCCAGCAGCCACTGATTCAGATCGCCTTCGCTCAGTACCGACGCCAGTTTGCCTTTGACCGCATCGGCTTGAGCGGCGGCAACCCACAACTCGGCGCGTTGCGGCGAGACACGGGTGGCGATCAGCCCATCGTGGCGCACGACGCTGTCGGTTTCCGCCGGCAGGTCCAGGCCGAGGCTGACCAGTGCAGCGTCGCCATGGTCAACGCCGAAACGGACCCAGGCGGCACTTTCGTCGGTCAGTTTCGACTTGGAAAACACCGCGTATTTCTTCAGGTCCGCCAGTTGCGGTTCGAGCAACTCGGTGGCCATGGCCAGGACCACGCCGTCCCCTTCAAGCAGGATGCGGAAACTCGATTGCATCCGGCCTTTTTGCGTGCAGCGCGCACCAAGGCTGGCCCGGGTTTCGCTCAAGTAATTGAGGTTGCAAGTCAGTTGGCCTTGCAGGAATTTGCTGGCGTCCGCGCCGCGGACCGCGAGAACACCCTCATGAGAAAGGGTGCAGAAAAAAGCAGAATCGGCCATGGGTCATCGCAGGGTAAAGAGTCTGGTGGACATCATAAGGGGGCGCCTTCGAAATGGGTAGTTAACAAAGGCTCGACGGTGCCCGACCAAAGCCGACTGTTCGACGGGGCGCGGGCCTGTATACTTGCGGCCTATTTGAGGAGCGCTCCATGGTCGAAGATGTTGAACTGAACCGCCTCTTTTGGCACAGCCGCCGTGGCATGCTTGAGCTTGACGTGTTGCTGGTGCCGTTCACGAAAGAGGTTTACGCAACGCTCAACGAGGTGGATCGCGCGTTGTACGTCCGATTGCTGACGTGTGAGGATCAGGACATGTTCGGCTGGTTCATGGAACGCAGCGAATCCGAGGATCCCGAGCTGCAACGCATGGTCCGCATGATCCTGGATCGTGTCCAGCCCAAGTAACGGCTTCGAATGCCGCTGGCATGCCTCACGGCAGTTGCTGGCGGCGTATCTTCTGGCCCAGCTGTTCGCGCTGGGTTCTATGTTTTTACTGTCGATTCCGCTCTGGGCCAGTTCGCTCGGCGTTGTGCTGTGCCTGGCTCATGGGTTTTGGTCGTTGTCCCGGCAGATCTTGCTGACGCACCCACAGGCCTTTTGCGGCTTGCGGCGCGATGCCGATGGTTGGCAGTTGTGGAGTCGCGCGAAAGGTTGGCAGCCCGTACAGTTGCGACCGGACAGCCTGGCGTTGCCGTTGGTTGTGGTTTTGCGTTTCCGCCTGCGTGGCGAGCGCCGGATCAGGGCCATTTGTGTGCCCCGGGATGCGCAGGCGGCGGATGTGCACCGACGCCTGCGGGTCCGGCTCAAATTCAGCCGACGTAGGTGGGCGGCACCAGAATAGTGTCCAGCGCGACCGGCAACATGTCCGGGTAGTCGAGGGTGTAATGCAGGCCACGGCTTTCCTTGCGCTCCATGGCCGACAGAATCATCAGCTCGGCCACTTGGGCCAGGTTGCGCAGCTCGATCAAATCCCGGCTAACCTTGTAGTTGCTGTAGAACTCATCGATTTCATCCAGCAACAGTTGCACGCGGTGTTGCGCCCGTTGCAGACGCTTGTTGGTGCGCACGATGCCGACGTAGTCCCACATGAATCGCCGCAGCTCATCCCAGTTGTGCGCAATGATCACGTCTTCATCGGAATCGGTGACCTGGCTCGCATCCCAGGCGGGGAGGGTGGCGGGCAGCGAAACACGGGGCAACTGTTCGAGAATGTCCGCGGCCGCCGAGCGGGCGTAGACGAAGCATTCGAGCAGCGAGTTGCTGGCCATGCGGTTGGCGCCGTGCAGGCCGGTGAAACTGGTTTCGCCAATGGCGTACAGCCCCGGCACATCGGTACGGCCCTGTTGATCGACCATCACGCCGCCGCAGGTGTAGTGCGCCGCCGGGACCACCGGAATCGGTTGCTTGGTGATGTCGATGGAAAATTCCAGGCAGCGTTCGTATACCGTCGGGAAGTGCGTCTTGATAAAGGCTTCAGGCTTGTGGCTGATGTCCAGGTAGACGCAGTCGACACCCAGGCGCTTCATTTCATGGTCGATGGCCCGGGCGACGATGTCCCGTGGCGCCAACTCCGCCCGTGGATCGAAGCGCTGCATGAAGCGCTCGCCATTGGGCAGCTTCAGGTGGGCACCTTCGCCTCGCAGGGCTTCGGTGACCAGGAAGCTCTTGGCTTGCGGGTGATACAGGCAAGTGGGGTGGAACTGGTTGAATTCCAGGTTCGCTACCCGGCAGCCCGAGCGCCAGGCCATGGCGATGCCATCGCCGCAGGCACCGTCAGGGTTACTGGTGTACAGGTAGACCTTGGCCGCACCACCGGAGGCGAGGATCACAAAGCGCGCGCCATAGGTGTCGACTTCGCCGGTGCCGCGATTGAGCACATAAGCGCCAAGGCAGCGATCACCTTCCAGGCCCAGGCGTTTCTCCGTGATCAGGTCAACCGCAACCCGCTGTTCCAGCAGTTCGATGTTCGGTCGTTTCCTGGCCTGATCGAGCAGGGTGGTGAAAATCGCAGCGCCCGTGGCATCGGCGGCGTGGATGATGCGCCGATGGCTGTGACCACCCTCGCGGGTCAGGTGGAACTCGAACCCGCCATCTTCGGTACTCGACTGTTCATCGCGGGTAAAGGGCACGCCCTGGTCGATCAGCCATTGAATCGCTTCCTTGCTGTGCTCGACAGTGAAGCGCACGGCATCCTCGTGGCACAGGCCGCCGCCGGCATTGAGCGTGTCATCGACGTGGGATTCAACGGTGTCGGTGTCATCCAGCACGGCTGCAACGCCGCCCTGGGCCCAGAAAGTCGAACCATTGGCGAGGTTGCCCTTGCTCAGAACGGCAATGCGCAAATGACCGGGCAAGGTCAGCGCAAGGCTCAAGCCGGCAGCACCGCTGCCAATTACCAGCACATCGTGTTGAAACTGTTGGCTCATTTCAGGATTCCGCTCAAAGCGACCCGGGTCGGGGGTGGCGCAGCTGGATTGGCGACTCAGGTCAGCCGCACAGCCCACTAGTATATAGAGGGGGGGAGCGGCACAATACCCGAGCTAGCATGGCATTGTGAAACTACTGTGACGCAAAACATCGGACGCTTCGTCGGATGTTTTTCTGCCCGTTAGGCGCGAGAATGACTGTATCGCCGATTTAACAGTCTTTTTCCCTTCACGGTTGCACAATGTCTGCTCGGCGCAGCTATAAATATTTGGAACTTTTGCCAAAGGGCCAAGATCAATAGACGGATGCCTGAAACAAGGGACAGTGTCGGCTTCAGTGCGCGATTGCAGTGCGATCCGTGCCGAAGAATCCGATGACAAGATTATTCGCGCAGCCGGGTCAACTCGCGCTGCGCTTTTCGTGCGTGCCAAATCAGAGCCCGCAGGAAACTTGCCTGGAGGGGGAGAACTTTTGCGAAAAGCACGAGTCTATGTTTGCAAGTCTGGTGGTTTACTTCTGCAAGCCTCCTCCGAGCTCATCGAGGAGTGTTCATGCTAACCCAGGAAGAGGATCAGCAACTGGTCGAGCGCGTTCAGCGCGGCGACAAGCGTGCTTTCGATCTGCTAGTGCTGAAATACCAGCACAAAATTCTCGGGTTGATCGTGCGTTTTGTGCACGACACCCATGAAGCCCAGGATGTGGCACAAGAAGCCTTTATCAAGGCGTACCGTGCACTTGGAAATTTTCGCGGAGACAGCGCGTTTTATACGTGGCTTTACCGCATCGCCATTAACACGGCGAAAAACTATCTGGTTTCACGCGGCCGCCGGCCGCCGGATAGCGATGTCAGTTCCGAAGATGCAGAGTTCTACGATGGCGATCATGGCCTCAAGGATCTCGAGTCGCCAGAACGGGCTTTGCTGCGGGATGAGATCGAAGGCACCGTCCATCGAACCATTCAGCAACTGCCGGAAGATTTGCGTACGGCTTTAACTTTACGTGAGTTTGATGGTCTGAGTTACGAGGACATTGCGAGTGTCATGCAATGTCCGGTAGGCACCGTGCGCTCCCGGATCTTCCGCGCCCGGGAGGCCATCGATAAAGCCCTGCAGCCGTTGTTGCAGGAAAACTAAAGACAGCGGCGATAGCCAAGAGAGGAACGCCATGAGTCGTGAAGCCCTGCAGGAATCGCTGTCCGCAGTGATGGATAACGAAGCGGACGAATTGGAATTGCGTCGGGTATTGAGTGCCTGCGACGATGTTGAAACCCGTGACACATGGGCTCGTTATCAGATCGCTCGGGCAGTGATGCACAAGGATCTGCTGCTTCCACGCCTGGACATCGCCGCGGCTGTTTCCGCTGCCCTGGCTGACGAAGCCTCGCCGGCAAAAGCTTCCCGCGGTCCATGGCGCAGCCTGGGTCGTCTGGCGGTCGCTGCCTCGGTGACCCTGGCGGTACTGGCTGGCGTGCGTCTGTACAACCAGGATGAGATCGCCGGTGTCGAGCTGGCCCAGCAATCCACTCAACCCGCATTGGCCGTTCCTCAAGTAAAAGGCCCTGCTGTTCTGGCAGGCTACAATGAGAGTTCGGAAGCTACTGGCCCAATGGCCAATGGCGTTTTGCAAGGTCAACCAGGCTGGCATGATCAGCGTCTGCCAGGCTACTTGCGCCAACATGCTCAACAGGCTGCACTGAAAGGCACTGAGAGCGCTCTGCCTTACGCTCGTGCCGCAAGTCTGGAAAACCGTTAAGGAGGATCATGCGCGCCCTACCTCTACTTTCGCTTCTGCTCAGCGGCTGGTTCATCGTTCCAGCCCAAGCCGATGATGCCCAGGATTGGTTGACCCGCCTGGGCCAGGCAGAGCAGCAGCAAAGCTTTCAGGGTACTTTCGTCTACGAGCGTAACGGTAGTTTTTCTACCCATAACATCTGGCACCGTGTCCAGGATGGAAAGGTCCGCGAGCGATTGATTCAGCTCGACGGTTCCGCTCAGGAAGTCGTTCGCATTGATGGGCATACTCAATGCGTCAGCGGTACATTGATAGCAGGGCTGGG
Source organism: Pseudomonas sp. P5_109 (assembly GCF_034009455.1). NCBI lineage: Bacteria > Pseudomonadati > Pseudomonadota > Gammaproteobacteria > Pseudomonadales > Pseudomonadaceae > Pseudomonas > Pseudomonas sp. P5_109. The sequence goes on from NZ_CP125380.1 coordinate 1,572,367, forward strand.
GGACTCCCCCAACTCCGCTGCCCGTGCACTCGATCCTCAAAAGCTCAAGAATTGGTATGACCTTGCTGTCATCGGCAAGTCGCGTGTCGCCGGGCGTTCGGCGGTGATCGTATCGCTGACACCCCGAGATCAACACCGCTACGGTTTTGAACTGCATCTGGATAAAGAAACCGGCCTGCCTCTGAAGTCTTTGCTGTTGGACGACAAGGGGCGGTTGCTGGAGCGCTTCCAGTTTACGCAACTGGATACGGCTGACGTTCCTTCTGAAAACGACCTGCAGGCCAGTAACGATTGCAAGCCAGTCAACCTCGAAAGTGACAAGGCCTCTGCCATCAAGACTGCCCAGGTCTGGCGTTCCGACTGGTTGCCGCCCGGCTTCGAGTTGACCAGCAGCACCGCGCGCAAGGATCCGCAGACCAAAACCCAGGTCAATAGCCTGATGTATGACGATGGCCTCGCGCGTTTTTCGGTATTCCTTGAGCCGTTGAATGGCGCAACCGTCACCGACACCCGTACTCAGTTGGGGCCGACCGTTGCGGTTTCCCGGCGCTTGACCACGGCGCAGGGTGACATGATGGTAACCGTCGTCGGCGAGATACCGGTCGGTACCGCTGAACGGATAGCGCTTTCGATGCGTACCGACGCCACTGCAACCAAGCAGTGAGCTAAATTCGAAATGTTTCGTGAGCATTTCAATTTGCAAAAATCCCTTAAATTTTTTATAGGTCAGAGCCCCTCGGCTCTGGCCTTGTTTGTTGTTCCCGGAACAAAAATACCGGCGTATTGTTCCCGGTGTTCCTTGCTCCATATCGCTTAACCATGCTCGTCGTAACGGGAGCCGTATGTCGATACCACGCTTGAAGTCCTACCTTTCCATTATTGCCACCGTGCTGGTGCTCGGTCAGACGGTCACCGCCCAAGCGGTCGAATTGCCTGACTTTACGCAACTGGTCGAACAGGCCTCGCCTGCGGTCGTGAACATCAGTACCACGCAAAAGCTGCCGGATCGCAAAGTCAGCCAGCAGCAGATGCCCGACCTCGAAGGCTTGCCGCCAATGCTGCGCGAGTTCTTCGAGCGGGGCATGCCGCCGCAATCGCGTTCACCTCGTGACCGTCAGCGCGAGGCAACTTCCCTGGGCTCGGGTTTCATCATCTCTCCTGATGGCTACATCCTGACCAACAACCACGTGATCGCCGATGCTGACGAAATCCTCGTTCGCCTGGCTGATCGCAGCGAGATGAAAGCCAAGCTCGTCGGGACCGATCCACGTTCCGACGTGGCGCTGCTGAAAATCGAAGGCAAGGATCTGCCGGTGCTCAAGCTCGGTAAATCCCAGGACCTGAAAGCGGGCCAGTGGGTGGTCGCGATCGGCTCGCCATTCGGCTTTGACCACACCGTGACCCAAGGCATCGTCAGCGCCGTCGGTCGCAGCCTGCCGAACGAAAACTATGTGCCGTTCATCCAGACCGACGTGCCGATCAACCCGGGTAACTCGGGCGGCCCGCTGTTCAACCTGAACGGTGAGGTGGTCGGGATCAACTCGCAGATCTATACCCGCTCCGGTGGCTTCATGGGTGTGTCGTTCGCGATCCCGATCGACGTGGCCATGGATGTTTCCAATCAACTGAAATCCGGTGGCAAGGTCAGCCGTGGCTGGCTGGGCGTCGTGATTCAGGAAGTGAGCAAGGACCTGGCGGAGTCGTTCGGTCTGGAGAAACCGGCCGGTGCGCTGGTTGCCCAGATCCAGGATGATGGCCCGGCAGCCAAGGGTGGCCTGCAGGTTGGCGACGTGATCCTGAGCATGAACGGTCAGCCAATCGTCATGTCGGCCGACCTTCCACACCTCGTTGGCGCATTGAAGGCGGGTGCCAAGGCCAATCTGGAAGTGATTCGTGACGGCAAGCGCAAGAATGTCGAGCTGACCGTCGGTTCAATTCCGGAAGAAGGCTCGGAGATGGATGCGCTGCCAAAATCCAGCATCGAGCGCAGCAGTAATCGCCTCGGGGTTTCCGTGGTCGAGCTGACTGATGAGCAAAAGAAAACCTACGACCTCAAGGGTGGTGTGCTGATCAAGGAAGTGCAGGACGGTCCTGCCGCCATGATCGGTCTGCAGCCAGGTGATGTGATCACTCACCTGAACAACCAGGCCATCGGTTCCACCAAGGAGTTCGCGGACATCGCCAAGGCGCTGCCAAAGAACCGCTCGGTGTCGATGCGGGTGCTGCGCCAGGGCCGTGCGAGTTTCATCACCTTCAAACTGGCTGAATAATCCGGTTGTTGGCTGAATAAAAAACCGCCTCGCAAGAGGCGGTTTTTTTTGTCCGGACTTTTTGTCTCCGGAGGCGTCAGCCCATCATGTCCTTGATCATGCGCTCCTGCTCCATCAGCTCGCGTTGCCGCGCGTCGATCCGCGAAGACAGCGGGAAGTTGCTGCCTGCCTTGCGTTTGGCGAAGTCCAGTTGCTGGATGGCCTGTTTGTAGTCTCCGACCAGCGCAAAATACTCGGCGCGAGCCTGATGCAGGCCGATGATGTTGCCCGACAGACCGCGCGTTTCGGCAACCTGATACCACACGTCCGGATCATCCGGGCGCGACTTGAGCAGGCCTTCGAGGGCTTTCTCCGCATCCGCAGTACGGTTTTGCTTGAGCAGCAGGTCGACGCGCACCTGGTTCAGCGGGTAGTTGCCAGGGTACTGGGCCATCAAGCGGTCAACCCGGGACTGGGCATCTGCCAGGCGGTTGTTGGTGATGTCCAGATCGACCTGAGCCAGGTTGTAAATGATTTCGTTGGGTGACTTGGCCAGCAACTGCTTGAGGTTTTCCCGTGCTTCGTTCAGTTGGCCGCCCTTGATCTGGGCGATCGCCAGGCCGTAGCGTGCCACGTCGTTTTTCGGGTTCTCGTCGAGCTGGGCGCGGAAGCGCTTGGCGCCGAGCCCCGGGGTTTCCTCATAGATCAGCTGCACGCGTGCGCGGATCAGTTGGTAGCGCATGCTGTCTTCGATACCGCCTATTGGAAACTGTTCGGCACGGTTGCGGGTGTCGGCGATACGCGATTCGGTGACCGGGTGAGTCAGCAGGAATTCCGGTGGCTTGGCATCGTAGCGGTACTGACGCCCCAGGCGCTCGAACATGGTTGGCATCGAGCGCGGATCGTAACCGGCCTTTTCCAGATTGAGGATGCCGATACGGTCGGCTTCCTGCTCGTTCTGGCGGGAGAACCTCCGCTGCTCCTGGATGGCTGCGGCCTGTGTGCCGGCAATGGCTGCGATCCCGGCGTCACCGCCACCTGCGGCGGCCACCACGATGCCGGCCAGCAATGCAGCCATCATCGGCACTTGCATGCGTTGCTGTGCTTCGATGCCGCGGGCAAAGTGGCGCTGCGACAAGTGAGCCAATTCGTGCGCCAGTACCGAGGCATATTCGCCTTCGGTCTGGGCGTTGAGGAACAAGCCACCGTTGACCCCGACGATCCCGCCCGGCGCCGCAAAGGCGTTGAGCTGCGGGCTGTTGATCAGGATGAACTCAAGGCGCCGGTCGGTGACCTGGCTGGTCTCCACCAGTCGATAAACGCTGGATTCCACGTAATCCTTGAGCTGCGGATCGTTGAGCTGCGAAACCTGACTGCGCAACATGGCCAGCCAGGCGCGACCGAGCTGGTATTCCTGTTGAGGCGAGACAATGGCAGAACTGGCGTCGCCGAGTGACGGCAGGTCGTCGGCGAAGCCCGGTGAGGCGAGCAGGCAAGCGAGCGTCAGCAGGGTAGGGCGCAAAAATGTCATGCACAAAGCCTTAGTCGACAAAGACCTTACTGTAGCCGGACACCGGCGTTGCGACCAGATATTCTAGGCAGCTCAACCACCTGATCCGGAGTGATGCAATGACCGACGCTGTAGAGCATGACGTTGAACTGGACGCCAGCGGCCTGAATTGTCCCTTGCCATTGCTCAAGGCCAAGATGGAGCTCAACAAGTTGGCCAGTGGCGCGGTGCTCAAGGTCATCGCCACCGATGCAGGTTCGCAGCGCGACTTTCGCACCTTTGCCCGATTGGCCGGTCATACCCTGCTTCGTGAAGAAGAAGATGCCGGTGTTTACCGCTACTGGTTGAAAAAAGCCTGAAATCGGCTGCGTTTGCTCCTAAGGATTATTGATGTTCAAAGTGTTACGCGACTGGATCCAGCGCTATTTTTCCGATGAAGAAGCGGTGGTGCTGGCTGTCCTGCTGATTCTGGCGTTCACCGCCGTACTGACCCTGGGCGGTATGCTGGCGCCGGTGCTCGCGGGCATGGTGCTGGCGTACCTGATGCAGGGACTGGTGGTGACCCTCGAACGCCTGCGGGTGCCGGGCGGGGTTGCGGTGGGGCTGGTCTTTGCGTTGTTCATGGGGTTGTTGCTGGTGTTTATCGTGGTGGTCGTGCCGTTGCTGTGGCATCAACTGATCACGTTGTTCAACGAGTTGCCCGGCATGCTCGCCAAGTGGCAGTCGCTGTTGCTGCTGCTGCCCGAGCGTTATCCGCACCTGGTGTCTGATGAGCAGGTGTTGCAGGCCATCGAAGTGGCGCGGGGCGAAATCGGCAAGTTTGGTCAGTGGGCACTGACGTTTTCGCTGTCGAGCCTGCCATTGCTGGTGAACATCATGATCTACCTGGTGCTGGTGCCGATCCTGGTGTTTTTCTTCCTCAAGGATCGGGCCATGATCGGCCAGTGGGTGCGCGGTTACCTGCCTCGTGAGCGGGCGCTGATCACCCGGGTCGCCCATGAAATGAATCGGCAGATCGCCAACTACATTCGCGGCAAGGTCATCGAAATCTTCATTTGCGGTGGCGTGACCTACATAGCCTTTGTCGTTCTTGAACTCAACTACGCGGCGCTGCTGGCATTGCTGGTGGGGATTTCGGTGGTGGTGCCTTATGTTGGCGCCGTGGTGGTGACTGTGCCGGTGTTCCTGATTGCGCTGTTCCAGTGGGGCTGGAGCGATCAGTTCATTTACCTGATGGCGGTCTACGGGATCATTCAGACGCTCGATGGCAACGTGCTGGTGCCCTTGCTGTTCTCGGAGGCGGTCAACCTGCACCCGGTTGCGATCATCTGCGCGGTGCTGCTGTTTGGCGGGCTGTGGGGCTTCTGGGGGGTATTCTTTGCGATTCCCCTGGCAACGCTGTTCAAGGCCGTGCTGGATGCGTGGCCGCGCAAGGAGCCGGTGGTGGCGCCGCTGCTTTAGCGTTCAGGCTTTATTTTCAGTGAGGCTGATGGCCTCTTCGCGAGCAAGCCCGCTCCCACAGGGTCAGCGCAGCAACTGTCTTCACCATGACACTCCGCCATCGCTGGCAAGCCAGCTCCTATGTATGGACTCGCCCCCACTGTCTACCCGCTTTTGAAAAACCGCTGCCCCGTTGCATCTATGTATTAGGCCTATTCGTGGAAGCCGTCTTCGGCTTCTGGCCAAAATGGAAAAGCTCGTGGTATGCCGATTACAGTCAGGCCTCGAAGGCCAGTAGGAGCTTAGGCATCAATCCACGCCGGTCTTACCTGGGGTCAGTTTTTTTTCAGCAGAGGGTCAGACGGTTAGTACCTCGGTGGCAGAACTCTGTCGCTCAGTGGCCCATCGTCGCTGGCTGGCCATCACCCGCGTGGCGACGATAAGTCTGGTCATTCTGTAGAAGCACCCAGACGATTCGCAGGTTGCGGTTGGCTAGCCTGATCGCAGCCTCCTTGCGGCCCAACCGGCTCATCCAGTGCAACAAGCGACGGTCATCGGGTTGCTGGGAATCAGGTCGTAGTTGTTGCAGCACCGCATGGGCCCCTGGATCATCAGGCTGCGTAAATAAGCATCACCTCGCTTGGTCATGCCCCCCAACCGGACCGTCTCCCCGCTGCTGTGCTGGTCAGGCACCATGCCAAAGTACGCGGCAAACTTGCGGGCATTGGGAAAGCGCTCAGGCTTGGTTTCCTTGGCCACCAGTGCCGTGGCAGTGACCGGGCCGATGCCGCGCACAGTCATTAGCCGCTTCGCCGTCATGTCAGCGTTGGCGGCCACTTCCAGGCGTCCCGTCAGTACGCTGATGCGCTCGCCCAAATGGCGCCACTCGGCCAACAGTTCGTCGATCAGTTCACGCAGCAGGCCCGGCACCGGTTGGCTGGCATCTTCCAGCACCCGCGGGATTTTCTGGCTGATCGCAACATCGCCCTGTGCCAAGGCTACGCCGTGCTCAAGCAGCAGGCCGCGCATCTGATTACTGAGGGCCGTGCGTCGACGCACATAGCCCTGGCGGGCGCGATGCAACGCCTGCATTGCCAGCGCCGCAACGCTTTTGACCGGTACTGCGCAGATTTTTTCATCGCGATTGGCCCGCAGAATCGCCAGCGCATCGTTGCGATCATTTTTAGGCCCGCTGCGATGTGTGGCCACCAAACCGGCTGGAAGAATCCGCACCGGATTGCCTTGGTCTTGCAGCTGCCGGGCCCAGGCCTGGGCACCCGGACCGGTCTCCATCAAAACCACGACATGCGCCGGCAACTGTCGGAGAAAATCATAAAACGCCTCGCGCGACTTGATCCGCTGCTCGTAGAGCACCTGGCCGAGGATATCTTCACCGGCGACCTGAAAGACCTGTTTGGCCAGGTCGACCGCCAAGGTTGTGCAGGCCGACAAATCGGAAGAAGACACGGATTGATCAAACGAACTATGATTTTTCATGGACTCGCCCTCGCTGTCGTTGGCTGTTTAGACTGCCACCGTGGCGCATTGACGCCTCGGCTTGGGCGAGTCCATCCAATTACAGGGGACTGCCGCCAGGCACAAATCCCGGGATCGCCCAATAATCCTGTGGGAGCGGGCTTGCTCGCGAAGGCGTCTGAGCAGACGCCAGATACATCAGGCTTTATTCAGTGCCTGAGCCGCAGCCAAAACCGCATCAACATGCCCCGGCACCTTCACGCCGCGCCATTCCTGGCGCAGCACGCCTTTGGCGTCGATCAGGAACGTGCTGCGATCCACGCCCATGTATTCCTTGCCGTAGAGCTTTTTCAGCTTGATCACGTCGAACAGCTGGCAGATTGCTTCGTCCTTGTCGCTGATCAGCTCAAAGGGGAATTCCTGCTTGCACTTGAAGTTCTCGTGGGATTTCAGGCTGTCGCGAGACACGCCGAACACTTCGGTATTGGCGGCCTTGAACGCGGCGTACTGATCACGAAAGCCCTGCCCCTCAGTCGTGCAGCCCGGCGTGCTGTCCTTGGGGTAGAAGTAGATCACTACCTGCTTGCCCTTCAGGCCGGCGAGGCTAACGGTCTGCCCGCTGGTGGCGGGGGCTTCGAAATCGGCAACCGGTTGGTCGATGGCAACGGCCATGAAAGCTTCCTTACATTGGGTTCTGTGGGCGCCAGGGTTCGATCAGCGCGTCCAGGTTCAGCGCGTCGGCAAAATCCAGGAACTGATCGCGCAGCCAGCTGATCTGCACGCCGGCCGGCAAGGTCACGGTGAAGGTGGCGTTGAGCATGGTGCCGCCGGTCTGCGGAGCCTGATAGGTGTCGCAGGTCAGGTTTTCCAGTTCGACATTGTGGTCCATGAAGAACTGGCACAGCTCGTTGATGATGTCCGAGCGGTAGGCCGAGCTGACATAAGCGACGTACGGCAGAGCCTGGGGACGGTTTTCCAGGGCAGCGCTGCGTACCACGTTGACCGTGAACGCATGCCGCTTGGCCAGCACTGGCAGGCTGCCTTCCAGGCGCGCCAGGGCATCCCAGCTACCGGAGATTTCCAGCACCAGCGCACTGCATTCGCCATGACGGGTCAGGCGGGAGGTGACAACGGCGCAGCGATTTTCATGGCTGGCGCGGCACAGGACGTTGGTCAGCTCCATGGGGTTGGCGCCGAGGGCACTGATAACAAGGAATTGTTCGCGAACTGTGGGGGTGGACATGCAGCATTCCTAAAGCGATGAGCGGTCGGTACGTCAGTGGGCTGATTTGCCGGGAGCGAGCCTGCGGATGCGAACTCAGAAAGCCCCGAGTGACAGGTTGCAACGAGCTCCGGCAGGGCGGGAGCGAGACGTGGCAAGGCTGGATCAGGACTTGTGATGCCGAAAATGGAGGCTGAAACCCGACGGACGAGCTTGTCTGTACCGATCAAAGTCTGAAGGGTAGCGAAAACCGGCGCCAAGGGGAATGGCGGCAGCACAGTACTTCGCTTGTGCAAGCATCTTGGCGCCAGTACCATTACGGCTCTCTTTTTCCGGCAGGAGCGGTTTCATGATTGCGGGCAGTATGGTGGCACTGGTCACACCCATGGATGCACAGGGTCGTCTTGACTGGGACAGCCTCAGCAAACTCGTGGACTTCCACCTTGAAAACGGCACCCATGCCATTGTCGCCGTCGGTACTACCGGCGAATCGGCAACCCTTGATGTCGATGAACATATCGCCGTCATCAAGGCGGTAGTCAAACAGGTCAATGGCCGTATTCCGGTGATTGCCGGTACCGGCGCCAACTCGACCCGCGAAGCCGTCGAATTGACCCGCAATGCCAAGGAAGCCGGCGCCGACGCCTGCCTGCTGGTCGTGCCGTATTACAACAAGCCGACCCAGGAAGGCCTGTACCTGCACTTCAAGCACATCGCCGAAGCGGTCGACATCCCGCAGATTCTCTATAACGTTCCCGGCCGCACCTCCTGCGACATGCAGGCCGAGACCGTGATTCGCCTGTCCACCGTGCCGAGCATCATCGGCATCAAGGAAGCGACCGGCGACCTCAAGCGCGCCAAGGCGATCCTTGATGGCGTCAGCAAGGACTTCATCGTTCTTTCTGGCGATGATCCGACCGCGGTCGAGCTGATCCTGATGGGCGGCAAGGGCAACATCTCCGTTACCGCCAACGTCGCGCCGCGTGAAATGGCCGACCTGTGCGAGGCCGCCCTCAAGGGTGATGCCGAGACTGCACGGGCGATCAACGAAAAACTGATGCCGCTGCACAAGGACCTGTTCATCGAAGCCAACCCGATTCCGGTGAAGTGGGCTTTGGTTGAAATGGGCCTGATGCACGAAGGTATTCGCCTGCCGCTGACCTGGCTGAGCGCACCTTGTCACGAAACGCTTCGCACGGCCCTGCGCCAGTGCAGCGTCCTGGTTTAATTGAGGAAGTACAACGCATGAAGCGAATGGCCGGACTTTCCGCACTTGCCTTGATTATCTCCAGCACCAGTGGCTGCGGATGGGTCTGGGGCCCGGAAGGTTATTTCCGTGACCGTGGTAGCGACTACCTGGAAGCGCAACAGACTGCACCGATGCAAATACCGCCGGATGTCCGTACCGCCAAGCGTCTGGATCCGCTGTTGCCGATCCCGCGCAACGTGGCCGATGACACCGCCACGGGCGAATACATCGTTCCTCGCCCTCAGCCGCTGACAGCGGCTGCCGACGCCAGTGCCTACTCGCTGCAGAAGAGCGGCGGCACCAGCTCCATCCTGGCGCAGAACCCGCCGGCCGAAGTCTGGCCCGTGGCCGTTCAGTTCTTCCAGGACAACGGTTTCCGCATGGATGAACAGCGCCCGCAAACCGGCGAATTCACCACGACCTGGCAGCATTCCGACGAACTGTCCGCCGCTGTCGCCAAGCGCCTGAGCGCGGCTGGCGTCAGCACCGACAGCGAAACCCGCGTGCGGGTGCGCATCGAGCCGGGCGTGCAGCGCAACACCAGTGAAGTCTATGTGGTCAGCGCCGAGCGTCCTGCCGGCAGCACCGCCGACGTGGCCTTCACCAACCGTTCGGTCAACACTGGCCTGGACGCGGCACTGGTCGACGACATGCTCGCGAGCATGAGCCGTATCTCGGAGAAGGGCGGCTCGGTCTCGATGCTGGCTTCGCGTGATTTCGACGCGCCTAGCCGTATCAGCCTGAGCGAAGACGGCAGCGGCAACCCTGTGCTGAACGTCGGTACCGACCTGGATCGTGCCTGGTCGAGCGTCGGTCGTGCGCTGGAACAAGGCGAATGGCGTGTTGAAGACATCAACCGCAGCCTGGGCCTGTACTACATCAACCTGGCCGAAAAAGCCGAGAAGAAAGACGACAAGCCAGGCTTCTTCAGCAGCCTGTTCGGCAGCGCGCCGAGCAAGGAAGAGCTTGAAGCCCGTGCCGAGCGTTATCAGGTTCGCCTGAGCAAGGTTGGCGAGAACGTCCAGGTCACCGTCGAGAAGAACATCAACACCGTGGCGCCGGCAGATGTGGCGCGTAAAGTGTTGAGCAAGATTCAAGACAACCTGGGCTGATCCTATGCGTTTTGCCGTTCTCGGCAGCGGTAGTCAAGGGAACGGCACGCTGATAGCCAGCGCTGATACGTATGTCTTGGTGGATTGTGGTTTTTCCTTGCGGGAAACCGAAAAACGCCTGCTGCGCCTGGGTGTGAACCCTGCGCAGCTGAGCGCGATACTCGTGACCCACGAACATGCCGACCACGTGCATGGCGTGGGTTTGCTGTCTCGGCGCTACAATCTGCCTGTCTACCTCAGTCGCGGGACCTTGCGCGGGATGCGCAAACCGATTGAACCCGCAGGCTTTGTGGCCGGCGGCGAGCAACTGCAGGTCGGCGACTTGAGCATCGACGTCATTGCCGTGGCCCATGATGCTTTGGAGCCGACGCAATACGTGTTCAGTGACGGGGAGCGGCGTTTCGGCCTGCTGACCGACCTGGGCTCGTACTGCAACAAGGTGCTGGACGGCTATCGCGACCTCGATGCATTGATGATCGAGTCCAACCATTGCCGTGACAGGCTGGCTCGCGGTCACTACCCGTACTTTCTCAAGCAACGGGTGGGCGGTGAACTGGGACATTTGAACAACCATCAGGCGGCATTCCTGGTGGCCGAGTTGGGCTGGAAAGACCTGCAACACCTGGTCCTGGCCCATCTGAGCAGTAAGAACAACCTGCCGCGGCTGGCCCGGCAATGTTTTGTCGACACCCTCGGGTGCGACCCGGACTGGCTGCAACTGGCCGATCAAGATTCAGGGCTCGACTGGCGTCACATCGCCTAGCCCATCTACTTAGCAAGCGGAGCCCATCATGGAAAAACGTGAAGAACTCTACCGCGGCAAAGCGAAGTCGGTTTACAAGACCGACGACGCTAACCGTTTGATCCTGCTGTTTCGCAACGACACTTCGGCGTTCGACGGCAAGCGTATCGAACAGCTCGACCGCAAAGGCATGGTGAACAACAAGTTCAACGCCTTCATCATGCAGAAGCTCGAAGCCGCCGGCGTGCCGACCCAATTCGACAAACTGCTGGGCGACAACGAGTGCCTGGTGAAGAAGCTGGATATGATCCCGGTCGAGTGCGTCGTGCGTAACTACGCCGCTGGCAGCCTGGTCAAGCGCCTGGGTGTCGAAGAGGGCATGAAGCTCAACCCTTACACCTTCGAACTGTTCCTGAAGGACGACGCCAAGGGCGACCCGTTCATCAACGAATCCCACGTCGTGGCATTCGGTTGGGGCACCGCCGAGCAACTGGTTCGCATGAAAGAACTGTCGCTCAAGGTCAACGAAGTCCTGAACAAACTGTTCGACGACGCCGGCCTGCTGCTGGTCGACTTCAAGCTGGAATTCGGCGTGTTCCACGATGGCTCCATCGTCCTGGGCGACGAATTCAGCCCGGACGGCTGCCGCCTGTGGGACAAGGCAACCGGCAAGAAAATGGACAAGGACCGCTTCCGTCAGGGCCTCGGTGACGTCATCGAAGCCTACGAAGAAGTCGCCAATCGTCTGGGCGTACCGCTTTAATCGACGCAAGCATCTGAAAGCACAGAAATATTTCGCTTAGGGGGTTCGCTTCCGGCGAAAGTGTTGTTATGATGCGCGCCGTTGGAGAGATGCCAGAGTGGCCGAATGGGACGGATTCGAAATCCGTTGTACCTTCACCGGTACCTAGGGTTCGAATCCCTATCTCTCCGCCATTACATAGAAAAAGCCCCGTAGCTGAAAAGTTACGGGGCTTTTTCGTTTCATCTTGCGCTGCGCGAGAGTTGCAGGATTTGCGTGAAGGTGCCATCGGGATTGGGTTCCGTACTCATTTCACCGCTGAACCCGGCGTATTCTCCTGTGGCGCCAATCACCGCGACAATCGACTTCCCTGTTTCATGCTCCTGTCCGGCCACGACGATACTGGCGGCCGTTTTGCCCGCCGCGTCGTTGAATAGCAGGGTCCATTGGCACTGGCTGTGTTTTTCGGGAAGTGTGTTCACGCAGTAGCCGCTATTGCTGCCGATATCTTGTCGTTGCTCGTTCATCAGCGGCTGGTCGAAGACAAACAAGTCACCCTGCGAGGGGCCGGGCGGATCGAGGTCTATCGCGTTCTTCATACCGCGGGTGCCGTCGGCGTAGGTGATCAGGGTGAGTGTCTCAGGTTCATTGGCGTGCACAATGACGGGCATGCCTATCAACATCAGGCATAGCGTGCGAAGGGCGAAGACGTTCATGTTTTTCGGCTCGGGTTATGAAAAAGAGAGGCTGCAGCGGCAAAGACTAACGGGCGGACTTGGGCGCGGCGAACCCTACAATGTGAGTGCATATGACGGCGGCGTAGCGGACTCAGTGGAGCCTGGAGTTGCGAACGCCGAAGCTTTTTCCTCGAAATATCCCCTGACACTGAAAAACGTCTTCTTGAAAGTACCTCCTCTACTCTGGCTTTCGCAGGTCACTGACCTGCAGTCACCAGCAATTGCAAGGAGTGAGCAATGTATTTTGAGATTTACAGGCAAATCCGCGGCACCCTTCTGACTGGCAGGGGCCAGTGGCGGTGGCGGTTGAAGGCGGGGAATCATGAAACCATTGCCAGCGGGGAGTCTTACGTCAACAAGGGCGATTGCGTGCATGCAATCAACTTGATCAAGGGGACCTGCGAGCAGACCCCGATCAAGGAAATCTAGCTCTAGGGTGGTGAAGCTGCTCGTTCAGAGCAGCTTCGTTCCCAACCGGTTTTACGGCTGGGTATGACCCAGTTTTCTCTTGATCAGTTCGTAGACGTCCTTGTGGGTGGAGTTGTGCAGGGATTTGTCCTTGCAGGCCGAGGCGAGGAACGTTTTGACCTCTTCCCTGGCGTGGGGGTACAGGCTGGCGACGTAGTCGGCTTCGTGGGTCTGGGTGCAGTTGAAGTGCTTGTCGTCTTTGGCTTTGTCTCTGGCCATGGTGCCGCTCCTTTTGATAACGCATGTTTTGGATGACGAGGCTGGTTATTCCCCTCGTGCGTCGCTGAGCTTAGGGACCCACGGGCTGACTGCCAGTAGGTGCAGGTAAAAAGGAAGGGGCTGTAGGACGAGGCGTGGGCAGGCATCTTGCTTAAACGTGAACCGCGTCCGGCTGTTGGACTTGAGTTGGATGGACGGCAGTTGCCCCAGCTACCTAAACTGTCAGCAGATTTGGGGATTGGGGGCAGTGGATGAATCGCAACGAACTTCGCAAGGCGGATATCAACCTGATGGTGGTATTCGAAACACTGATGCTCGAGCGCAATGTCACTCGGGTGGCGGAGAAGCTGTTTCTCGGCCAGCCGACCATCAGCTCTGCACTCAACCGCTTGCGTGCGATGTTCAATGATCCACTGTTCATCCGCGTTGGCCACCGCATGGAGCCGACAGCGCGGGCGGAGGAGATCATCAGGCACCTGTCGCCGGCGCTGGATTCCTTGTCCGTGGCCTTGAGCCTGACCCATGATTTTGACCCGGCCAGCAGCACGATGACATTCCGCATCGGGTTGTCCGACGATGTCGAGTTCGGCCTGTTGCCGCCATTGCTGCGAACTCTGCGCCAGGAAGCGCCCAAAGTGGTGTTTGTGGTGCAGCATGTCGATTACTGGCGGATTCCCGACTTGCTGGCGTCCGGCGATATCACGGTGGGTATCAGCCAGACTCGTGGCTTGCCGGCCAATGCCAAGCGCAAGTTGCTGCGGCACATCCAGCCCAGCATATTGCGCGCCGATGCCAGCGACACCCCGCTGACCCTCGATGAATATTGCGCGCGACCACATGTGCTGGTGTCCCATACCGCTAACGTCAGCGGCTACGCCGACGAGTGGCTGGCGGAAATCGGCCGCACGCGCCAGGTGGTGCTCTCGGTACCGCAATACAGTTCGTTGCCGGCACTGCTCGCCGGGACGGACCTGATTGCCAGTCTGCCGGACTACACCGCCGAGGCGATGGCCGCATCGGGAACGCTGTTCAAGGAACCCTTTCCCTTCAAGACGCCGACCCTGGACTTGTCCATGGTCTGGCTCAGTCATGTCGATACCGACCCCGCCGAGCGCTGGTTGCGCTCGCGCCTGGAGGTGTTCATGAGTGAGCGTGCCGTTTTGCCGCTGCCCGAATGAACAGGGCGGCGCTCTGTTATACGTAGGACCTTTCCATTCCCTTAGGAGTCAACTCATGCCTCACCTGCACATGGAATACACCGCCAACCTGACTGACCTGAATGCCGATGTGGCACTGATGCGGTTGAACAATACGTTGGTGGGTTCCGGTCAGTTTGCTGCCGAATTCGACATCAAGAGCCGCGCAGTCAAGGTCGAGACGTTCAAGGTTGGAACCGCATTGGCTGAGCGGGCGTTCGTGCATGTGAAACTGGCGCTGTTGAGTGGTCGTTCGGCACAGATCAAGAAACAACTCTCCGAAAGCCTGCTGGCGGTGGTGCAGGAACTGTGTGAGTGGCCGAGCGGCGTTGAAGTCCAGTTGTGCGTGGAAATTCTCGACATCGATCGCGAATCTTATTCGAAGACATCTATTGGTCAATGAGCTGTAGCGCTTCACTGGTTCAATTGACCAGGTCTCTCTTAATTAAAGCGGGTTGCTAATCATGGCAGGTATTCAGAAAGCTGCTCAACTGGGCTACTCATCGCAAGCTGGAACTTATGCCAAGGGGCGCCCGAGCTATCCACGCGAACTGGTTACCTGGCTTAGAGAAACACTTGAAATTCAACCGGGGTCGACGGTAGTTGATTTAGGAGCCGGCACCGGTAAATTCACTCAGTTATTGGGATCAATGGAGATTGATGTCGTAGCGGTCGAGCCCATAGAAGCCATGCGAGCCGAGTTTGCCGGGAATCTACCGCACATCACGATCTTGGAGGGAACGGCCGAATCCATCCCGCTCAACTCCGGAGCAGCGCGAGCACTGGTATGCGCTCAGGCTTTCCACTGGTTTGCAAATGAAACGGCCCTTGCCGAGATTCACCGAGTGCTTGAACCGAACGGTCGGTTGGGGTTGATCTGGAACGTGCGTGATGAGTCGGTGGACTGGGTTGCGGCCATCACAGACATCATCGCGCCGTACGAAGGCGATACCCCACGCTTTCATACCGGGGACTGGAAATTGGCATTCACTGGGCGTTACTTTTCTGAACCAGAACTTACCTGCTTCCCATACACCCATGCGGGTAGCGCCAAGGAAGTCATCATGGACCGATTTCTCTCGGTGAGTTTTATCGCTGCCCTACCTCCTACCGAAAAGGCGAAAGTTTCCGAACAGTTGCAGAGACTGATCCAAACACATCCGTACCTTCGCGAGTGTGGAACCATTGAGCTTCCGTATCAAACTCGAGCTTATCTGTGTCGTCGGTTAGAGGGAGCCCCATAGTAATTTAGCATTGGTGGGGGCGGCGGAGCCAAGCTAATAAACCAAAAAAAGTGCCGTTCGCTGAGGTAAGTTGTTTGTGGATAAAAAAAGATTAAGCATGGCCAAATGAACGAGTCGCCACGCTGGCGTCTTCCGAAGTCTGCGGCCGAATTTCGTCTTCTAGAGTTGCATCGTTGAAGTAAAACTGGCGCTGTTGAGTGGTCGTTCGGCACAGATCAAGAAACAACTCTCCGAAAGCCTGCTGGCGGTGGTGCAGGAACTGTGTGAGTGGCCGAGCGGCGTTGAAGTCCAGTTGTGCGTGGAGATTCTCGACATCGATCGCGATTCCTACAGCAAGACCGCCATCAACAACTGAGTATCAGGCCGTTTCCTGCTCGACGCAGGCCTGGATCACTTGCTCTCGCAGCCAGGTGTTGGCGCTGTCCTGATCAACTCTCTGGTTCCACTGCATGTCGAGGGTGAAGCCCGGCAAGCCTTCCGGTGTTTCACAGTGATCGAAGGTGTCGGCACTGGCCAGCAATCGCTGGATGCGCCGGGGCAGGGTCAGGGCATAGTCGGTGCCGGTAATCAGCTTCAGCGCTGCACTGTAGCTGTTGGCGCGTGCGACGATCTGGCGCTGTTGTGCCTGCTGAGCGAGCCAGCCGTCGACCATGTTGGTCGCGGACGTCCAGGGTGTCGGGAACACGTGTCGACGTTCGACATAGGTTTGCAGGCTCAAGCGTGGTTCTGCCGGCGTGGCGCGTTTGTCGAACACACATACCAGATCATCTTCGAGCAGTGCCTGCGATTTGAAATCGACGTGACGGCGATGAAAGTTCGGACCGAAGCACATCACCAGGTCGAGGCTGCCGTCGCGCAACGCTTCGGCAGGGATATCGGCTTCGAGTTTGAACACATTGACCATCACCGGAAGATCGGCGAGGTCGAAGGTTTTCAACAAGCGCGGCAGGATCAACTGCTCGAAATATTCCGGTGCGCAGATGTTGAAGGTCACGGGCTGCAGGCTCGGGTCGAAGGCGGGTGAGCCGGCATGACACAGATTGATGCTCTGGAGGATTTTCAGCGCGTGGGGATACATCGCGCCGGCCTTGCCCGTGGGCTGCATGCCGCCGGTACGGGTATTGATGAATAGCTCGTCTTCGAAAATGGCGCGCAGTTTTTTCAGGCAGTAGCTCACTGTGGACTGGCTGACGCAAAGCGTCTCGGACACGCCGGTGACGCTGTTCTGCTCATACACGGCGACGAACACCAAGAGGTCCTGCATGTCGAGTTTTCTAAGCGAATTACTGTTCAGCATCCATTGCGTCTCGCTGCGCCCCTTGCGCTGACCGTGTGCAAGGGTGAGCGAATGATCCTAGCGGAATGAGAGAGCAGGGAGAATGCCTCGCAGGAAGTTTCGCCCAAGGGACTTTCAGCTCCGGACCATCGCCGACACGGCGCGGCGACTGGACATCAACAGCGCGAACATGCCGACACCCACCAGTGCCGCGCCGGCCATTTCCAGCGGCAGCGGCATCTGGCGCCCCCAGAGCCAGTGAAACATCGTGATAAACAGCGTACTCAGGTAGATGTAGGAAATCACCGAGGACGGCGCGATCACGCCGATGGCCCGGTGCAATAGCCAAAACGTCGCCAGGGTGGCGAACACCGCCAGGTACATCAGCCAGTAGAAATCGTTGAGCGTCAGTAATGATGCCGAGCGCCAACCGCCACTGAGTCCACAGAACACCAGCAGAAACAGCGCACCGAACAGCATGTTCCAGAACGTCATGGGCACCGGCCCGCGCCCTTTGAGGCTATTGGCTTTCAGGCGTTGGCTGAGAGGGGCGTAGAGTGCCATCGCCAGGCAACCGCTGCCGTACACCGCCAGTGCGTACGGCGATGGCAGCTCACCGGGGCCGGTGCCTTTCATGATCAGCAACACTGCCCCGGCAGCAGCGAGCAGCATCGGCACAATCCGTTGCTTCAGGCGGTTGTCCGGTGTCAGCACGGCTTCGAAACCCAGGGTCATCAGTGGCACCAGCGTGAACATCGTCCCGGTGTTGACGGCCGAGGTGTAGCGCAATGCTTCGAACAGCGAACCGAAGTACAACGCCAGCAGCAGGCCGAGCACCGCGTGGCCGAGCAGCCCGCGGACGGTCATGACGGTATCGCCCTTGAGCAGCAATAGCGGCAGAAACACCAATGCGCAAAACAGCAGGCGCAAACCGGTCAGCAGGATTGGGTCGATGGCCTGGCTGACTTGCGCCGCTGCGGTGAACGATGCGGCGATCAACAAGGCCCACAGCAGCATGCTGGCGTGAGCGACGGCGAAACCGGTGGTTTTCATGGCAGTCTCCGGGTCAGTGAATATGGCGGGCGTAGTGCCTTGGGTTGAAGCGCAAGACCATCAGCATCATCAGCGCCATGACCGCCGTCAGCGACCACCAGGCCCATTCAAAGCTGCCGAGCTGGTCGCGGATTATCCCCGCCAGCAACGGCGACAGGCCGGCGATCAGGTAGCCGATGCCTTGCACGAACGCGGTCAGGCCACCGGCGCGCAAGGGGGTGTCCAGGTGATCCAGCGATACGATCAGGCTCATCGGGAACAGACCGCCAATGCCCAGTCCCAGCAGGCATGGCCACATCAGGCTCAGATGCCGGGGGCTCAGAATCAGTCCGCAGAAACCGGCGATGATCAGTGCAAGCAATGTCATCAGCACGACGCGGCGGTCGCGGCTGCGATTGGCGATGAGCGGGGTCAGCAGACCCGACAGTACTTCCATGGCGGTCAGAAATCCGAGCAGCAATCCGGCGTGCTGTTCGCTCCAACCCTTTTCCACGTAGTACGGCGCCAGCCAGGCGAGGACACAGGTGTAGGACGCAGTGCCCAGGCCAAAGAAGATCGCGAGTAACCATGCGCGGGAATTGGCGAAGAACGAACCGTTACTGGCGGTCTTGGCATCCAGTGTCGGTATCTGCACCCGTTGGGTACCCCAGAACAACAATGCCAGCACGGCGAGAACCGCCCAGACCGCCAGGCCCATGCGCCAACTGCCGGTACGCTCCATCACCAGTGGCGCAAAGGCAGCTCCAATGGCGGCACCGCCCATGATCGACGTGACGTAGAGCCCCATGCACAGGGCAACGTGGTCGCTGAAGCGGGATTTGATCAGCGCTGGCATCAGGGCCTGGATCAGGGCGATCCCGATGCCTGCCAGCACCGCACTGAGGAGCAACTGCGTGGCTGAATCAAGGAACAACCGCGAGACCGTGGCCACGCCGATGATCAGCAACGAGAACACCACGGTGCGTTGATCGCCGAGTCGCTGGCTGACGCGCAGGCCGACAAACATCGCCAGCCCCATGGCCATCACCGGCAACATTGTCAGCAGTGAAGCCAGGCTGAAGCTCAGTGGGATGTCGTCGCGAATCGCCGAGAGCAGTGGTCCGACAGCGGCCATGGAAGGGCGCAGGTTCAGGGCCACCAGGACAATGCTGAACAGGAGCCAGAGCGCGGGACGGGAAGTGACTCGAATGTTTTCCATGATCGGACCTTGAACAATAGGGTTCCGATTAGGCGCGAGAGACCCGAAGGGCACAAATCAGAAAGTCCGGGGTGGTATTTAGAATTCAAATACAAGTTGCTCCGACAGAGGCGCCACCCAACAGCCAAATGTTTAGCCAGATCACATCCAAGGTTCTTCAAATCCTGATTTAACGACTCAACCCATCGTGTGACGCTGCGGGTCATCTGTTTTCTGCGGTTCTCTCTATGGACGGTTGGCCAGTCGTAATCCACCTCAAGGCATCCACCGACGCTCGTGCGTCGAGCCTTGGTCGTCGGTTCACGCCCGCCACCGCGCCAAACCTCTCTGCACTTCCTTCTGAACTGGCTTTTTGGGCGCTGTGGCATTGCCGCCATGCGCGCCCGCCGGATTCCTGCTTTTTCCGCTGATTGTTCCTACATTTTCCGGCTGATGCCGGGATTAAAGCGCGGGTGCTTTTGCGTACCCGCCTGACACGGAAAAAGAGAGTTTCCATGAGTAGTGCCACGACCTCGTTTGCCACCCAGCAAGAAGCCCTGACCTTTCTGCAGCAGAACCCGGATGTTGAAATGTTCGAGCTGTTCATCCTCGACAACAACGGAGTGCCGCGCGGCAAGCTGCTGCATCGTGACGAGTTGCTCGCGGTGTATGAAAGCGGGCGGCCATTGCCGAGCACCATCCTCGGCCTGACCATCAATGGCGATGACGTGGAAAACTCCGGGCTGGTCTGGGATGTCGGGGATATCGACTGCCGGGCCTACCCGATCAGCGGCAGTCTCACGCGTATGCCGTGGCGCCTGATACCGACCGCGGCCGTGCAGGTCAGCATGCATCCGTCGGAGGGAATGCCCGCCACCATTGCCGATCCTCGTCATTTACTGGCGAAAGTCATCGAAGGTTTGCAGGCTGACGGTTATTACCCGGTCATGGCGGCGGAGCTGGAGTTCTACCTGCTGGATCAGCAGCGCGACAGCAACGGCCGGCCGCAACCGGCACGGGATGTCGATGGCGGGCGTCCGCGTGGTACCCAGGTCTATGGGTTGCGTGAACTTGAACAGATCGAACCGTTCCTGGCCGATCTGTACAGCGCCTGCAAGCTCCAGGGGATTCCGGCGCGCACGGCCATTTCCGAATACGCACCGGGGCAGGTGGAAATCACCCTCGAACACCGCACCGACGCGCTGCAGGCGATGGATGAAGCGGTGCGCTACAAGCGCCTGGTCAAGGGAGTGGCACACAAGCACGGCATGACCGCCTGCTTCATGGCCAAGCCCTTCGATGACCTGGCCGGCACCGGGATGCACATGCACGTGAGCCTGGCGGACAAGGACGGCAACAACCTCTTTGCCAGCGAAGCCCCGGATGGCACGCCGCTGCTCAAGCAGGCTGTCGCAGGCATGCTCAGTACCTTGCTCGATTCGCTATTGCTGTTCTGCCCGAACGCCAACTCCTACCGTCGATTCCAGGCCAACAGCTATGCGCCCCTGGCGGCCACCTGGGGCGTGGACAATCGCACAGTGAGTTTGCGCGTACCCGGCGGGCCGGCGTATTCGCGGCATATCGAGCATCGAATTTGTGGCGCGGATGCCAACCCCTATCTGGCGGCTGCGGCAATTCTGGCCGGTATTCATCGCGGTATCCGCGAACAACTCGACCCCGGTGCGCCGGTGGAAGGCAATGGCTACGCCCAGGCTGCGAAACTGTTGCCGACAGACTGGCTGACCACCTTGCGCTCGCTGGAGGGTTCCAGTTGGGCCAGGGAAGCTTTTGGTGGCGAATTCCTCGGTGTCTACCTGGCGGTGAAGCGCGCCGAGTATCGCCAATTCATGGGCGAGGTCGGAGAGCAGGACTGGCGCTGGTATTTGCACCAGGCTTGAGTCAAAGCTGAACCTAAGCTGAACAGTTCTCAAAAAGTCTGAAAGTTTCAGGCGGTCTTGTAAGCCAACTAATTGTTGGCTTCTTTTTCACAAAAAATTGATGGTTGGCTACCTAAAATTAGAATTGTCTCGGTAAATGAAATTTTCACATTTGCCGAAGACATTTCTTTTCAGGACCCGCCGAACCTCATGCTTAAGATTAAAGCCGTGCGCCCAGAATGGGTGACACTGATTGCCAGCGTATTTTTGTTAATTTGCTTCAATTTTGTGCTCTGGCAACACCTGTTCGAAATCACCGCATCCGATGGTAAAGGCATCGCCATGCGCGTGGCTTTCGGGGTGATGATCTGCGCGGCCTTCAACATTGTATTGACCCTGCTGGCATTCCGGCCGGTACTCAAGCCGGTCCTGATCCTGCTGTTCATGATCAGCGCGGGCGTGGCGTATTTCATGAGTCAGTATGGTGTTCTGATCGACACCGGCATGTTGCGTAACTTTGCTGAAACCAATGCCACGGAAGTTCGCGACTTACTGTCGCTCAAGTTGTTTGTTTATATTGCGCTGCTTGGAGTTCTACCGTCTTGGCTGTTGTGGAAGACTCCAATCAGTTATCGACGTTGGCACCGTGAACTGCTCAGTAAAGTTCTGGTGACTTTTGCTTCGGTGGCGGTGATCGGTGGTGTTGCGCTGGTTAACTATCAAGGCCTGTCTTCACTGTTTCGCAATCATCACGAATTGCGCCTGATGGTGGTGCCAAGCAACTACATTGGTGCCTCGGCGGGTCTCTTGCGCGAGAAAGTAGCGACGGCACGCCAGCCCTTTGTCAAACTCGGTGAAGATGCCCAGCGCAATCCGGCCTGGCAAACTCACGGGCGCAAATCCCTGACCGTTCTTGTCGTGGGTGAAAGTGCCCGGGCGGAGAACTTCGGCATCCTTGGCTATAGCCGTGACACCACGCCGAAACTGAGTAAGGAAGAGGGCCTGATCGCCTTCACCGATGTGCACTCCTGCGGTACTGAAACCGCCGTCTCGGTGCCTTGCATGTTCTCCAATATGGGGCGCAAGGACTACAACGCCAGCAAGGCAAAGAATGAAGAAGGCCTGCTGGATGTGCTCAAGCATGCAGGTATCGACGTGATCTGGCGTGACAACCAGTCTGGCTGCAAGGGTACGTGCGATCGCGTCACGGTTCAGGACGTCAGCAATCTGAAAGACCCAACGCTGTGCGCCAACAGTGAATGCCGCGACGAAATCCTCCTGCAAGGGCTGCAACATTTCATCGATAGCCTGGACAAGGACACGGTATTGGTATTGCACCAGATGGGCAGCCACGGTCCGGAGTACTTCAAGCGTTATCCGAAAGAGTTCGAGCACTTCACCCCGGTTTGCGAAAGCAATGCCCTGAACAATTGCAGTCGCGAAAGTATCGTCAATGGCTACGACAACACCCTGGTATATACCGACCATGTGCTGTCGACCTTGATCGATCTGCTGCGCAGCAATCAGGACAAAGTGGATACCGCGATGCTGTACCTGTCGGACCACGGCGAATCCCTGGGTGAGTACAACTTGTTCCTCCACGGCACGCCTTACATGCTGGCACCGGAGCAGCAAAAGCATGTGGCCATGTTTGCCTGGTTCTCCGACAGCTATAAAAAGTCGTTTGCGGTAGATACCCATTGCCTGCAACAGAGTCGTGAAAAGCCCCTGAGCCAGGACAACCTGTTCCATTCGATGCTTGGGCTGCTGGAAGTCAACAGCAAGGTCTACAACCAGGATCTGGACATGTTTGCCGGTTGTCGTGGCCCAGTGTCCGACGGCGTGTTGGCCAAAGATTGAGTGCTCCGATTTTGTTTCACGCGGTGGCCGCCGTCCTGCGGCCTGTAGAACCTTTATCAAGAGCCATTGCACATGTCCGCTCAGCCCCCGTCCGCCATCGAGCTTGAGATTGCCCGGCGCTACGACCAGGAGCACGCGCGCGTCTGCCTTCAGCCGCAAGCGCCTGGCCTGACCGGACGTCTGGTGCTTTGGCGTGAGGAGCGTCTGGTGCGCAACGCGCTCAAGGTCGCCGGCGAACCGGGGCTGATCCTTGATGTGGCTTGCGGTGTGGGGCGTTTTTGGCCGGTGCTGGCCGAACATGCCAATCGGGTGATCCTGGCGACGGATCCGTCCCAGGACATCCTCGATCATGCCCTCACACACCACCCGAAGAGTCTGTTGAAGCGGATCAAGACCTTTCAAAGCTCCGCATTCACGATTGGTTTGTCGGAGAACGCGGTTGACTGCATTTTTTGCATGCAACTGTTTCAGCACCTCACCAACCCGGAACATCGTCTGGCGATGCTGGGCGAGTTTTATCGGGTCAGTCGCGATACGGTGATTGTCGCGGTGCGCCTTGACGGTCGTTTCAAGGGCGCGGGTGCGGAGATGGAAGGGCCATTGCCCAGCAAGACCAAGGTGGAAAGCGAGTTCAGGCAGGCGGGTTTCCGTCTGCTCAGCCATCAGGACTTCTTCCCCGGTTGTGCGCGGATGCGGATCTACGTGCTGGGTAAGACCAGCTAGCGCGACGTTGTCGGACTATTCTTCATATCACGCAGTAATTTTCGCTAACGCTCTTGTTCAGTGGATGCGCGGAAATCGCCGGGGGCGATATATACTGCGCGCCATTCTTCAAGGGAGAGCCGTGTGGCCATCGATATTCACTGGATTCGCGACAACGATAGCCTCGGACGCTTGTGTGCCGAGTGGCAGCAGTTGCCATTCGTTGCCCTCGACACCGAATTCATGCGGGTCGACACCTTCTACCCGATCGCTGGCCTGCTGCAGGTCGGTGATGGCAAGCGCGCCTACCTGATTGACCCGCTGACCATCGACAACTGGCAACCATTGGCCGCGTTGCTGGAAAACCCGGCCGTGGTCAAAGTTGTCCACGCGTGCAGCGAAGACCTCGAAGTCCTGCTACGCCTGACCGGCAGCCTGCCGGCGCCACTGTTCGATACCCAACTGGCCGCCGCTTACCTGAACCTCGGTTTTTCCATGGGCTATTCGCGGCTGGTGCAGGAAGTGCTCGGCATCGACCTGCCCAAGGGTGAAACCCGTTCCGACTGGCTGCAGCGTCCGCTTTCCGAAACGCAGATCAGCTATGCCGCGGAAGATGCCGTGCATTTGGCTGAAGTCTTCGTAAGGCTGCGCCCAAAGCTGTCGAACGACAAGTACGCCTGGGTCCTGGAAGACGGCGCTGAACTGGTGGCCAACCTGCGCCGCGAGATCGACCCGTACGAGGTCTATCGCGATGCCAAGCTGGCCTGGAAGCTGTCCCGCGCCCAACTCGCGGTTTTGCGTGAGCTGTGCGCCTGGCGTGAAAAGGAAGCCCGGGCCCGTGACCTACCGCGCAACCGGATTGTCCGCGAGCATTCGCTGTGGCCGCTGGCGCGTACGCAACCGGATAACCTTGGCGCCCTGGCGAAAATCGAAGACATGCACCCGCGTACCGTGCGTCAGGACGGCGAGTTTCTGCTTGATCTGATCAAGCGCTCTGGCAGTGTGTCGCCTGATCAATGGCCGCCAGCCGTGCC
Organism: Pseudomonas sp. P5_109; assembly: GCF_034009455.1. Taxonomy (NCBI): domain Bacteria; kingdom Pseudomonadati; phylum Pseudomonadota; class Gammaproteobacteria; order Pseudomonadales; family Pseudomonadaceae; genus Pseudomonas; species Pseudomonas sp. P5_109. The sequence goes on from NZ_CP125380.1 coordinate 1,596,952, forward strand.
AGAGCCGTTGCCAGTGGATGCCGCCGCGCTGCTCAAGCAACTGAAGGCCATCGGCCAGGCGGAGGCCGAGCGCCTGAACATCGCCCCGGAACTGATGCTGCGCAAGAAAACCCTGGAAGCGCTGCTCAAGAGCGGCTTCCCCAATGGTCCCTACCAATTGCCTGATTCGCTGCGTGGCTGGCGTCGCGAATTGATGGGCCAGGCGCTGCTCGACAGCCTGGCCACCGCCGGAGAACAGCCTTGAAACGTATTTGTTCCATCTACCGCAGCTCGAAGAGAAACGAAATGTACCTGTACGTGCTCAAGAGCGATGCTCTGGAGCGCGTGCCGGATCCCCTGATGGCAGCCTTCGGCAAGGCCATCCATGCATTCGACCTGGTGCTGAGCCCCGAGCGCAAGCTGTCGCGCGAGGACATCGAGGTCGTGCTGGAAAACCTCGACAAACAGGGTTATCACCTGCAAATGCCGCCTGCCGAAGACGAGTACATCGAGCACTTGCCGGAAGAATTGTTGCGCCGCAACGATCCGATGTGAGCGGCAGACAGGCTCTGTTCAGAGTGGTTATGAAACACTGATCGATTTTAGCGATGGCAGCATCGACGGAGCACGGCTCTGTCGGCTGTCGTCTGCACCGTTTTTGAAAGGTTTGAAGCATGCGCGTCCTGATTGCTGAACACGACCACCCCGTGTACGCCCAACTGTTGCGCGAGGCGGCACCGGACCTGGAGGTGCTGACCAGCGGTGATTCCGCCGAACTGGCCAGTCAGGCCGCCGATTGTCCGGTGTGGCTCGGCCAGCCTGATTTGCTGGCGACCCTGTTGCGCCAGGGGCATCAACCGCAATGGCTGCAATCGACCTGGGCTGGCATTACGCCGCTGCTGGCCGACGGCTTGCCACGGCACTACCAGCTGACGCGTGCCGTCGGCATCTTCGGCCAGGTCATGGCCGAGTACGTGCTCACCTATATGCTCGGTCACGAACGTGAAGTGCTGGCGCGGCTGGTCAGCCAGGTCGAGCGCAAATGGGACAGTCGCCATGGCCAGAGCCTGTCGGGGCGCAAGGTGTTGATCGTCGGCACGGGCGATATCGGTCAAAGTGTCGCGCAGTTCCTCTTGCCGTTTGGCGTCGAGTTGTATGGCGTTGCCAGCAGCGCGCGGGAACAGGCACCGTTTATCGAAGTCGGTTCACTGGCGGATCTGCCACGGCTGGTCGGTGAAGTCGATTACGTGGTCAACCTGTTGCCGAACACACCGGACACCCACGATATCTACGACGCGGCGCTGTTCAAGCAATTCAAGCCGACCGGGTTGTTCATCAACGCCGGGCGCGGTGTGGCAGTGGTCGATGCGGATCTGGTGGAAGCCTTGAAGGAAGGGCATCTGGCGGGCGCGGTGATTGACGTCTGCCGTCAGGAACCCTTGCCACAGCGTCATCCATTCTGGACCGCCTGGGGCCTGTTGCTGACCGGCCACAGCTCGGCACCGACTTCGCCGTCACTGATGGTGAAGCTGTTTGTCGAAAACCTGCGGGCGTATCAGGCGGGAGAAGCGTTGCGCGGAGAAGTGGATTTCGATCGCGGGTATTGATTCACCGCCATCAAAAATGTGGGAGCGGGCTTGCTCGCGAATGCAGGGTGTCAGTCACTGAACTTGTCGACTGACACTCCGCATTCGCGAGCAAGCCCGCTCCCACAATGTTTTGTGCAGTGGCTTAGAGGGTGAAGTCACCTTCAGCCGCCAGCTCGCTCAACGGACGACGCGGGCTCGGTTCTTCACGGGCTTGCAGGTAATCCGCCAGGCTTGCCTTGTCCCCCAGCTTGCCCACTGCGACGGCGGCGTGCAGGGCGTAGCCTTCAGGAATGCTCAGCTCCTTGCGGGTCAGTTCCTGGTCGAAACCGGCCATGCCATGGGTGTGCCAGCCGCTCAGGCTCGCTTGCAAGGCCAGGTGGCCCCAGGCCGAACCGGTGTCGAAGGTATGCCACAGGGCCGGGGTTTCTTCGGTGGCGCCAGGCACGGCGAAGGTGGTTTTCGAGATCACGATCACCAGGGCCGAAGCATGTTGCGCCCAGCTGCGGTTGAATTCATTGAGCAGGCCCAGGTAACGCTCCCAGTTCGGCGTGTCGCGACGTGCGTAAAGGAAACGCCAGGGTTGAGAGTTGTAGGCCGAGGGTGCCCAGCGCGCGGCTTCGAAGAAGCTCAGCAGGGTTTCCTCAGGGATCGTTTCGCCAGTGAAGGCGCGGGGCGACCAGCGATCGGTGAACTGTGGGTGAATAGCGTAATCGGCAACGCGTGGGTTGGCACTCATCAAGGGATTCCTTGCTACGTTTGAAAGTGAGGGTCGTCCGAAAACTGTGGGCACGGTTGAGCCGGGCCGTGAGGTTTTTCGAGAGCCGTGGCAGTTCACCGCAATGCAACGCGGTTGAGCGTTAATGGCACGCAGGTCAGGCTCCTTGCGATTGGCAAAGCTACTTGCCAGCGCAAAAACTGACAAGCCCGATCTACCGACAGTCGCCAATGCTTGGCCCAAGGGGCTTCGGGCACTAGACTGGCGGCCTTTTCACCACCTGATGTCGATGCTCGAACCATGGCCGCCAAAGTAGAACCGTTCTGGATACGCAAAACCCTCGATCAACTCGATCAGGAGGAATGGGAGTCGCTGTGCGACGGCTGTGGATTGTGCTGCCTGCAAAAACTTGAAGACGAAGACGACAACAGCGTTTATTACACGCGCATCGCCTGCAAGCTGCTGGACCTGAAAACCTGCCAGTGCAAGGACTATCCTAACCGCCGTGACTCCGTGCCGGACTGTATCCAGCTCACGCCGGGCAAGGCCGACGAATTCAAATGGCTGCCGCCGACCTGCGGTTATCGCCTGGTCAGCGAAGGCAAGGACCTGCCGTTGTGGCATCACCTGGTGTGCGGTGATCGCGATGCCGTGCATCACGAGCGGATTTCCCAGTCCGGGCGCATGCTCGCCGAGGGCAGCGTGCCGGAAGATGACTGGGAAGATCACCTGATTTTCCGCGCGGGTTGACTGCCTGAGACTCAACCTTTCACGAAGGAGTGTGTATGGCTGTGGGATGGCGGCGGGCGTGGATCGTTGGATTACTGGCGGTGAGTTCGCCCGTATGGGCCGCGAACAAGGTCAATCTGGATTATCACGTGCGCCTGTTGCCGCAGAGCGATCAGGCCGAAGTGCGCCTGACGCTCGCCCAGGGTTCGGCGGTACGCAGCCTGGACTTCAACCTCGGCGACGGCAGCCACTACAGCGATTTCAAGGTCGACGGCCAATGGCTACTGACACCCGGCAAAGCGACTCGCGGTGTCTGGCGCCCGGCGGCCGACAAGGCCAGCCTGACCTACCGCGTGAAAATCAGCCACGGGCGCAAGAACGGCAGCTTCGACACGCGCATGACGCCAAACTGGGCGTTGATGCGCGGCGACGATCTGGTGCCGGCCGCCAGGCTCGATCAACAGGATGGCACCGAACTGGTTTCACGCCTCGAATTCGAGCTGCCCGCTGGCTGGAAAAGCGTTGAAACCGCCTGGCCACGAATCGGCAAGAACAAATTTCGTATCGATAACCCCTCCCGACTGTTCGACCGGCCCACGGGCTGGATGCTCGCCGGCCAGCTTGGCAGCCGCCGGACTCGTCTGGGCGAGACTGAAGTCACCGTCGCCTCGCCGCTGGGGCAGGGGATGCGCCGTATGGATGTGCTGACCCTGCTGACCTTCGTCTGGCCGCAAGTGCAGGCGCTGTATCCGCGCCACCCTGGCAAGCTGCTGATCGTCGGGGCCAATGACCCCATGTGGCGCGGCAGCCAGTCGGCGCACGAGTCGATCTATCTCAGCAGTCACCTGCCGTTGGTCAACGAAAGTGGCAGCAGTGCGTTGGTCCGTGAGTTGGCCCAGGTGTCCGGACGGATCAATGGCACCCAGCGCAGCGACTGGATCAGTGAAGGTTTTGCCGAGTATTACGCCATCGAACTGGTGCGTCGGGCTGGCGGCATCAGTGATGAACGCTACGAAAGCCTGCACGGCAAGCTGGTCAGGGACACACAGAAAGTCACCACGCTGCGCGGCGAGCGAGTCAGCCCGGCGCAGGTAGCCAGGGCGGTGGTGTTGCTGCAGGAACTGGACGGCGAGATTCGCCTGAAAACCCATAACAAGCGGTCGCTGGACGACGTATTGCGCGGGGCAATGCGGCTGGGGGATATCGATACCCAGGCGTTTGTTCAGCTCAGCGAGAGCGTGATCGGTGGGTCTTCGAAGGTGTTGAGTACCGAGTTGATTCAGTAATACCGCCATTCGCGAGCAAGCCCGCTCCCACATTTGATCCGTAGCGTTCACAAAATCGATGTAGGAGCTGGCTTGCCAGCGATGAGGCCAGTAGTCTCACCAAAACTTTTGGTTCAAACCCCAGCTTTCGGCGACTTCAAGGAATCATTGCCAGTCACGGTGGCCGTTTTGGTCGCCGCCTCGGCGTTGGCCTTCAACTGGCTCAGTTCCTCACCCGCCCGCTGGATTTTCGCCCGCACGTTGTCCATGTCCTGACGGCCTTTTTCCAGCAGGCTTTTCGCCGAGCTGTGGCCGGTGATACCGCGCGCCAGGGCCACGCCGCCGATGGCCACCTGGATCAGGCCAAAGATCCCGCCACGCCGCAGGCCCTTGCCCACCATCACTACGCCGCCGGCCAGGGAGCCGATGCGTTCCCAGCCCTGCACGTTCTGCTCGGAAGGGCTCTGGAACGGGGTGGATTCGATACGCTCGACGCGTTTAAGTTCGCTCATGGTCTGTCTCCAGGCTTCTGTGATCGATAATCAAGCTGACTGCGTGGGCAGGCCGCTTGTTCAATCGGATGTGCGGCGATTCAGCGGAATTTTGGCCCGGAGCGGGTATTGAGCCCCTTGGCCATGCGGTCGTAGAGCACGACGTTGACCGTGGCGGCCAGGTTCATGCAGCCGGTGGTCGGAATGTAGACCACGTCTTCGCACCAGTCGCGAATCTCTTTATCCAGCGATCCGTCTTCCGGGCCGAAGATGTAGAGCGCGCGATCCGGGTGAGTGTATTCGGGCAACGGGCGGGCGCCTTCGACCAGTTCCACGGCGACGGGCACACAGTTGAGCGGCAGGATTTTCTTCAGGTCGTCGATGCCGATCAGCGGGATGTCGTAGTGCACGCGCTTGGTATCGGTGACGAAGTCGGCGGCGCGCTCATAGCGCTTGCCGGTGTAGAACACCGACGCCACGCCATAACAGCCAGCGGCGCGCATCACCGAACCGACGTTCTCCGGTGATTTGGGGTTATACAAACCAATGCAGCTGTACCGTTTGTCTGCCACGAGCGGGGTGCCTTTCGGGAAAAAAGCGCGATTATACGGGGATTGGGCGGCAGTGGTCAGTTTGGAGATTGGTGGTGCCAGGGCGATCGCTTTCGCGAGCAAGCCCGCTCCCACATTGGTTTTGTGTCTGGCACAGATTAAATGTGGGAGCGGGCTTGCTCGCGAAGAGGCCGGTCGGGACGCCGATGAGTCTTCAGTCTTCTTTTTTCATCAACCCGGCCAACGCCGCAAATGGGTTATGCGTGGCCTTGGCGATTTTCGGCGTGCTCAGCGAGCCTTCGCCGAAATACTGCTGGTCGGTATAGCGCGAGTGTTCGTTATCGTGGCAGTACAGGCACAACAATTCCCAGTTCGAGCCATCCTGCGGGTTGTTGTCGTGGTTGTGGTCGCGGTGGTGCACGGTCAGTTCGCTCAGGCGCTTGCCGGAGAACTCACGGGCGCAGCGGCCACAGACGTGCGGGTACATCTTCAGGGCCTTGTCGCGGTAGCCCATTTCCTTGTCGCGCTGGTTGTCGGCGAGGATGCGATCCAGCTTCGAAGTGTTGGTCGGGGTGGACGAACTCATGGGTTCACCTTTGTAGAATGACTAATGACGGTTATAGGGTGAAGTTTAGCCTAGCCCTTGAGCTTCTCGGCAATCCAGATGGTGTGGCGGGTGCCCTTGTTGCCGTGGGCGAAGACCTGCACTTCCTCGGCCTTGAACCCGGCTTTCTTCAGTTTGTCGGAAAATTGCCGGTCAGCGCTGGCCGACCAGACGGCCAGCACGCCTTTTGGTCTCAGGGCCTTGGCGCAGGCGCTCAGGCCGCCAGCGGAATACAGCCAGCTGTTGGCTTTCTGGGTCAGGCCTTCGGGGCCGTTGTCGACGTCGAGCATGATCGCATCGAAGCCCTGGGGTTCGGCTTGCAGGACTTTGGCCACGTCTTCCATGCGAATCACCGTCCGCGGGTCGAGCAGCGGGTTGCCAGCCTTCTCGCCCAGTGGTCCACGGTTCCACTCAACGACCCCGGGGACCAGTTCGGCGACCACCACTTCGGCGGTCTTGCCCAGGTGCTTGAGCGCCGAAGCGAGGGTGAAACCCATGCCCAGGCCGCCGATCAGCACCCGTGAGTTCGGTCGGCCGGCGACCTTGCGGCACGGGATCTCGGCCAGGGCATCTTCGGAGCCGTGCATGCGCGTGTTCATCAATTGTCCGCCATCGCCACCCTGGATCTTGATGACGAAATCCTCGCCATATTCGAACAGGCACAGGGCACCGCCGTTTTCAGGAATGGGGGTGGTGTCCAGCAGAACGAAACGTTTCATGGGGCTCACTTGAAGAAAATTGGCAGAACTCGGGAGGGCAAACAGACGCAGTTGGGAGTAGCCTGTTTATGACGACAAGGCCAACGGAGCCATTGATGAAGCGCACCATTCTAACGGTCATTGCCCTGGCCGCGCTCTCGATAACTGCAGTACAGGCTCAACAGCTGCAATCGATTCCCGTCAGCCCCGCGCCGATGCCCGGTTCGCCCGGCACTGCGACGCCCACGCCGTATCCGCAGATCAGCCCGGCGCCTTTGCCTAAAGTCGGCCCCGGCAGTAGTGGCCCGCCGTTGGTGCCGATTGAAATGCCGAGCCCGCCGACCAAGGACCAGCCCGTGCCGGGGATTGAGCCGAATCCGCCCAAACCCAAGTCGCCGGGCGGCTAGACCTGCTGCGAAAGCAACTGGCCGTCGGCCATGCGCAGGCGCTTGGACAGGGACACGGCGAGGGCGCGAATGGTCTTGGCGGCGATTTTCGGTGCGTCGTTGAGCATTTTTTCCAGCGAGTCCTTGCCCAGGTTGAGCAACTGGCAATCGCTCGCGGCTACGCAACTGGCCGAACGCCGTTCGCCGTCGAGCACGGCCATCTCGCCGAACGAGCGGCCGCTGCGCAAGGTGGCGATGGTGACGCGTTGCCCGTCAGCGGTGGTTTTCTGCACCGCCACCTGACCGGTGTGGATGATGCACATGAAGCTGCCGGCATCACCCTCCTGGAAGATTTCCTCGCCCTGGGCAATGGTGCTGATACTGAAGTAACCCGACGCCGCGGCGAAGTCCGCTGGCAGCAATTGATTGAACAGGCCGCAGTCCATCAGCCAGTCGCGAATTTCGTTGTTCAGAAAGGTTGATTCAGGCATGTCGTCACGGTCTTTATTGTTGTGTCTGTTACTGGCTTGAATTTGTAGTCACTGCAGCCCCTCTGTGGGAGCGGGCTTGCTCGCGAAGGCGGTGTGACAGTCGACATTTATGTTGCCTGACACTCCCTCTTCGCGAGCAAGCCCGCTCCCACAAGGGGTTTTGTGTTGTATCGGCCAACGGTGTGCGGAGTTAAGACCGGCACACCGCGCCAAGTTCCTCAGGCAATGCCCAATACCTTGAACAAAAACGCATATTCGAGCGCCACGTCACGCAATCCCTGATATCGACCGCTCATCCCGCCATGCCCGGCACCCAGTTCAGTCTTGAGCAATAGCGGATTGCTGTCGGTCTTGGTCGCGCGCAATTTCGCCACCCACTTGGCGGCTTCCCAATACTGCACACGGCTGTCGTTGTAGCCGGCGATCACCAGGGTCGCCGGATAAGCTTGCGCGCTGACGTTTTCGTACGGGGCGTAGGCCTTGATCCGATCATGGACGTCCGGTTCTTCAGGGTTGCCCCATTCGTCGTACTCCGTGACGGTCAATGGCAGGTCAGGGTCGAGCATGGTGTTGAGTACGTCGACGAACGGCACTTCGGCGATGGCGGCGCCAAACAGCTCCGGCCGTTGATTGAGCACCGCGCCGATCAGCAGGCCACCGGCGCTGCCGCCGCTGATCGCCAACTGCGGGGCAGTGGTGAAGCCTTGGGTGATCAGGTGTTCGGCGCAGGCGATGAAGTCGCTGAAGGTGTTGTGCTTGTGCTCCTGCTTGCCGGCGCGATACCAGGCTTCCCCCAGTTCGCCACCGCCGCGCACGTGGGCAATGGCAAACGCCATGCCGCGATCCAGCAGGCTCAGGCGCGCATGGGAAAACCATGGGTCGAGGCTTTCGCCATAGGCGCCATAGCCGTAGAGGTACAGCGGCACCGGCTTGCCGAGGTCTGTGCGCTTGATCACCAGGCTGATCGGCACTTGTGTACCGTCCGGCGCAGTGGCCCACAGGCGCTGGCTGACGTAGGCGTCGGCATCGAACGGGCCGAGCACCGGGGTTTGCTTGAGGACTTTCTGCTCGCCGGTTGCCAGTTCAAGCTGACGGATTTGCGCCGGACGGTTCAGCGCTTCGTAGCGCAGGCGAATCCGCTCGCTTTCGAACTCCAGGCTGTTTTGCACGTGCAGGCTGTAGGCCGCATCCGGCAATTGCACGCGATAAGGCGCCAGGCCTTGCGGGTGCACCTCGATGATCGGCAAACCGCCAACCCGCAGGCTCAGGGTCATGGCCCCGGTGTTCAGGCTGATGCCGTCGATCATCACCGTGTCGCTGTGGGGGATCAGGTTCTGCCAGTCGGCTTCGGTGGGTGCTACGCCGGTGTCGATGGCCGTGTACAAGGCGAAATTGATGCCGTCACGGTTGCTGCGAATGAACCAGGTCCATTGACCGTCGAGTACGCCGTGGTCGACGTCGTACTCATGATCCTCGACCCGTGGCGCGATGCAGGTAAAGGCTTGCTGCGGCTGGTTGGCATCGAGGACCCAGGCCTCGCTGGTGGTCTTGCTGCCCACGGACAGCAACAATTGCCGCTCGGAGCTTGAACGGTAGCAATGCATGAAGAAGCGACCGTCCGGCTCATGGAACACTTCCTCGGCCGCCGTGCCGTCCAGACGATAGCGATACAGCTTATGCGGGCGATGGGTGTCGTCCAGTTCGCCAAAGAACAGCGTCAGGCTGTCGTTGGCCCAGGTCATGCTGCCGTCACAGTCCTGGAATCCCAGTTCGCTGACGCGGCCGTCGGACAACTCCTTCACGAACAACGTGTAAATCTCGTCGCCGCTGGAGTCGACGCTGTAGGCCAGGCGCTGATGGTCCGGGCTGATGCTGAACGCCCCAAGCGAAAAAAAGCCGCCATTGGCCAGTTCGTTGGGGTCCAGCAACAGTTGTTCGCGGCTTTCGTCGAGGGTCAGGCTGTCATCGGCCGGACGCGGGCAGCGGTAGTGCCGGGCGTACTCATCGCCCGCCGTGGTGCGGGTGTAGTACAGATACGGTCCCCACGGCGAGGGCAGGGACAAATCAGTCTCGAGAATCCGCCCCTTGATCTCCTCGAACAGGGTTTCGCGCAGCCCGGCCTGGTCGGCGGTTTGCGTTTCCTGATAGCTGTTTTCGGCTTTCAGATAGTCGAGCACTGCATCGGTGTCGCGCTCTTGCAGCCAGGCATACGGGTCGGAGCCTTCAGCCTTGTGGGCAATCGGAGCGTCGTGAATGTTGGCGGATAGGGGCATGTAGGACTCTCGAGCAGTGTACGGAATAGGGTTTAGACCTTGTAGGAGCGAGCTTTTGTGGCGAGGGGGCTTGCCCCCGTTGGGTCGCAAAGCGGCCCTAAAACGAGTCACTGCGATGTTTAGTCAATAACGCGGTGCCTGTTTTACGACTGCTTCGCAGCCGAACGGGGGCAAGCCCCCTCGCCACACAAGCTCGCTCCTACAGGGTTCTATGTCTTGATGCAGCCTGACGGGCGAAAAGCCGTTATCATAAGCGCCTCTTTGCCTGCCTTGCCATGGACACCATGACCGAGAACGACTATCTGATCGCTTGGGGCCTCTACGCCTTTGCCGCTTTGGGCTGCCTGTTGGTGTGGATGCGCTTGACCCGCTGGATGTGGCGTTGGCTACGAGAGCCGCTGCGCCTGGTGATGGCCGTGCTCCTGTTCAGCCCGACCATCATTGACCCGGTCAAGGATAAAGTCGCACCGGCCATCGCCATTACCGCGCTCGACCTGCTGTTCAAGGTCGGCAACAACGCCTGGCGGGCGATTTCCGATCTGTTCATGTACGGCATGATCGCGTTCGGCCTGTATCTGGTGCTGGTGGCGATCCGTTTCCCCATCGAGCGCGCTTCCAACGCCCGCAAGGAACGTGAGGCTGCCACCAAGGCCGCCGTCCGCGCCGACGAGCGTGAGGATGATCAACCATTCGGCGGTGCCGGCGATGATCGTTACGGTCGTCCACCCGTGCCGAGCAATCCTCAGCGGATGCGAGTGGAACCCCGTCTGTAACCTTGCCCCTGCGATTGAGCGAGAGTCCGAGCATGTGTGAGTTATTGGGCATGAGTGCCAATGTCCCGACCGATATCGTGTTCAGCTTCACCGGGCTGATGCAGCGCGGCGGACGCACCGGCCCGCATCGCGATGGCTGGGGCATTGCCTTCTATGAAGGCCGTGGGCTGCGGCTGTTCCAGGATCCGGCGGCGAGCTGCGAGTCGGAAGTCGCGAACCTGGTGCAACGCTATCCAATCAAGAGTGAAGTGGTGATCGGGCACATCCGCCAGGCCAACGTCGGCAAGGTCTGCCTGTCCAACACTCACCCGTTCGTCCGTGAACTGTGGGGGCGCAACTGGTGTTTCGCCCATAACGGCCAGTTGGCTGACTTTCAGCCAACGACCAGTTTCTACCGCCCCGTTGGCGATACCGACAGCGAAGCGGCATTTTGCGATTTGCTTAACCGCGTACGGGCGGCGTTCCCCGAGCCGGTCGAGGTCGAAGAACTGCTGCCGGACCTGGTGGCCGCTTGCGCCGAATACCGCAGCAAGGGTGTGTTCAATTGCCTGCTCAGCGATGGCGACTGGCTGTTCTGCTATTGCTCGACCAAGCTGGCGCAAATCACCCGTCGCGCACCGTTTGGCCCGGCGCGCTTGAAGGATGTCGACGTGATCGTCGATTTTCAGGCCGAAACCACGCCAAATGATGTGGTCACTGTCATCGCCACCGAACCCCTGACCGAAAACGAAACCTGGACCCGCTACGAACCGGGTCAATGGAGCCTGTGGCGACGCGGCGAATGCGTCAGCCAGGGCATGACCGAATAAGGACTCCTTGCATGTTGCTCAGTTATCTACGGCTGGTGTTGTTTGCCGCGGGCCTGTTGATCGGTGTCCAGGTGCCGGGGTTCATCAACGATTACGCCAAGCGAGTCGAAGCGCATCTGATTGAAGCGCAGGCCAGCCTGAGCGGGTTTCAAGGTACGGCCAACCAGTTCTTCAAGGGTGACATGCAGGCCCTGGTGGCCCATTACCGCGCCAGCGAAGATCCGATCTTTCGCAGCGATGCCGACAGCCTGAGCAACCTGCTGACCCGCCAGCTGGCGCTGGACAAGCAATTCCAGGCAATGCAGGGGCCGTGGTACATCCGCTTCCTGCAAGTGGTGCTGGCCGCTGATCCGGACATCCGCAAGGAAACCTGGAATGGCTACAGCTACCAGATCCTGTTGACGCCTGAAGCGATGATCTGGGGCATGAGCGGCGCGTTGCTGCTGTCGTTCGGGATCGAATGCCTGTTTCGCCTGATTGACTGGGTGGTGTTGGGCGGCAGGCGTCTGCGCCAGAGCCGGCCAATCGAAGAGCGGGATTTGCGCGGGTTGTAATACTGCCTGGTCCCTGTGGTGAGGGGGCTTGCCCCCGTTGGGTTGCGCAGCAGCCCCAAAACCAGGCACTCCGGTTTACAGGTGTACCGCGTTTGCTGGGTTTACGACTGCTGCGCAGCCGAACGGGGGCAAGCCCCCTCGCCACAGGGTGCGTTCAGTCAGCCAGGGTGATGTAGTCCTCACCCACCTTCTGCGCATACTCCTCAAGCACTTGCTGACACAGCGCGACAATCTCCTCGACCCACTCTACGCCCACCCGCCACGACACCACCACCTGCAGGTCGGGTGGTCGCTGATCAATGTCCAGCAAGGTCAACTCGCCCCGCGCCAGTTCCTCGGCCACCAGCACCGGTGGCAAGGCGCCGATACCAAAGCCATCGCGCAACAACCGGGTAATCGCCGACACCGAGTTCACACAGTTCAGTCGCGGCGCCAGTACACCGTTGGCTTGCATCAGGGCGAGCACTTCCTGGTGCGGGTGGGAGTTTTTCGAGTAGGTGATGATCCGCTCGCCCGCCAGGTCAGCGATGCCTGAATACTCGCGGTTGTAAATGGAGTTGCTGGCGACAATCCAGCCCATGGGGTGGCTGGCCAGTTCCAGGCTGCGCACGCTTTCCTGGCGCAGCAGGTCGGTCTGCAGGATCACATCGAGAAAGCCTTTTTGCAGCTGATCGCAGAGGTTGAGCGATGTATCGGCCACCAACTCGATTTCCACCAGCGGGTAGTGATCGGTCATCTGCGCCACCAACGGGCTGAGCCAGGTATGGATCACCGTGTCCATCACGCCGATGCGCACCCGTCCGGCCTTGCTCGAACGGGTCTCGATCGACTGCTTGAGTGCCTGCATGGTGTCCAGCATCTGCTCGGCGTAATCGAGCACTTTCAGGCCTTCGGGTGTCAGGCTCACGCCGCGCGAATCCCGCAGGAACAGCTTTACCCCAAGCTCGCCTTCAAGCACCGCAATTCGGCTGGAAATAGAGGCCTGAGTGGTGAAGAGCTTGTCGGCGGTCAGGCGAAAACTCTTGAGTCGGGCGACCCAGACAAAGGTCTCGAGAAACTTCAGGTTCATGGGATAAAGATTTCTTATGGCTAAGGCGGGTTTTTATTAGTTGGACGCAGCAGGGGCGCGCGTCCAAGAATCGACGCATCCGGTTCCCACGATAGGCGTCGTCGGGGCTCAGAACAATACCAATAAAATAAGCGCGGAGATTTGCCATGAGTGCGCCCGACACCACCGCCATCCCGAAAGCCTCGGCCCGTCCGGGACCTTTCGACTGGTATCGCAACATCAATCAGCAGGAACGCCGCACCTTCTGGAGCTGCAAGATCGGCTATGGCCTGGATGGCATGGACACCCAGATGCTCAGCTTCGTGGTGCCGACCCTGATTGCCATGTGGGGCATCACCACCGGCCAGGCCGGGCTGATTCATACCAGCACGTTGATCGCTTCGGCCATCGGTGGCTGGGTGGCGGGGATTCTCTCCGACCGCATCGGTCGCGTGCGCACCTTGCAACTGACGGTGCTGTGGTTTGCCTTCTTCACCTTCCTTTGTGGCTTTGCCCAGAGCTACGAGCAACTGCTGATTGCCCGCACGTTGATGGGCTTCGGTTTCGGCGGCGAGTGGACGGCCGGCGCGGTGCTGATGGGTGAGGTGATTCGTGCCCAGGACCGCGGCAAGGCCGTCGGCATGGTGCAATCGGGCTGGGCGCTGGGTTGGGGGCTGACGGCGATTCTGTATGCGCTGCTGTTCTCGGTATTGCCTCCGGAAGACGCCTGGCGCGCGCTGTTTATCCTCGGCATCGTGCCGGCGATTTTCGTGATCTTTGTCCGCCGTCTGGTCAAGGACCCGGAAATCTATCGTCAAGCCAAAGCGAAACAGGAGCCGAGCAACCCGTCGAAGTTCTACGAGATCTTCGCCCCCGGTATGCTCTTCACCACGATTCGCGCTTCGTTGCTGACCACCGGCGCGCTGGGTGGTTACTACGCGATCACGTCCTGGCTACCGACTTTTCTGAAGAATGAACGCGGCTTGAGCGTACTCAATACCAGCGGTTATCTGGCGATGGTGATCGTCGGTTCCTACGTGGGGTATGTCATCAGCGCCTATTTGACCGACATCCTCGGACGTAAAAAGAACTTCATCCTGTTCGCCGTCGGCTCGTTCACCATCGTCTTGCTGTACACCCAACTGCCGGTCAGCAACGGCGTGATGCTGTGGCTGGGCTTTCCGCTGGGCTTCTTCGCCTCGGGGATTTTCAGTGGCATGGGTGCGTTCCTGACCGAGCTGTTTCCGACGCGCATTCGTGGTTCGGGCCAGGGTTTTTGCTACAACATCGGCCGGGCGCTGGCGGCATTGTTCCCGCTGTTGATCGGCCTGCTCAGCCAGACCGTGCCGCTGAGTGTCGGCATTGGCGCCTTTGCGGCGGTGTCCTACGGTGTGGTGATCCTCGCGGCCCTGAGCCTGCCGGAAACCCGTGGCAAGCAACTCGACGCCCAGTAACTGATAACCTGCGGGCCTGTCTTATAGATATGTCCCGCAGCTAAAAAGAATAAAGCCTACAGGAGTGTTCCGAGTGAGCCGCCTGCTATTGAACTGCGACATCGGCGAGAGTTTCGGCAGCTGGACCATGGGTCTGGACGCAGAAATCATGCCCTTCATCGATTGCGCCAACATCGCCTGCGGTTTTCACGCCGGTGACCCGAGCATCATGCGCAAGACCGTCAGCCTGGCCCTCAGCCACGGTGTGCAAATTGGCGCGCATCCGGCCTATCAGGACCTGGTAGGGTTCGGCCGGCGTTCCATGGCCTATGCCACCCAGGAACTGCAAGACATCCTGCATTACCAGATCGGCGCCCTTGACGGCATCTGCCGGGCCCAGGGTGGCCGGGTCAGTTACGTCAAACCCCATGGCGCGATGTACAACGACATGATGGCCAACCCGGCCCAGCTGCGCGCCGTGCTGCAAGCGGTGGCGTCCTATGACCGCAACCTGCCGTTGATGCTGATGGCAACCCGCGACAACAGCGCCGCCCAACAAATGGGCGATGAATACGGCGTGACCCTGTGGTTCGAGGCCTTCGCCGATCGGGCTTACGACAGCGCCGGCAAGCTGGTCTCGCGACAACTGCCGGGAGCGGTGCATCACGACCCGGAAACCATCATCGAGCAGGCGCTGACCATTGCCCGTGGCGGTCCGCTCACCGCCAGCGATGGCAGCGCCTTGCATTTGCAGGCCAACACCCTTTGCGTGCACGGCGACAACGCCAGTTCGGTCGCAGCCGTGCAACGCATCCGTGAAGCCTTGAACCGGCAGATCGCGTCATGAAGTTGCGGGTGGAAGTGGTGGCGCTGGATTGCCTGATGGTGCGCCTGTTCGATGAGATTGCCGAAGCCAACATGCCGTGGATGCTGGCGGCCAGCGAAAGTCTGCGCACGGCATTCGCCGGGCATCTGATCGATCTGGTGCCGTCCTACACGACCTTGATGGTGCATTACGACCTGACCGCGCTGAGTCCCGCCCAGGCCCGGGAATTGATTGCCGAAGCCTTGATCGACCTGTCGCCCAACGCGCATGCCCGCGGCCAATGTCATGTGTTGCCGGTGTGGTACGACTTGAGCGTCGGACCGGAGTTGAGCCTGCTGTCGCAGCGCAGCGGATTGGCGGTGGAGGAGGTGATCCGTCGGCACAGCGAGCGTGAATATCAGGTGTTCGCCCTGGGCTTTGCGCCGGGCTTCGCCTTCATGGGGCTGGTGGAAGAGGTGCTCGCCGCACCGCGCCTGAGCACGCCACGCAAGAAAGTCGCCGCCGGCAGTGTCGGCATCGCCGAACGGCAGACGGCGGCTTACCCGGTGGTGTCGCCGGGCGGCTGGAACCTGATCGGCCGCACGCCGGCCCGATTGTTCGATCGCAACCGTGACGGCTACAGCCTGATGCAGCCGGGCGATACGGTGCGCTTCGAAGCCGTCGGCCATGCCGAGTTCATTAACCTGGGCGGTGACGATACGCCTCTGGAGGCGCAGGCATGAGCCGTCTGATGATTGAAGCGAGCACGCCGTTGTGCCTGTTGCAGGATGCCGGTCGATTCGGCGTGCGGCATCTGGGCGTGACCCAGGGTGGCGCGGCCGATTGGCGTTCGATGTCCTGGGCCAACTGGCTGCTGGGCAACGGGCTGGACGCGCCGGTGATCGAAATCACCCTCGGTGGGTTTACCGTCGTGGCCGAGGAGGAATGCGTGCTGGCCTTGGCCGGAGCGAATCTCGGCGCGCAGGTAGACGGCGAGGCGCTGGCGCCGTGGCGCAGTTTCCGGTTGCACAAAGGCCAGCGTTTGCAATTCACCCAGCCGTTGCTTGGTGCCAGGGCCTATCTGGCGGCGCCGGGTGGTTTTGATGCGCCGAAGGTGTTGGGCAGTAGCGCGACGGTGATCCGCGAGGAACTCGGCGGTCTGGATGGCATGGGCCATGCGCTGGGTAAAGGCGCGAGTTTGAGCTATTCGGGCAACTCGGTGATGTTGCTGCGCGAATTGACCGCGGATCAGCGGCCGGACCTGAACCTTGATACTCCGTTGGACCTGGTCCTCGGTGCACAGATCGGTGAATTCAGCGGGCAGAGTCTGTTCGACGCCTTCAACAGCGCGTGGAACCTCGACAGCCGTGCCGACCGGATGGGCATTCGCCTGTTGGGCACCGCGTTGCAGTATCAGGGCAAACCGATGATTTCCGAGGGGATACCGCTAGGTGCGGTGCAGGTGCCACCCGACGGGCAGCCGATCGTGTTGCTCAATGATCGGCAGACCATTGGCGGTTATCCGCGCCTGGGGGCGTTGACGCCGTTGGCGCTGGCGCGATTGGCGCAGTGCTTGCCGGGGGCGTCCGTGCGGTTGCGGCCGGTGGTGCAGGATGTGGCGCATCGCGAGCAGATCGAATACCTGCGGCGCTTTTAACTGTGGCGAGGGGGCTTGCCCCCGTTGGGTTGCGAAGCGACCCCAAAACCTGCAACCGCGGTGTGTCAGAAACTCCGCATGCATTGGTTTTACGACTGCTGCGCAGCCGGACGGGGGCAAGCCCCCTCGCCACAGGGACCATGCGTTACTTGGAAAGAAACCGCATCCCTTCCTCCAACCCGCGAAGGGTCAGCGGATACATCTGGTCATCGATCAAATCCCGCACGATGTTGGTCGACGAGGTATAGCCCCAGGTGTCCTTCGGGTACGGATTGATCCAGATGAGCTTCTTGTACTTCTCCTTGAACCGCTGCATCCACACGTAACCGGCTTCTTCGTTCCAGTGCTCGACGCTGCCGCCCGCCTGGGTGATTTCGTAGGGCGCCATGGCCGCGTCACCGATGAAGATCACTTTGTAGTCGGCGCCGTATTTGTGCAGCAGGTCCATGGTCGAGGTGCGCTCGGAGGTGCGGCGCATGTTGTTCTTCCACACCGATTCATAAATGAAGTTGTGGAAGTAGAAGTACTCCAGATGCTTGAACTCGGTCTTGCAGGCCGAGAACAATTCCTCGCAGATCTTCACGTGGGCGTCCATCGAGCCGCCGATGTCGAACAGCAGCAACAGCTTGACGGTGTTGCGCCGTTCCGGGCGCATCTGGATGTTCAGCAGCCCGGCATCCTTGGCGGTGTGGTCGATGGTGCCATCGATGTCCAGCTCTTCCGCCGCACCCTGACGGGCGAACTTGCGCAGGCGGCGCAGGGCGACCTTGATGTTGCGGGTGCCCAGCTCGACCGAATCGTCGAGGTTCTTGTATTCGCGCTGGTCCCAGACCTTGACCGCCTTGCCCTGGCGCTTGCCGGCGTCGCCGACCCGAATGCCTTCCGGGTTGAAACCACCGGAGCCGAACGGGCTGGTGCCGCCGGTGCCGATCCACTTGTTGCCACCGGCGTGGCGTTCCTTCTGTTCTTCGAGGCGTTTCTTGAACTCTTCGATCAGCTTGTCCAGGCCGCCGAGGGACTGGATCGCCGCGCGCTCTTCATCGGTCAGCGAACGCTCGAACTCCTTGCGCAGCCAGTCCTCGGGAATCAGCGCCTGCAGGTGGTCGTCGAGCTTTTCCAGGCCATTGAAGTAGGCACCGAACGCCCGGTCGAACTTGTCGAAATGCTTTTCGTCCTTCACCAGGATCGCCCGGGACAGGTAATAGAACTCGTCCATGTCGGCGAACGTCACGCGCTGTTTCAGCGCGTTGATCAGGTCCAGCAGTTCACGCACCGAGACCGGCACCTTGGCTGCGCGCATTTCATTGAACAGGTTGAGCAGCATGGCATCAGCCTCTTAGCGGGTGCCGCGACGGCTCATGAACGCCAGACGCTCCAGCAGTTGCACGTCCTGTTCGTTTTTCACCAGCGCACCGGCCAGCGGCGGGATGGCCTTGGTCGGATCACGCTCGCGCAGCACCGCTTCGCCGATGTTGTCGGCCATCAACAGCTTCAGCCAGTCCACCAGTTCGGAGGTCGAAGGCTTCTTCTTCAGGCCCGGCACCTTGCGCACGTCGAAGAACACGTCCAGCGCTTCGCTGACCAGGTCCTTCTTGATGTCCGGGTAGTGCACATCGACGATCTTTTGCAGCGTAGTACGATCAGGGAAGGCGATGTAGTGGAAGAAGCAGCGGCGCAGGAAGGCGTCCGGAAGCTCTTTCTCGTTGTTGGAGGTAATGATGATGATCGGGCGCTTCTTGGCCTTGATGGTCTCGTCGATCTCGTAAACGTAGAACTCCATCTTGTCGAGTTCTTGCAACAGGTCGTTGGGGAACTCGATGTCGGCCTTGTCGATTTCGTCAATCAGCAGGATGACCCGTTCTTCGGATTCGAAGGCTTCCCAGAGCTTGCCCTTTTTCAGGTAGTTGCGCACGTCGTGGACTTTTTCGTTGCCCAGTTGCGAGTCGCGCAGGCGGCTGACCGCGTCGTACTCGTACAGGCCTTGATGGGCCTTGGTGGTGGACTTGATGTGCCAGGTGATCAGCTTGGCGCCAAAGGATTCGGCCAGTTGCTCGGCGAGCATGGTCTTGCCGGTGCCCGGTTCGCCCTTGACCAGCAACGGCCGCTCCAGGGTGATGGCGGCGTTGACCGCCAGCTTCAGGTCATCGGTGGCGACGTAGGCCTGGGTGCCTTCGAACTTCATCTGCTAATCCTCGAACGGTAACGCCGACCTGAACGAGGCAGGGCGGGGGGCGCAATAAAATGGTCAGCCCCGACTATAACGCGGGGCCCGGTCGACTGTGAACGCAGACGGCTTATTCAGTCTCTGACTGCCCGGTACACTCCTGAACTGTTGGGTCGGCTGAGAGCCTTGTACTATAAAGGCTCCAGCGATTCGGCACTGTGCCACATACCCCAGTATTCAGCGTTTAGATGTGCCGTATGTCGCATGCAAGTGCTTGCGACACGTGCCCCGGAGATACCAGTGATCGGATGCAGTACGCAGACAGTGCAGCGCGTTAAGCGTGAGCTGGCCGTACCGGCGTGAACACGCCCGATAACCCCACCCCTGTGCACCGCCTGAAGCAACGATAGCACCGGACGGTGCAACGGCACTCGCTTTGAGCGCGGGGGAATCGTTCAATCCACTGTGCACCACTGACAAGCAATGCTGGGTTGGGCGAACGGATCTATTCTGCCAACTTCAGCGCCTTAGCCCGCAGAGCTTTCGCCCTGAGCTTTCCTCCTCCCCAGATTGATAGCCAAGCTAGGCCAAGGGTTAGTGAACCCGTGACGAGGTGTACGCCGCTGCTGCCGGGCAATGCTCCAACTACTGCGGCAATGATGCGTACCACACCTGAAAAGGCCCATAGCCAGCCTAGCGCTGTCAGTATCCATCCCATTATTCGCATGCTTTCCCCTGTTTTGATTGCTCAGATTGCTGCGCCAATGTAGCTGAGGTGGCTATGTGCCGTCATCTAGATCAAGTGGTACTGGGGTTAACTTTGGGTGCTAATAGACGGGGGCACACGCTGCGGGCACAAGTGTGCAACGCCAGCCCTGAACACGTCCGAAAGCGCCGGTTTAGAAGGGTTCTACAAATATCCCTTGTTTAGTCTCTGAATGGGGCGTCACTTGGTGACTCAGCCTGCATCCGGCTTGGGCCGTTCATACCGCGCATTGAATGCCTGGATGAAACCGTTGCGTAAAATCTGCAAAAACGCCTGGAACGCGCTGATATCTTGCTGATGTACGTTGCCTTTGAGTTCGACCCGGGTCGCAAACTGGTTTTTGCCCTGGTTTTTCAACACGGTCTCGGTGCCGCCGACAAGGGCTTCCCAAATCGAGCGGAACAGCCCTTTGTCCTTGTTTTCCACGTCCTGCTGCCAGTTGAACACGTCGACATCGCGCAGCAACGGCTTGATATAGCCAGTCAGTCGCCCTTTGTCGGCTTTGGCTTCGATCACCACGTCGCCATGGCCGGCATTGAAGTCGAACTTGCCATAGGCCGCGGCGAAGTCGTTCATGCGCTTGAGCTCAATATCCCTGGCGCGCAAGCGAAACTCGAAGTCTTCGAAGTTGCTCAAGGGATCGAAAGTGGCCTGGGTTTCCAGCGGCGCGTGTCCCAGCAGCAGGGCCTTGCCTTCGAAGCGCGCATCACGTTTGCCTTGGGTGTCGACCACGTTGGTCAGGTTGAAAATGCTGGCTTCCACTTTTGTGGCGTTCATGTTCACGGGCGGTTTGGAATTGAAATTGCGAAAGCTGATCTTGCCGTCGCTGATCCGCACTTCGTTCAGGGTAATGGGCAGCAACTTGCCTAATTGGGCGCGCCAGTCGGTGCCCTGGCCGGTCTGGGAGTTTTGCTTGTTGGCCCCGCCATCGACGAAATTGACCTCGGGATTGAGGAACTGCACCTCGGCCACCACCGCATGGTCGTACCACAGGGAGTGCCAGCTGACCGAGAGGTCGATCAACGGCGCGTTGACGAAAGGCACCGGAACCTTGCCATCGATCTTGACGATTTTCAGTCCGTTGATTTTGTAGGCGCCGCGCCACAGGGCCAGGTCCACGTCGCTGATTTGGCCCCGGTAGTCGCCCATGTCCGCGAGCCGCTCATTAAGGTAGTTGCGCACCACATAGGGCAAAGCGATGTGTAGCGCGATCAGCAGCACAACGAGGCCGATGAGGGTCCACAGGGGCCAGCTGTATCGACGTTTCATGATGGCAAATCTCTGGCGGTCTAAAGCCATTGACTGCACTGATAAGCGGACGTTCGACCCGACTGGACGCCTGCGGGCAAGAGGCTTACCTTGATGCCCTATTTCAATGCTGTCGTTAAGGACCCAGCCATGAGCCGCATTTTCGCTGACAACGCCCACTCCATCGGCAATACGCCGCTGGTGCAGATCAATCGCATTGCGCCGCGCGGTGTGACCATTCTGGCCAAGATCGAAGGGCGCAACCCCGGTTACTCGGTCAAGTGCCGGATCGGCGCGAACATGATCTGGGATGCCGAGAGTAACGGCAAACTCAAGCCGGGCATGACCATCGTCGAACCCACTTCCGGCAATACCGGCATTGGCCTGGCCTTCGTGGCCGCCGCCCGTGGCTACAAACTGGTGCTGACCATGCCGGCGTCCATGAGTATCGAACGCCGCAAGGTGCTCAAGGCACTGGGTGCCGAACTGGTATTGACCGAGCCGGCCAAAGGCATGAAAGGCGCGATCGAGAAAGCCGGCGAAATAGTTGCCAGCGACCCGTCGAAGTACTTCATGCCGGCGCAATTCGACAACCCGGCCAACCCGGCCATCCACGAAAAAACCACCGGCCCGGAAATCTGGAACGATACCGACGGCGCGGTCGATGTGCTGGTGGCAGGCGTCGGAACAGGGGGAACCATCACTGGGGTTTCACGGTATATCAAGAATACCCAGGGCAAACCGATTCTCTCGGTGGCGGTGGAGCCAGTGGTGTCGCCGGTGATTACCCAGGCCCTGGCCGGTGAAGAGATCAAGCCGAGCCCGCACAAGATCCAGGGCATCGGTGCCGGTTTTGTGCCGAAGAACCTCGATTTGTCGATTGTCGATCGGGTGGAGCTGGTCAGTGACGAGGAGTCCAAGGCCATGGCCTTGCGCTTGATGCAGGAAGAAGGAATCTTGTCCGGGATTTCCTGCGGCGCCGCCATGGCAGTGGCTGTTCGACTGGCGGAGACTCCGGAAATGCAGGGCAAGACCATCGTCGTGATCCTGCCTGACTCCGGTGAGCGTTATCTGTCGAGCATGCTGTTCAGTGATCTGTTTACCGAACAGGAGAATCAGCAGTAAGCGCTAAACATTGGCCGGTCGTGGCGGTGATGACTGAGGCGTTGTCGCTGGTTGCGACCTGTTGATCGGCTCCGGTTGAAGATGGATTTGCATCAGCCAGCGTTCAGACTCCTCGTGTTATGAAATGTTTTGTTGCATATTCATTAACATTGAATGTTGAAAGTGCAGGTTTTTCACCTGGTCGCCAGTGTTTATCATGCCAGCAGCCACGTCCGCAATGGACGTGGCGCAGTAACGTTTATCTTCAAAGGAGTTGTTGATGACCTTATCGTTTGCCGCGAAGGCCTCGTTGTTGTTGCTGTTTCTTGGCAGCACCCTCTATGTGCATTTACGTGGCAAGGCGCGTCTGCCGGTATTGCGTCAGTTCGTCAATCATTCGGCACTGTTCGCCCCCTATAACGCCTTGATGTACCTGTTCTCCGGTGTGCCTTCGAAACCGTATCTGGATCGCAGCAAGTTCCCGGAACTGGATGTGCTCAGGGACAACTGGGAGGTGATTCGCGACGAAGCGATGCACTTGTTCGACGAGGGGTATATCCGCGCGGCGGAAAAGAACAACGACGCCGGTTTTGGCTCGTTCTTCAAGAAGGGCTGGAAACGTTTCTATCTCAAGTGGTACGACAAACCACTGCCTTCTGCCGAAGCCCTGTGCCCGAGAACCGTGGAGCTGGTCAGCAGCATTCCCAACGTCAAGGGTGCCATGTTCGCGCTGTTGCCGGGCGGCAGCCATCTGAACCCGCATCGTGATCCGTTTGCCGGTTCCCTGCGTTATCACCTGGGCCTGTCCACCCCCAATTCCGATGATTGCCGCATCTTTGTCGACGGTCAGGTCTACGCGTGGCGCGATGGTGAGGACGTGATGTTCGACGAGACCTACGTGCACTGGGTCAAGAACGAAACGGAAAAGACCCGGGTCATCCTGTTCTGCGATATCGAACGTCCGCTGAGCAACCGCTTCATGACCCGCATCAATCGCAGCATCAGTGCCTGGCTGGGCCGTGCGACTGCACCGCAGAATCTTGATGACGAGCGCGTAGGAGGGATCAACAAAGCCTACGCCTGGAGCAAGAATTCCAGCGACAAATTCAGCGGCGTGGTCAAGCAGTGGAAGCGGCGCCATCCCAAGGCCTACCGCGTTCTGCGCCCGGTACTGGCGGTGGTGGTGCTGACGTTGTTGGGGTATTGGTTGTTCGGCTGAAGCCGGATAAAAAAACCGCTCGTTGTGAGCGGTTTTTTTATGGCGCTTCACGCAATCCCTGAATGCTCCTCCAACCGCACCAGGCAGGCTCTGTGCCGACTGCCGTTGCAATCCATGTCGTACGCTGGTTATAGTCGGCGCACAGTGAGTTTCC
This sequence comes from Pseudomonas sp. P5_109, assembly GCF_034009455.1. Classification (NCBI taxonomy): domain Bacteria; kingdom Pseudomonadati; phylum Pseudomonadota; class Gammaproteobacteria; order Pseudomonadales; family Pseudomonadaceae; genus Pseudomonas; species Pseudomonas sp. P5_109. The sequence continues at coordinate 1,620,457 of NZ_CP125380.1, forward strand.
AACTCACTTTTTATCCCTCGAGCAAAGATCAGCCCAATGCCTGCATCCCTCATCAACGCGGTAGTCGATTCAGCGGTCAACGCTGGCGTCGTGCCGTGCGGGAATCAGCAGCCCGGGCAGATCAGTCAATACCCCCCACCTGTCAGTAGCACGCCGGTGTGCGCAGTCGTATCACCGCCAGGCGTTGGCATTTCGGGCTGATCAGCTGCTTTCTGCTGTTCCCCTGCCTGCCTGCCTGAAAAAAACTACTGAATTTCAGCTTTGGCTGAGTTGGCTTTTTGCCTGACTACAGGTGGTATTCATGTTTGTCCTTTCGAAAAAGTCCGCGCTCGCGGCGGCCTCCACGAGCCTGTTCGTCCTTCTGTGGAGCAGCGGGGCGATTTTCTCCAAATGGGGGCTGGCCCACGCGTCGCCCTTCGCCTTCCTGACGTTTCGTTTCGTCATCGCGCTTTGCGGTCTGGTGTTGCTGGTGCCGTTGCTCAAGCTGAAGCTGCCCAAGGGCGGCAAGCCGATGCTGTATGCGATGGCCACCGGCGTAGTGTTGTTGGGGGCCTACCAGATTTTCTATCTGCTGGCCCTCGACCTTAAAGTCACGCCCGGGGTGATGGCGACCATCATGGGCGTGCAGCCGATCCTCACCGTGGTGTTGGTGGAGCGCCAGCGTTCCTGGAGTCGCCTGTTCGGACTGGCCCTGGGCCTGACCGGGTTGATCATGGTGGTCTATCAGGGCATCGGCCTGGCCGGGATGTCGCTGGCCGGGATGCTGTTCGGCTTGCTGGCACTGGCGAGCATGACGTTCGGTTCGATCATGCAAAAACGCATCACTGAAAATCCACTCGGCACACTGCCGGTGCAGTACCTCGCCGGACTGCTGTTGTGCGGGATTTTCGTACCCTTCCAGCCGTTTCACTATGAGCACAACAGCGGCTTCATCCTGCCGGTGCTGTGGATGGGGCTGGTGGTGTCGGTGCTGGCGACGCTGTTGCTGTACCGCCTGATCGCCCGGGGCAATCTGGTGAACGTCACCAGTCTGTTTTACCTGGTGCCGGCGGTAACGGCGGTGATGGACTATCTGATTTTCGGTAACCGACTGGCGCTGCTGAGCCTGTTCGGCATGCTGTTGATCATCGTCGGTCTGGTGTTTGTGTTCCGTAAAACTGCGTAAACCCGAGAAGGCCTGGAGCTGCTCCAGGCCTTTTTCATTTGGCCAGTGCGTGTTCGGCCCGCACCGAATTCATGAACGCCTGCATCGCCGACGACTGAATGCGATGTCGCCGTGTAATAAGTCCATAGGGCGGCAGCCGTGCCTCGAACTTGATCGGCAGCACCGCGAGCAAATCCCGACCCGGATAATCCTCGACCACTGACACCGGCGTGACGCCGAGCATGTCGGTCTGCTGAATCAACGACAGCAAGGTCATGATCGACGTGGTTTCGACGATGCTGCTCGGAATATCGACTCGCGCGTTGTGGAACACCTGATTGATGATCGCGCGCATCGGGCTGGGCTGTTGTTGCAGTACCCAGGTCATGTTCTGCAGCTCTGCCCAACTCAACTGCGTGGCTTTGGCCAGTGGGTTCTGTGCGCCGGAAATCACGCACAGCGCTTCCTCGCCGAGGCTGTCGAACAGCAACTCTTCGGCCCGTGCTCCGGCCGGAATCCGGCCCAGCACGATATCCAGCTGATCCTGTAAAAGCGCCTGCACCAGCACGTCGCTGGTATCGACCTGAATGCTCATGGACAAGCGCGGATGGCTTTGTTTCAAGGTGGCGATGGTGCGCGTCAGCAGCCCCGAAGCCAATGCCGGAATGGCGCCGACCGCAACCCTTCCGAGGTTGCCGGATTGGAGCGCGACCAGTTCTTCGCGCATGCCACTGAGTTCGGCGAACACCATGCGTGCGTAGTAAATGACCGTTTCCCCGAACGGCGTGGAGCGCATGCCCCGGGGCAGACGTTCGAACAGTTCGACGCCCAACAGGTCTTCGGCTTCATGGAGCATTTTGGTCGCGGCAGGCTGGGTCATGCCGATGTGGTCGGCGGCGCGGCGCAGCGAGCCGAACTCCTGCAATGCCAACATCAACCGCAGTTGGCGCAGGCGCAGTCGGCTGTGGATCACGTTAGCTTCTGGAATTCGAACATCAGGAGTTCGGGTCATGGGCTCGACTCGCAAGAAGGACTGCGGCAAGCCTGACAAGAAATGCCAGGCGTTGCCAGCATTGCTGTGTCACAGCACCGATTTTGCCTTGGCGACGTGGGATTTGCGCAGGCCGATCAGGGTTTGTAGCACTTTGGAAATCAACGGCCAGAACAGCATCAGTAGCGCCGCCGTGGTCAGGCTGCCCACCAACGGGTTGGACCAGAAGATCCCCAGGTGCCCGTCGGAGAACAGCATGGACTGGCGGAAGGCATCTTCTGCCTTGTCACCCAGCACCGCCGCCAACACCAGTGGCGCAATCGGGTAGCCGAGTTTCTTGAACAGATAACCCAAGGCACCGAAACCCAGCATCAGCACCACGTCAAAGAACGAGTTGTGCACTGAGTAGGCACCGATGGCGCAGACCATGATGATGATCGGCGCGATGATCGAGAACGGGATGCGCAGGATCGAAGCGAACAGCGGCACGGTGGCCAGCACCACGATCAGGCTGACTACGTTACCCAGGTACATGCTGGCGATCAGGCCCCAGACAAAATCGTGTTGCTCGACGAACAGCGTCGGCCCCGGGTGCAGGCCCCAGATCATCAAGCCGCCGAGCATCACCGCAGCGGTCGCCGAACCAGGAATGCCCAAGGTCAGCATCGGCAGCAGGGCACTGGTGCCGGCCGCGTGGTCGGCAGTCTCTGGTGCGATCACGCCTTCGATTTCACCCTTGCCGAAGTTGTCGCGATTTTTCGAGAAACGTCGCGCCAGGCTGTAGCTCATGAACGATGCGGCGGTCGGGCCGCCAGGCGTAATACCCATCCAGCAACCGACCAGAGTGCTGCGCACAATCGTCCACCAGTAGCGCGGTAGTTTGGCCCAAGTGCGCAAAATCACCATCGGTGTGATCCGCGCATGCTCGCCACGAAATACCAAGCCTTCCTCGACGGTGCAGAGAATTTCACCGATGCCGAACAGGCCGATCACCGCCACTTCGAAGCTGATGCCGGTCATCAGGGTCGGCTGGTCAAACGTCAGGCGCAGGTTGCCGGACACGGTGTCCATGCCGACGGCGGCCATGGCGAAACCGATCATCATCGCCACCACGGTTTTCAGCGGCGGGTTCTTACTCATGCCAATGAAGGTGCAGAACGCCAACAGGTACACCGCGAAGAACTCCGGTGAACTGAAGGACATGGCGAACTCGGCAATCCGGCTCGACAGAAACGTCAGCAGCAACACACCGCACAAGGCGCCAATCAGCGCCGAGCTGAAGGCGGCAGTCAGGGCTTCGGCGGCGCGGCCTTCACGGGCCATCGGGTAACCGTCGAAGGTGGTTGCCACCGATGAGGGTTCACCGGGGATGTTGAACAGAATCGAGGTGATCGAGCCGCCGAACAGCGCGCCCCAATACATGCACGACAACAGGATGATCGCCGACACCGGCGACATGGTGAACGTCAGCGGTAGCAGCAACGCCACGCCATTGGGGGCACCGAGACCGGGCAATACGCCGACCAGAATGCCCAGCAGCACGCCGATCACCATCAGGCCGATATGGCCCGGCGTGAGGATCAGGTTCATGCCTTGCAGCAGGGAATCGAACTCGCTCATTTGAAGTTTCTCCCGGCCAGGGCAATCCAGTCGCCCATCGGGCCGGCATCCAGCGGCACTTTGAACCACAGCGCGAAAATCAGGTAACTGGCCAGCACCGCGCCAAGGGACACGCTGCCGATCATCCATTTGCCGTAAGGCTTGGCGCGGACCTTGTCACGCCACATGAACCAGGCGATGAAGCACGCCGACGCGATATAGATACCCGTCAAAGGCATGGCCCCGACGAACAGCGCAATGGGCACAAACACCGACATCACTTGCTTGAACGCGCTGCGGCTGACGAAGGCCACGCTCAGGGCCTGCCAGCGCACCAGCGCCAATATGCCGTTGGCGACGCTCGCGGCACTCAGCAACAGGCCGATGTAGAAGGGGAAGTAACCCGGCTCGGGGCCGGCATCCCCCCAGCCGATGCCTTGTTCGAGGCTACCGTACATCACCACAGCGCCAATCAAGGTGGTGAACACCGCCAGGCCGAGTTCGACCCAACGGGTGCCGACCAGCGCCGGTGAATCCGAAGAATGGGACATGAAACACCTCCAGCAGAAGGCGGCCGCCCGCAGGCGGGCGGCCACGGCAACATCAGTTTTTCAGCCAGCCGGCTTCTTTGAACACCGGGGTGACGCGGGCGGTGTCTTTTTCGATGTAGGCGGTCAGAGGCTCGCCTTCGAGGAAGGTCGGCACTAGCGCGTTCTGCTTCACGTAGGCCTTGAACTCATCGGTTTGGGTGACTTTGCGCATCAGCTCGACATAAAACGCCCGCTGTTCGGCGCTGATGTCTCCGGGCATGAATACGGTGCGCGGGAAGCGGTACTGATCGATGCCAAGACCTTGTTCGTGGCAGGTCGGAACATCGGCCCAGGATTTATCTCCGGCGACTTTTTCAGTGTAGGCCATGCGTTCTTTACTGAAGACGCAGAGCGGCTCGACCTGATCGCCACGCCATTGGCTGATGCTTTCGCTGGGGTTGTTGACGTTGGCGGCGATGTGCTTGCCAGCCAGTTGGGTCGCGGCTTCGCTGCCGCTTTTGAACGGGATGTACACCAGTTTGCTGTTGGTGGTCTGGTTCAGCAGCAGGGTCAGGGTCTGGTCGACGTCCTTGGACTGGCTGCCGCCCATGCGCAGGTTCGACGGATCGGCCTTGACCGCTTCGTAGAAGCCTTTGGCGTCCTTCCACGGGGCGTCTTTGTAGCTCCAGAGAATGAAGTCATCCTCGGCCACGGCGGCAATCGGTGTCAGTTCCTGCCATTGGTAGCCGAGCTTGGACACCAGGGGCAACAGGTAAATGTTGTTGGTGCCGATCACCAGTTTCTCGGCATCGCCCTTGTTTATCTTCATGTCGAGAAAGGCTTCGGCGCCGTTGCCGCCGCCCTTGTTGAGGACGATGGTGTTGACGTCGAGCAGCTTGTGGGTGGTGATGATCGACTGGATCAGGCGACCGAGCTGGTCAGTGCCGCCACCGGGGCCACCGGCCACGACGATTTCGACGTTCTTGTCTGGTTGCCAGGCGTAGGCGAGAGCGGGGAGGGCGCTGGCGGCGATCAGGGTACAGCCGAGAAACAGACGGGATGTGCGGCGGACGAATGCATTTCGCATGATGGAAGAGCCTCGTTTTGTGTTTTTGTAATTGTTATGAGCGACTTGTCTGCGCGGTAAAGCCGCAAGCCTGGGCTGAGTGTGGGAACGTGCCGTCGCCGCGTCTAGTCAAAACAATACATACACCGATAGCCTGGGGTTATACCTCGGCACTGCAGGAGCGAGCCCTGCTCGCGATGGGCTTGCTCGCTCCTACAGAAACGTTGAAAGCTCGTTGAAAGCAGGGCATGACATAACCCGGGGCTATCACCCGATTTCAAGTTTTGATTAGACGGTTATCAATGAGCCTTCGATAGTGCTCGACAACACCCATTCCGTAGGAGCCGGCTTGCTGGCGATAGCGGTGTGACAGGCGCCATCATTGCTGATTGATGCGCCGCTTTCGCCAGCAAGCCGGCTCCTACAGATCGAACGTTTGCATCACCACAAAAATAATAAAAGAGGTACGCACCATGGCTCGTTCCAGTGCTTCCCTGTATCTGCCTGGCGCAGATGCTGCGCCCGCAACGGTGGCGAAACCGCAGATGGCAACCGCCAAGGCCAGTAATGTGCGTTGGCGGATCTTCGCGATCATCTTCGCGTTGACCATGGTCAACCTGATCGACCGGGTGTCGCTGTCCATCGCGATGCCGACCATTGCTCATGAATTCTCCCTGTCACCTAGCCTGCAAGGGCTGATCCTCAGCAGCTTTTTCTGGGCATACGCGTTGTTGCAGATTCCCGGCGGCTGGTTGATCGATCGCTTAGGTCCGCATCGGGTAATCAGTTGGTCCACCGGATTGTGGGGGACGTTTCAGGTGCTGGCGGCGTTTGCCACCGGTGGCTTGTCCTTGTTGTTTGCCCGGGTTGCACTGGGCGCTGCCGAAGCCCCGCTGTTCCCGTCGGGCGGCAAACTGATTTCCCTGTGGCTCGCACCGAACGAGCGCAGTCGCGGTGCGGTATTGATGGACAGCGGCAGCCCGCTGGGTGTGGCCCTTGGCGGGTTGATCATTGCCTACCTGATTGCCTCGCTGGATTCCTGGCGCCTGGCGTTCGTGATTGCCGGTATCGCCACCCTTGTACTGGCCTGGCTGGCGCGGCGTTATCTGCGCGATGACCCGGCCAGCCATCCGCAGGTCAATGAAGCGGAGCTGGAAAAGATCAACGTCGGCCGCGCCACACCGGCCGCCGAAGCCGCGCGGATACCGGTCAAGGGCTTGGGCATTGCGGCCCGTTCCCTCAGCGGTTTGCTGATCGGCCGGGCCAGTTGGGCCATGGTGTATTTCGGTTTGCTGACCTGGGGGCCGAGCTATCTGGCCCAGGCCCGCGGCTTCGATATCAAGGGCATCGGCGCGGCGACTTTCGTGATTTTCATCTGCGGTGCGCTCGGCTCGTTGACCGGTGGCTTCCTCTGCGATGGTTTGATTCGCAAGGGCGTCAGTCGCGGTGTGGCGGTCAAGAGTCTGCTGGCGTTTTCCGGTCTGGTGGCCCTCGGCGCATTCCTGTTGCTGCCGACCCTGAGCGATCCTTTTGCGGCGGTGGCGCTATTGGCCATGACGGCGTTTTTCCTGATGTGGGGCAGTCTCTACTGGAGCTTCCCGGCGCTGCTGGCAGCTCCGGCGCGGGTCGGTTTGATCGGCGGCGTGATGAACATGGCCGGCAGCACCGGTGGCATTGCGGTGCCAATTCTGGTGGGCGTGATTCTGCAAGCGGCCGGCGGTTTTGCCCCGGTGCTCGGGTTCTTCGCGGCGTGCTCGGCGGTGTTTGTTCTAGCCACGTTGTTTATCAGCCTGGATGAGGTGCGTCATGACTAAGTTGTGGGACGGCCCGATCATCGACGCCCATCATCACTTCTGGGACCCAACGATCAACGATCACCCGTGGCTCGCCCCCGAAGCCAATGTTCCGTTTCGCTACGGTGATTACAGCGCCATCAAGCGCCGCTATTTTCCCGAGGATTACTTTGCCGATGCCGGCTCCCATAACGTCGTGCAAACGGTGTACGTCGAGACTGAATGGAACCCCCAGGACCCGATTGGCGAAACCCGTTTCATCGAGCAACTGGCCGCCCGTTACGGCGTGCCGAATGCGGTTGTTGCGCAAGCCTGGCTCGACCACCCGGACGCCATCGATGTCCTGACCGAACAGGCGCGCTTCAAGCATGTGCGCAGCGTTCGGCACAAACCTGGCGGGCCGGCCACGCCGCAACAAGTCGGTCACATGCGCAGCCTGATGAGCGATGAGCGTTGGCGTCGCAGCTATGCCGCGCTCGAAGGGCTGGGCCTGCATTTCGATTTGCAGACACCCTGGTGGAACCTGCACGAAGCCGAACGCCTGGCCCGGGACTTTCCCGGCATCACGCTGATTCTCAACCATGCCGGTTTGCCCAACGACCGCAGTGCCGAAGGCCTGGCGGGCTGGCGTCTGGCGATGGCGCGACTGGCGCAATGGCCGAACGTGCGGGTGAAGATTTCCGGCCTGGGGCAGGGCGGCCAGCGCTGGCGTGCCAAGGACAACGCCTGGATCGTGCGCGAAGTGATCGCCATGTTCGGCAGCGACAGAGCAATGTTCGCCAGCAACTTTCCGGTGGACAGCCTGTGCGGCTCGTTCGAGGACATCTACAGCGGTTTCAAATCCATCGTCGCCGATTTGCCAATGGCCGATCAGGAGCGACTTTTCCATAGCAACGCGCAGCGGGTCTATCGCTGCGAGCCTTGCGCCATTGACCGGGCGCGGCCTGAACCCTTGAGGAGTGAAGCATGAGCAAATCCACCATCGCGATGGTCCTTGGCGACCCGGCAGGCATCGGCCCGGAACTGATCGCCCGCTTGCTCGGCGAGCCCGACGTGCGCGCTCAGGCCAACGTGATCCTGATCGCCGACGAAGCGGAAATGCGTCGCGGCATGCGCATCGCCGGGATGGAGTTTCCCTATCGTCGCGTCGAGTCCCTGGAGCATCTGGCATTCGTCGATGACACGCCGTTGTTCTATGACTTTCGTGGCGACACCGTCGGTGAGTTTGCGCGCAGTGAGGCCAGCGTCATCGGCGGGCGCTATAGCCTCGACACCCTGGAAAAGGCCCTGCGCCTGACCGAAGCGGGCATCACCGATGCGGTGCTGTTCGGGCCCTTGAACAAGACCTCGCTGCACATGGCCGGCATGGCGCACAGCGATGAGTTGCACTGGTTCGCCGAGCTGCTGGACTTCCACGGGCCGTTCTGCGAGTTCAACGTGCTCGACAACCTCTGGACTTCACGGGTGACCTCCCATGTGGCCCTGGCCGATGTACCAGGCCTGCTCAGCCAGCAACGGGTGGTGGAAGCGATTCAACTGATCGACACGGCGCTCAAGCGCAATGGTCTGGAGAAACCACGAATCGGTGTGTGTGGCTTGAATCCGCACAACGGCGACAACGGCTCGTTCGGTCGCGAGGAACTGGACATCATCGGCCCGGCCGTCCGCTCGGCGCAGACGCTGGGGATCGCGGCGGACGGGCCGTATCCGGCCGACACTATTTTCCTCAAGGTCCAGGGCGATGCCAGTGCCTTCGACGCGGTAGTGACCATGTACCACGATCAAGGCCAGATCGCGATTAAGCTGATGGGTTTTTCCCGTGGCGTGACGGTGCAGGGCGGGCTGCCGATTCCGATCACCACCCCGGCCCATGGCACTGCGTTCGACATCGCGGGGCAGGGTAAGGCGAATGCCGGTGCGATCCGCCAGGCGTTCGAGATTGCCTGCCGGATGGGTCGCAACCGCCACTGACACCACGCAATACCCCTGTAGGAGCCGGCTTGCTGGCGATGCGGTCTGGCAGACACTTTTCAGGTGCCTGACGGACTGCAATCGCCAGTAAGCCGGCTCCTACAGTTTTGTGGAAAGGCTGATAACTCGATCTACTCAATAATCGGTTTTTCCTATCACCCCAGGTTATCGCCGGATACGCATAAGTGATTATCCGCAACCCTTTGCGCTGGCTAAAGTCGCTCCATCGAATGAACGCAACCGGCCACTTTCGGCCACGGCGATCAAGCGAATGACAACTACAAAAAGCCCGCCTTGTCACTTCCGCAAGGCACATACCGGCAGCAAAAGGAACCTTCACATGACCCGCCCAGATTCCGCCCTGGCGCTGTCCAGCGCTATCTCCAAAAGCCGGCTTCGCCTGCTGCCGTTTCTGATCCTGATGTACATCCTGGCGTTCATCGATCGCTCCAACGTCGGCTTCGCCAAAGCGGCGTTGCAGGCCGACACCGGGTTGGGCGATGCCGCGTTCGCGTTCGGCGCGAGCATCTTCTTCATCGGTTACGCGTTCTTCGAAGTGCCTAGCAATTACATGCTGCATCGCCTCGGCGCCAAGGTCTGGCTGTGCCGGATCATGGTCACCTGGGGCCTGGTGTCGGCGGCGATGATGTTTGCTCACAATGCCGAAACTTTCTACGTGCTGCGCTTCCTGCTGGGTGTGGCTGAAGCCGGGTTCTTCCCGGGGATCATCCTTTACCTCACCTACTGGTTCCCGGCGCAGAGCCGTGGCCAGGCGCTGGGCCTGTTCTATTTCGGCCTGCCCCTGGCGCTGGTGTTGGGCAGCCCGTTGTCCGGCTGGTTGCTGGAATTCCACGGCGTGTTCGGCCTGACCAACTGGCAATGGCTGTTCGTTGTCGAAGGCTTGATGGCTTCGGTAGTCGGCATCGCGGCGTACTTCTACCTGGTCAATCGCCCAAGCGACGCGACCTGGTTGAGCGTTGAAGAAAAACAGGCGCTGGGCACTGCCCTGGCCGAAGAAGACGCACAGAAAAAACACAGCAGCCCCCACGGTTTCCTCAGTGCCTTGCGCAACCCTCGGGTGCTGCAATTCTGCTTGGCGTATTTCACCATTCAGATGAGCGTGTACGGCGTGGTGTTCTACCTGCCGACCCGTATCGCAGGTTTGCTTGACGGGCATGTTGGCCTGAACGTCGGCCTGATCACCGCAATCCCGTGGATCTGCGCGCTGATCGTGACCCGCCTCGTCACTCGCTATGCCGACCGTACCGGCCAGCACCGTCGCCTCGCCGTGTGCATGCTGACCATGGCTGCCCTTGGTATCGCCGCCTCCGCGCTGGGTACGAGCATGGTGCCGGTTGTCCTCGCGTTCTGCTTCGCGGCTGCCGGTTTCGTCTCTGTGCAACCGCTGTTCTGGACCATCCCCACCAGCTACCTCAGCGGTGCCGCCGCGGCGGGCGGGATCGCCCTGATCAACTCTATCGGCAACCTCGGCGGCTTCGTTGCACCGAACCTGAAAACCGTGATGGAAAGCAGTTTTGCAGACCCCCGCGCCGGCATGTTCGCCCTGGCCACGGTTGGCATTATCGGCGCCGTCCTGCTGTCCCGACTTCGTACCACCCACACCCCTAAATCCCCCTCGCAGCTCACACCGGCTCAGGTTGGCTGATCACTACCCAAGCGTTAGCAAGGAACTGTATTCATGAAAATCAAAGCGATCCGTACCCGCGTTTTCGAGTGGAAAGGCAAAGTCGTGCCACCCCAGGCGCACTTCTGCACCAACGCCAGCGACATCCTGTTCGAACGTGGCGACGCCATGGGCTCGTTCCGTTTCCACGGCTGGCTGGTGGTAGAAGTCGAGACCGACACCGGCCTCGTTGGCATCGGTAACTGCGCCCTGGCGCCGCGTGTGGCCAAGGAAATCATCGACACCTACCTGGCACCGATCGCCATTGGCGAAGACCCGTTCGACAACGAATACATCTGGCAGAAAATGTACCGCCAGAGCCACGCCTGGGGCCGCAAGGGCATCGGCATGGCGGCGATCTCGGCGATCGACATCGCGATCTGGGACATCATGGGCAAAGCGGTGAACAAGCCGGTGTTCAAGCTGCTGGGCGGCCGCACCAAGGAAAAGATCTGGACCTACGCGTCCAAACTCTACGCCAACGACAACCTCGACCTGTTCCTCGAAGAGGCCCAGGGCTATCTGAGCCAGGGTTTCACCGCGCTGAAGATGCGCTTCGGCTATGGCCCGAAAGACGGCCCGGCCGGCATGCGTCGCAACATCGAACAAGTGCGCGCCCTGCGTGAGCTGGCCGGCCCTGACGTCGACATCATGCTCGAATGCTACATGGGCTGGACCCTCGAATATGCGCGTCGCATGTTGCCGAAACTGGCCGAGTTCGAACCTCGCTGGCTCGAAGAACCGGTGATCGCCGATGACATCGAAGGCTACATCGAACTGAAGAAGATGGGGATCATGCCGATCTCCGGCGGCGAGCACGAGTTCACCTCCTACGGGTTCAAGGACCTGCTGGAACGCCGTGCCGTCGATGTGATCCAGTACGACACCAACCGCGTAGGCGGTATTACCGCCGCGCGCAAGATCAACGCCATGGCCGAAGCCTGGTCGGTGCCGGTCATCCCGCACGCCGGGCAGATGCACAACTACCACCTGACCATGTCCACCACGGCCTCGCCGATGGCCGAGTTCTTCCCGGTGTTCGATGTCGAAGTCGGCAACGAGCTCTTCTACTACGTGTTCAAGGGCGAGCCGCAACCGGTCAACGGCTACATCCAGCTCGACGACAACAAACCGGGGCTGGGTCTGGAAATCTCCGATGAGTACCTGAGCGATTTCAACATCATCGAGTGACCGTCCGGCGTCGCTCAGCGGCGGCGCCCAACACGACTTTTCGGAGGGCCGACATGCGCCTGATTCAGTTTGAAAACACCGACGGACAACGCCAGGTCGGCTTGGTTGAAGGGGCTCAGGTCCAGGTGTTGCGTGATACCCGCAGCACCCGTGAACTGGCGGTGGCCGCCATTCGTGCCCAACGCAGTCTGCAAGAAGAGATCGCCCTGCGCGGCACCGAGCCCGGACCGGATTACGCAACGCTGTTGCAGCAGGGCAAGGTCCTGCCGCCACTGGACCACGAGGACCCGGCGCATTGCCTGATCAGTGGCACCGGTCTGACCCATTTGGGCAGCGCGGCGACGCGGGACAAAATGCATCAGCACGACGGCGCCGTCGAAGCTGGCATGACCGACACCATGCGCATGTTCAAGTGGGGGCTGGAGGGCGGCAAACCGGCGGCAGGGCAGGTCGGCGCGCAACCGGAATGGTTCTACAAGGGCGACGGCAGCATCGTCGTGCGCCCCGGTGCGGATTTCCCGGTGCCGCCATTCGCCGAAGACGCCGGTGAAGAGCCGGAACTCACCGGCTTGTATGTGATTGGCGATGATGGCCAGCCGTACCGCATCGGTTTCGCCCTGGGCAACGAGTTCTCCGACCACGTCATGGAACGGCGCAACTACCTGTACCTCGCCCATTCGAAGTTGCGCTGCTGTTCCTATGGCCCGGAACTACGCGTCGGCGAGTTGCCCAGGCATCTGGTCGGCACCAGCCGTATCAAGCGCGACGGTGAAACGATCTGGGAAAAGGAGTTTCTCAGCGGCGAGGACAACATGTGCCACAGCCTGGCCAACCTGGAGTTTCATCACTTCAAGTACGCGCAGTTCCTGCGTCCTGGTGATGTGCACGTGCATTACTTCGGCACCGCCACGCTGTCGTTTGCCGACGGGGTAAAGACCCAGCCGGGAGACAGCTTCCAGATCAGCCTCGATGAGTTCGGCGCGCCGCTGGTCAACGGTATCGGCGAAAGCGCCCAGCCGCTTGGCATCGGTCAGGTGCGCACGCTTTAACCCTTGTAGGAGCCGGCTTGCTGGCGATCGCAATGGCAATGGCGCAATGATCATCAACGTCGCGCGCCAAATCGCTATCGCCAGCAAGCCGGCTCCTACAGGTCTGCATTTGACCAAGGAGTCCATATGACCCAGTTTCTCGGACACAACTACATTGGCGGTCGCCGCAGTGCCAACGGCACGACGCAGCTGCAAAGCCTCGATGCAACGACGGGCGAAGCGCTCTCCGGATTCTTCATTCAGGCATCCGAAGCCGAAGTGGATGCCGCCGCCAAAGCCGCCGCCAGCGCTTACCCGGTTTATCGCAACCTCAGCGCTGAAAAGCGCGCAACGTTCCTCGATGCCATCGCCGATGAAATCGACGGGCTGGGCGATGAGTTCGTCGCCACCGTGTGCCGCGAAACCGCGTTGCCGGCCGGGCGTATTCAAGGTGAGCGCGCACGCACCAGCGGCCAGTTGCGCCTGTTCGCCAAGGTGCTGCGTCGCGGTGATTTCCATGGTGCGCGCATCGACCGCGCATTGCCGGATCGGCAGCCGTTGCCACGCCCGGATCTGCGTCAGTACCGCATCGGCCTGGGGCCGGTTGCAGTGTTCGGCGCCAGTAACTTCCCGCTGGCGTTTTCCACAGCCGGCGGCGATACCGCTTCGGCACTGGCCGCCGGTTGCCCGGTGGTGTTCAAGGCCCACAGCGGGCACATGGCAACCGCCGAGTGGGTGGCTGACGCGATCATCCGCGGCGCGGAAAAAACCGGCATGCCGGCCGGTGTGTTCAACATGATTTATGGCGGCGGTGTCGGCGAATGGCTGGTCAAGCATCCGGCGATTCAGGCGGTCGGCTTCACCGGCTCACTCAAAGGCGGCAATGCCCTGAGCCACATGGCTGCTAATCGGGCGCAGCCGATCCCGGTGTTCGCCGAGATGTCGAGCATCAACCCGGTGTTCCTGCTGCCCGAAGCCCTCAAGGTGCGTGGCGAGCAGATCGCGGCGCAATTGGCCGGCTCGGTCACCCTGGGCTGTGGCCAGTTCTGCACCAATCCGGGCTTGGTCATTGGTGTGCGCTCGCCGCAGTTCAGTTCTTTCCTTGAGACATTCTGCGCCCACATGAACCAGCAACCGGCGCAAACCATGCTCAACGCCGGCGCGCTGGTCAGCTACAGCCGGGGTCTTGGCGAACTGCACGAGCATCCGGGCCTGACCCATCTGGCGGGCCGGCCACAACAAGGCAATCAGGCTCAACCGCAGGTGTTCAAGGCCGATGTCAGCCTGTTGCTCAAGGGCGATGAGTTGTTGCAGGAGGAAGTGTTCGGGCCGACCACCATTGTCATTGAGGTCGAGGATCGGGCGCAGTTGGCGGCGGCGCTGCATGGCCTGCGCGGGCAATTGACGGCGACGTTGATCGGCGAGGCCGAAGAATTGCTGGAGTACCGCTGGCTGGCTGAGTTGCTCCAGGAGAAGGTCGGAAGGATCTTGCTCAATGGCTATCCGACCGGGGTCGAAGTCTGCGAGGCCATGGTGCATGGCGGGCCGTATCCGGCGACGTCTGACTCGCGGGGCACCTCGGTGGGCACCCTGGCGATCGATCGCTTCCTGCGGCCGGTGTGCTTCCAGAACTATCCGGATGCGTTGCTGCCCGAAGCGTTGCAGAACGGCAATCCGCTGGGAATTCGGCGGTTAGTGGATGGGGAGATGAGTGCTTCGGCCTTGTGATTGTCGGTGTCTGGGCTATCGCCTTCGCGAGCAAGCCCGCTCCCACACTGGATCTGTTGTGAACGCATAATTTGTGAACACTCTGATCAAATGTGGGAGCGGGCTTGCCCGCGAAGGCGTCATCCGACTCGCAACAACCCTACCGGTCAGCCACCAGGCCAGGTTTCACCGCAGCCGGCTTCAACACCAGCCACAACGCCAGCGCAATCAACATCCCGCCATAGACATGCGCCATTGACAGCGGCTCATCGAGAAACAGTCCCCCCCACAACACCCCGAACAGCGGGATCAGGAAAGTTGTGGTCATCGATTTCACCGGGCCAATGGAGCTCAGGAGCCGGAAGTAAATAATGTACGCAAACGCCGTGCATCCCAGACCCAAGCCCAGCAGCGATAGCCACACGCTCCAGCCGCCCCAACTCGCGGGTGGTTGGCTGATCACGCTGTAGCCGAACAGCGGTAGCAGGAACAACGTCGCGCCGAGCATGCTGCCCAGTGCCGACAAACGGCTGTCGAGGCCACCGGCCTGATCGAGCCAGCGCCGGGCGAGAAACCCCGCAAAGCCGTAGCAAGTGGTCGCGAGCAGGCAGGCAACGGCACCCATCAGCAGTGCCATATCGAACGCCACCGGACCGGCACGGGTCAGCACGCCCACACCGAACAGCCCCAGGAACACGCCGCCGAGCTTGGCGCCAGTGAGCTTTTCATGGAAAAACAGGCCGCCGATCAGCACGCCCATCAATGGCGTCGTGGCATTGAAAATCGACGAGTAACCGGCTGGTAGCACCTGCGCGGCCACCGAATAGAGCGTCGCCGGAATCCCGGAGTTGATCACCCCGAGCAGCATCACGGTTTTGAGTTTGCCCTTGAAATCCCAACTGATGCGCATCAGCCCGAGAATCACCAGCAGTCCGGCAGCGGCGATGGATACACGGAAAAACGCGGTTGGAATGCTGCCAATCACCGGGGCGATGATGCGCATGAACAGGAAACTCGCTCCCCAAATGGCCGCCAGGGACAGTAAACGGAAAATATCGACGGGGTTCACAACGCGGTCCTTCCTTGATGGAGGGGCGAAAGTGTTGCTGAGTGTGTGATCGATGGCAACCGAAAACCGGGCATTCAATTCGCCCGCAAAATTACGCTTCTCCTGCACCTGCTTCACTGGCTAAGCTCAGGGCTCCCGAATTCCCGCAGAGGTCTCACCATGCCGCAGCAATGGCCAGCCGCCGACATCGCCCGCTTGATCCTCGATGGCTTTGACGATTACCGCGAGCATTTTCGCCAGATCACCGACGGCGCCCGGGCCCGCTTCGAACAGGCCAAGTGGCAAGAGACACAATCGGCGTCGGCGGCGCGGATCAATCTGTACGAAGACAAAGTCGCTGAAACGGTGGCGCGCCTGCGCACCGCGTTTGACGCCGACACGCTGGACGTCAGCTGCTGGCCGCTGGTCAAGAGCGCCTATATCAGCCTGATCGACCTGCGCTTCGACGATGAACTGTCCGAGACCTGGTACAACTCGATCTTCTGCGGGCTGTTCAGCCACGACCTGATCAGCGATGGCTGCATGTTCATCCACACCACCCGGCCGAGCCTGCGCCGGGCCCGGGCCGCGCAAACCCGAACCTACAAGCCGCAGGGCCAATTGTCGGCCATGCTCGCCAGCATCTTCGCCGACTACCGCTTCAGCGAGGATTACGCCGACCTGTCCGGCGACCTGAAGCGCCTCGAAGCGCAACTGCGCGAGAACCTGCCGGACTGGGTATGCAAGGACCCGGAGCTGAGCGTCGAACTGTTTTCCTCGGTGCTCTACCGCAACAAGGGCGCGTACCTGGTCGGGCGCATCTACACCGCCGACGAGCAATGGCCGCTGGCGATTCCGCTGCTGCATCTCGAAGGCCGCGGCATCCAGATCGATGCGCTGATCACCGATGAGGCGGACGTGTCGATCATCTTCTCCTTCACCCGTTCGTATTTCATGGTGGATGTGCCGGTGCCGGCGGAGTTCATCGGTTTCCTGCGGCGTATCCTGCCGGGCAAGCACATTGCCGAGCTGTACACCTCGATCGGCTTCTACAAGCACGGCAAGTCGGAGTTCTACCGGGCGCTGATCAACCACCTGGCCAACACCGACGACCAGTTCATCATGGCCCCCGGTGTGCGCGGCATGGTCATGAGCGTGTTTACCCTGCCGGGTTTCAACACCGTGTTCAAAATCATCAAGGACCGTTTCTCGCCGTCGAAAAACGTCGACCGCGCCACGGTGATCGAAAAGTACCGTTTGGTGAAGAGTGTCGACCGCGTCGGGCGCATGGCCGATACCCAGGAGTTTGCCGATTTCCGTTTTCCCCTGAGCAAGTTCGATCCGGCATGCCTGGAGGAACTGCTGGAAGTTGCGCCGTCCACGGTCTCGGTGGAAGACGATACGGTGCTGATCCGCCACTGCTGGACAGAACGGCGCATGACCCCACTGAACCTCTACCTGGAGAACGCCAACGAGGCGCAGGTGCGAGAAGCCCTGGAAGACTACGGCCTGGCGATCAAGCAACTGGCGGCGGCCAACATCTTTCCCGGCGACATGCTGCTGAAGAACTTCGGCGTCACCCGTCATGGCCGCGTGGTGTTCTACGACTACGACGAGATCTGCTTCCTCACCGAGGCCAACTTCCGCCACATCCCGCAACCGCGCACCCCGGAAGACGAAATGGCTTCCGAACCGTGGTATTCGATCGGGCCGCTGGACGTGTTCCCGGAAGAGTTTCCGCCGTTCCTGTTTGCCGATTTCGGGCAGCGCAAGCTGTTCGATCAGTTGCATGGCGAGTTGTACAACGCCGATTACTGGAAAAGCCTGCAGGAAGCGATTCGGGGCGGCAAAGTGATCGATGTATTCCCGTATCGGCGTAAAGGCCTCGACAGCGAGTAGCACCGGTACGCATCCCTGTAGGAGCGAGCTTGCTCGCGATGGTCGTTAACGGTGACGCGGGAAACCTGACACCCCGTGGCGTTCTTGAGTTCATCGCGAGCAAGCTCGCTCCTACAAGGGATCTCGCTCAACCTTCAAATCTGCGACAATCGCCCCCCTGCGCCACTAGACGACTGAATTGCGTACCCGATGACCGACGAATCGCCCTCCATCGACAAACTGCTGAAAAACCTCGATCACGCCATGCTTGCCGACCGCCACCGGCTGCGGCGGCAGTTGCTTGAGCTGCGCAAGAAACCCGACGAGGCCAAGCTGGCCCAGTGGGTTGCGCGCATGCAGGCGTCCTGTGAGCAGGTGCTGGCGCGCCGCGCCAGCCTGCCGGTGATTCGTTACGACGACAGCCTGCCGATCGCCGCCAAGCGCGACGAAATCAAGAAGGCGCTGGAAAAGCACCAGGTGTTGATCATCGCCGGTGAAACCGGGTCGGGTAAAACCACCCAGTTACCGAAGATCTGCCTGGAAATCGGTCGCGGCCAGCACGGCTTGATCGGCCACACCCAACCGCGCCGGATCGCTGCGCGCAGCGTCGCCAGCCGGGTCGCCGAAGAGCTCGGCACGCCGCTGGGCGCGCTGGTCGGTTATCAGGTGCGTTTCGAGGATCAGAGCGATTCCAACACCCTGATCAAGCTGATGACCGATGGCATCCTGCTGGCGGAAACCCAGAACGACCGCTACCTGGAACGCTACGACACGATCATCGTCGACGAGGCCCACGAACGCAGCCTCAACATCGACTTCCTGCTCGGCTATCTGAAAACCCTGCTGCCGCGTCGTCCGGACCTGAAGGTCATCATTACTTCGGCAACCATCGATCTGGAGCGTTTCTCCAAGCATTTCGATGATGCGCCGATAGTCGAAGTTTCCGGGCGCACTTTTCCGGTGGACACCTGGTATCGCCCGCTGACCCTGGAGCAGGACGAAGAGGGCAACCGCGTCGAGGACGACCTGACAGTGGATCAGGCGATTCTCGCCACCCTTGATGAAATCGCCGCCTATGAGCGCAGCGAAGGCCGCAGTCCCGGTGACGTGCTGGTGTTCCTGCCCGGTGAGCGCGAGATTCGCGACGCCGCCGAAATGCTGCGCAAGGCCCAGCTCAAGCACACCGAAATCCTGCCGCTGTACGCACGGTTGTCGCCGGCCGAGCAGCAGCGGATTTTCCAGTCGCACCCGGGCCGTCGCGTGGTCCTGGCGACCAACGTCGCGGAAACCTCGCTGACCGTGCCGGGTATTCGCTACGTGATCGACAGCGGCACCGCGCGCATCAGCCGCTACAGCTACCGCGCCAAGGTTCAGCGGCTGCCGATCGAGGCGGTTTCCCAAGCCAGCGCCAACCAGCGTAAAGGTCGATGCGGGCGGGTCGAGCCGGGTATCTGCATCCGCCTCTACAGCGAGGAAGACTTCCTCGGGCGCCCGGAATTTACCGATCCCGAAATCTTGCGCACCAACCTCGCCGCCGTCATCTTGCAGATGTTGCATCTGCGCCTCGGCGAAGTCACCGAGTTCCCGTTCATCGAGCCGCCGGACGGCAAGGCCATCAGCGACGGTTACAACCTGCTGCAAGAACTCTCGGCGGTGGATCGCAACAGCCAGCTGACCCCGCTCGGTCGTCAACTGGCGCGACTGCCGGTGGACCCGCGCATGGGCCGCATGTTGCTGGAAGCGGCCAAGCTCGGCAGCTTGCAGGAAGTGCTGATCGTCGCCAGCGCGATGTCGATCCAGGACCCACGCGAGCGTCCGCCGGAGCGTCAGCAAGCGGCGGATCAAGCCCACGCCCAATGGAAAGACCCCGACTCGGACTTCGCCGGGCTGGTCAATCTGTGGCGCGGATTCGAGGAGCAGCGCCAGGCGCTGACCGCCAACCCGCTGCGCAACTGGTGCCGCAAGAATTTCCTGAATTACCTGCGCCTGCGCGAATGGCGCGATTCCCATCGCCAGCTGAGCCTGATCTGCCGCGACATGCAGTTGAGCCTCAATAAAGAGCCGGCGGACTATCCGAAACTGCACAAAGCGGTGCTGGTGGGCTTGCTCAGCCAGATCGGCCAGAAAACCGAAGAGGGTGATTACCTCGGTGCGCGTCAGCGGCGCTTCTGGATTCACCCGTCGTCGGGCATCGGCAAGAAGCGCCCGCAATGGCTGATGACCGCTGAACTGGTGGAAACCACCAAGCTCTACGCGCGGATGGTGGCGAAGATCGATGCCGACTGGATCGAGCCGCTGGCCGGGCACCTGATCAAGAAAAACCATTTCGAACCCCACTGGGAGAAGAAGCGCGGCCAGGTCGTGGCGTTCGAGCAGATCACCCTGTTCGGGCTGATCGTGGTCGGGCGCCGGCCGGTGCATTACGGCCCGGTGGACCCGGTGGTGTCGCGGGAACTGTTCATCCGCGAAGCGCTGGTGCGCGGTGAAATCCAGTCCAAGGCCAAGTGCCTGGCGGCCAACAAGCAGTTGCTGGAACAGCTCGACGAACTGGAAGCCAAGGCCCGTCGCCGCGACATCCTCGCCGACGAAGAAACCCTGTACGCCTTCTACGATGCGCGTCTGCCGCCGGAGATCCACCAGACCGCGACCTTCGACAGCTGGTACCGGATCAACAGCCAGAAAGACCCGCAACTGCTGATCATGCGCGAAGAGGACGTGCTGGCCCGCGAAGCCAGTGAAGTCACCGCCCAGCATTACCCGGACACCTTGCACATCGGCGATCTGGAATTGGCCCTCAGCTACCACTTCGAACCGAATCACCCGCGCGACGGCGTGACCCTGCGCGTGCCTGCACCGCTGTTGCCGATGCTGCCGCCGGAACGCCTGGAATGGCTGGTGCCGGGTGTCATCGAAGCCAAGTGCATTGCCCTGGTGCGCAACCTGCCCAAGGCCTTGCGCAAGAATTTCGTGCCGGTGCCGGACTTCGTCAAGGCGGCGTTGCAGCGCATGACCTTTGCCGAGGGCTCGCTGCCCCAGGCTTTAGGGCGCGAGCTGCTGCGCATGACCGGTGCGCGGGTCAGCGATGAAGCCTGGGCCGAGGCGGCGCAGCAGGTTGAAAGCCATCTGCGGATGAACCTGGAAATCGTCGACGCCCAGGGCAAGTTCCTCGGTGAAGGTCGCGACCTGGCGGAACTGACGGCGCGTTTCGCCGAGGCCAGCCAGGCGGCGTTGGCCGTGCCGCAAACCGCGAAGAGCCAGCAACCGGTGGAGCCGAAAGTGTTCGCCGCCGTGGCCGAGAAAACCCAACAGAAGATCGCCGGGCTGTCGATGACGGTCTATCCGGCGCTGGTGGAGGAGAGCGGTACGGTCAAGGAAGGGCGTTTCTCGACCCCGGCCGAGGCCGAGTTCCAGCATCGCCGTGCCTTGCAGCGCCTGCTGATGCAGCAACTGGCCGAGTCGGCGAAGTTCCTGCGTGGCAAGTTGCCGGGCCTGACTGAACTGGGCCTGCTGTATCGCGACATGGGGCGTGTCGATGCACTGGTGGAAGACATTCTGCTGGCCAGCCTCGACAGCTGCATTCTCGAAGGCGAAGACCCGCTGCCTCGCGATGGCGCCGGATTGGCGTCGCTGGCCGAGCGCAAACGTGGCGCCTGGACCGAGCACGCCGAGCGCGTGGCGAAGCTGACCCTGGAAGTCCTCAAACTCTGGCACGGCCTGCAAAAGCGCTTCAAGGGCAAGATCGATCTGGCACAAGCCGTGGCCTTGAACGACATCAAGCAGCAGCTCAGCCACCTGGTCTATCCGGGTTTTGTCCGGGAAACGCCGATGCAGTGGCTCAAGGAATTACCGCGTTACCTCAAGGCCATCGAGCAGCGTTTCGAGAAAATCGGTGCCCAAGTGCAGCGCGACCGGGTCTGGAGCGGCGAATTGTCCGGCCTGTGGACGCAGTACCAGACCCGCGCCAACAAACACGCCCAGGAAGGCAAGCGCGATCCGCAGCTGGAGTTGTATCGCTGGTGGCTGGAGGAGTATCGGGTTTCGCTGTTTGCGCAACAGTTGGGAACCAAAGTGCCGATCTCCGACAAACGCCTAAGCAAGCAGTGGAGTCAGGTAGAGCCCTGACACAATCCCTGTAGGAGCGAGCTTGCTCGCGATGGTCGTCAACGATAACGCTGGGAACCTGACACCCCACGGCGTTCTCTGGTTCATCGCGAGCAAGCTCGCTCCTACAAGTATTGCGTTGCTCTCGCAAAAGGCGCCAAAACCCAAGCTTTATGGCAAACTTCGCGACCATAAACGCCAGTTTCGCGACCTAGAGCCTTCGACCAGGTTGCGAGCAGGAATAAAGCGATGCCAGGTTTGCGTCCCCCGGATGGGAATAGACCCTTTGTGTATTGGTACGACGGTGCCAATGCTTTCTGCCTGAACAGATTAGAGACACGACCATGCATAACGTCGTCATCAGCGGCACCGGCCTGTACACCCCGGCCAACAGCATTTCCAACGAAGAGCTGGTGCAGTCTTTCAATGCTTACGTCGCGCAATTCAACGCCGACAACGCTGACGCCATCGCGCGCGGTGAAGTGCAAGCGTTGACCGAGTCCAGCGCAGCGTTCATCGAAAAAGCCTCCGGCATCAAGAGCCGCTTTGTCATGGACAAGGAAGGCATCCTCGACCCGCAACGCATGGCTCCGCGCCTGCCGGAACGTTCCAACGACGAATGGTCGGTGCTTTGCCAGATGGCCATCGGCGCGGCCGAGCAAGCCTTGCAACGCGCGGGCAAGACCGCTGCCGACATCGATGGCGTGATCGTCGCCTGCTCCAACCTGCAACGTGCCTACCCGGCCATTGCCATTGAAGTGCAGGAAGCGCTGGGTATCCAGGGTTTCGGTTTCGACATGAACGTGGCCTGTTCTTCGGCGACTTTCGGTATCCAGACCGCCGCCAACAGCGTGAAACTGGGCCAGGCCCGGGCGATCCTGATGGTCAACCCGGAAGTCTGCACTGGCCACCTGAACTTCCGTGACCGTGACAGCCACTTCATCTTCGGTGACGCTGCCACGGCGGTGATCATCGAGCGTGCTGACCTGGCGACGTCCAAGTTCCAGTTCGATATCGTCAGCACCAAGCTGCTGACCAAGTTCTCCAACAACATCCGCAACAACTTCGGCTTCCTCAACCGCGCGGCGCAAGAGGGCATCGGCGCCAAGGACAAACTGTTCGTGCAGGAAGGCCGCAAGGTGTTCAAGGAAGTCTGCCCGATGGTGGCCGAGCTGATCGCTGAGCATCTGCAGGAGAATCAGCTCAACGTCAGCGACGTGAAGCGCTTCTGGCTGCACCAGGCCAACCTCAGCATGAACCACCTGATCGTCAAGAAGCTGTTGGGCCGCGACGCCACCGAACAGGAAGCGCCGGTGATTCTCGACACCTACGCCAACACCAGCTCCGCCGGTTCCGTGATTGCCTTCCACAAGAACCAGGACGATCTGCCGGCCGGTTCGCTGGCTGTGCTCAGTTCGTTCGGTGCCGGTTATTCTATTGGTAGCGTGTTGCTGCGCAAGCGCTGAGCTTGAATAGACTGTCGCAGCAGATGAAAAAATCGCAGCCCAAGGCTGCGATTTTTTTTGCGGTGGGCTTTTGTGGCGAGGGGGCTTGCCCCCGTTCGACTACGCAGTAGTCGCAGGTCAGGTTGACGCGGTGCTCCAGGAAAATAGCAGTGGCTGGTTTTGGGATCGCTGCGCGATCCAACGGGGCGGTGCGGCGTTCCGACAAGCCCCCTCGCCACAAATGAACATTTTCAGGCGGGGATGTGAAAACAGACTCGCGTTGATGCATCGGAGGATGATGGGGACCGACACACCAACGCCAGGCTGTAAAAGGGGCTCAGGCATCCTTGCCAGAGTCGTATAGCGGGTGAGTCAGAACTTGGCTTCGGCATCCAGTTGCAGGGTGTTGATGTCCGAATCCTTCTTGTTGATGTTGGCGTTGGTCTGGTCCGAAGTCGCCATGAAGTAGGTCGCGCCCAGGGCAAAGTTCTTGTCCAGGTCGTAGCTCACTTTCAGCTTGCTGCCGCGTGAACCGGTGAAGCCGTTGGCGAAGTCGGAGTCGGTGAAGGCGCCAACCACTGCGTTACGCTGCACGTCGCGGTAGTTGTAGTCCAGGTTGAAGCCATAGATCTTCGACTTCACACCGGCCAGCCAGCCAGTGTCCTGGTCGTTGCTGGCATCGGTGTTGTTGACGTACTGACCGTAGATCGACAGCGGAACTGGCAGGTTGCTGAAGTCCAGCTGGCCAAAGCCTTCGTACAGTTTGAACTGTTCGCCCGGGCTGTTGCCGTTGACGGCCAGTGCGCATGGCGCGGTGACTGTGCCGCTGGTAGGGCAGGCGCTGCTGTCGTCGTTGTCGTAGGCGTAGAGACTGCCGCCCAAGGTCATTTTCATGCTGTCGGTGATGGCGAAGCGCGCACCCAACTGGCCGGCGTACAGGCGCAGGTCGTGCTTGAACTGCACGCCTTCGCCGTCGACGTTGTCCTTGAGGGTGTAGTGACCGGCGCTACCGAACAACTCGGTGCTGCCGCTCAGCGGGTACTTGTAAGTAACGGCCAGACCTTCCGGGTTGATGTCGCTATCCCAGATGATGTCGCCCATGCTCACCCATTGTTGCGGCATCTTGCCGCCAACCAGGTGCAGGTTCTTGATCGCGTCCGGGTGGTAGTCGATGTAACCCTGGTCCAGCCAGATCTGCTTCTTGTCGAAGTAGTTGTTCAGGTCCTGGTTGGTCGAGCGAGCGTCGTCGTTGCTGCCGGTGGCGATACGGATACCGGTGTCGACCTGCGGGTTGATTTCGCTGTAGGCACCCAGGCGGGCACGAATGCGCTGGCGGTCCTGGTCCTTGTTGTTCGGCACGCCATCGTTGTGGACGTTTTCCTGACGGAAGCGCACGTCGCCCTTGAATTGGGTCTTTGCCGCCCAGGCAAGCTTCTGGTCGAAAGCGCTCAGTGTGTCGGTTTTCTTCGCGGTGGCCGCGATTTGCTCGTTGGTCTCTTGCTGAGCCTGACGGGCGATCTGCTGGTCTTTCTGATCCCTGGCCAGCTCGGCTTGCAGTTCGCTGTACTGCGCGTTGGTGATCGAGCCGTTAGCCTTGAGCATGTCGAGCAGTTTGGCGTCGACTGCGGCACTGGCCGGAACACTCATGGCCAGCAACAGGCCACCGCACAAGGCCGCCGCAGTTTTCGTGGAAGCAAGACGCATATCAATCTCCGAAGATGAGAGGGGATGACAGAGCCATCCGGGACACAACCGACCATAAGGGGCGGAAAACTGTGGCCGGGTATAACCCGGCGCTCTAAAAACAGGCGCCAGTATCGCGATGGTTTATTACAGAGCAGTGGCAATGTGATGTCATGTCGATGACGATACAAAGTCGCCCTGAACTATTGAGTTAGAGCACTGTCGTCGAATTGACCGTGTGCAAAGGAGTGCGATCGGCGATACTCGCGGGGCTTTCACGCCATGAAGAGTGAGGATGGTGATGCCGTTGCAACGCCTGCAAAAACTGTCAGAAATCGCCCCGCAGACGTGGGACGCACTGGTGCCCGAGACTCAGCCTTTTCTGCGTCACGCTTTTTTGAGCGCACTGGAAGACAGCGGCAGCGTCGGCCCTCATACCGGCTGGCAGCCCGAGCATTTGCTGCACGTTGAAGGTGACCGCCTGATCGCCGCGCTGCCGGGTTATCGCAAGTGGCATTCCTACGGCGAGTACGTGTTCGATCACGCCTGGGCCGATGCCTGCGAACGCGCCGGCATCGATTACTACCCCAAACTGTTGAGTGCCGTGCCGTTCAGTCCGGTCACCGGGCCGCGACTGTTGGCGGCCACGGTCGAAGACGGTTTCGAGTTGTTGAAAAGCCTGCCGGGCTACCTTGAGCTTGAAGGGCTGTCCAGCGCGCACATCAACTTCACCGATCCGTTCACCGACGCGGCCTTGAGCGAGCAGCCGGGCTGGCTGCAGCGCGTGGGCTGTCAGTATCACTGGCAGAATCGTGGCTACCGGGATTTCCAGGACTTCCTCGACGTGCTCAGTTCGCGCAAGCGCAAACAGATGCGCAAGGAGCGCGAGCAGGTGGCCGGGCAGGGCTTCGAGTTCGAATGGCTGGAGGGGCGGGAACTGAGCCAGGCGCAATGGGACTTCGTCTACGCCTGCTACGCCAATACCTATGCGGTGCGCCGGCAAGCGCCGTACCTGACACGGGAGTTTTTCAGCCTATTGGCCGAACGCATGCCGGAATCGATTCGCGTGGTGCTGGCCAAACAGGGTTCACGGCCGGTGGCGATGGCGTTCAGCCTGGTGGGGGGCGACAGCTTTTATGGCCGTTACTGGGGATGCCTGGCGGAGTTCGATCGCCTGCATTTCGAGACCTGTTTCTATCAGGGCATGGACTACGCCATCGCCAACGGTTTCCGGCGTTTCGATGCCGGGGCCCAGGGTGAGCACAAATTGATTCGCGGATTCGAGCCAGTCATTACCCATTCCTGGCACTACTTGCGGCATCCGGGATTGAAGGCGGCGGTGAAAGACTTTCTGGAGCAGGAGCGGTTGGGAGTGCTGGCGTATGCAGAGGAGGCGAAGTCAGCCTTGCCTTATCGACAAGGCTGATCTTCAGCGTTTCAGCTTTCTTCCTTGCCCAGCCAGCGATACAGCACGCCGCCGACCACTGCACCGAGTAGCGGTGCGACCCAGAACATCCACAGTTGTTGAATCGCCCAGCCGCCGACGATCAGCGCCGGGCCGGTGCTGCGCGCCGGGTTGACCGAGGTGTTGGTGACCGGGATAGAGATCAGGTGGATGAGCGTCAGCCCCAGGCCGATGGCAATCGGTGCCAGGCCAGCCGGTGCACGTTTATCGGTGGCGCCGAGGATGATCAGGATGAACATTGCGGTCATCACCAGTTCAGTGACAAACCCTGATGCCATCGAATAACCACCGGGTGAGTGTTCGCCATAGCCGTTGGACGCCAGGCCGCCGGCCAGTTCGAACCCGGGTTTGCCGCTGGCAATGAAATACAGCAGGGCGGCTGCAATCACGCCGCCAATGACCTGGGCAACGACGTAGGCCGGCAATTCACTGGCCGGAAACCGCCCACCCACCACCAGGCCGAGGGACACCGCAGGGTTGAGATGACAACCGGAAATATGGCCGATGGCGAAAGCCATGGTCAGCACTGTCAGGCCAAACGCGAATGACACCCCGAGAAGACCGATCCCCACATCCGGAAAAGCAGCTGCCAACACCGCACTGCCGCAACCACCCAACACCAGCCAGAACGTACCTACCAACTCTGTAGCCGAACGTTTTAACAGAGACATAGAGAGTGCCCTTTCGAGATTATGCTGCCTTGTGCATCCAGCCGATGGACTGCAGAACCACCTCCAGAACGTTGAAGTGAGTACAGCACGGTTTTTTCAGAATTCCAGTGAGCAAAAAAAACCGCCAGGACCCGTGTTTGACAGGCTCTGGCGGTTTTTTATGATCTTCCTGCGTCACTTGACCTCGTGTGGGAGCGGGCTTGCCCGCGAAGGCGGCGGGTCATTCAACATTGATGTCGACTGACACGGCCTATTCGCGAGCAAGCCCGCTCCCACAGGTTTTGTGGTCGCCGCAAACTCAATCGATCCCGACAAACCCACCGGTCTGGTGTTGCCACAACCGTGCATACAGACCGCCATGGGCGAGCAGTTCGGCGTGGGTTCCGGTTTCGGCGATCTTGCCGTCTTCCAGCACCACCAGCCGGTCCATCCGGGCGATGGTCGAGAGCCGGTGAGCGATGGCGATCACGGTTTTGCCCTGCATCAGGGTTTCCAGGCTTTCCTGGATCGCCGCTTCGACTTCCGAATCCAGTGCCGAGGTGGCCTCGTCCATGATCAGGATCGGTGCGTCCTTGAGCAACACGCGGGCAATGGCGATGCGCTGGCGCTGGCCGCCGGAAAGTTTCACCCCGCGTTCGCCAACGTGGGCATCGAAACCGGTGCGACCTTCAGCGTCCGACAGTGAAGGAATGAAACCGTCAGCCCGGGCCTTGTGCACCGCTTCCCAGAGTTGCGCGTCGGTGGCATCGGGCTTGCCATACAGCAGGTTGTCACGGATCGAGCGGTGCAGCAGCGAGGTGTCCTGGGTGATCATGCCGATGCGTTCGCGCAGGCTTTCCTGGCTGACGTCCGCGATGTTCTGGCCATCAACCAGGATGCGTCCGCCTTCGACGTCGTACAGGCGAAGCAGCAGGTTGACCAGGGTCGATTTGCCGGCACCGGACGGGCCGATCAGGCCGATTTTCTCGCCAGCCTTGATGGTCAGGTTGAGGTCGCCAATGATCCCGCTCTGCTTGCCGTAGTGGAAATCCACTTGTTCGAAGCGCACTTCGCCACGGGCCACCGCCAGGGGTTTGGCCTGGTCGCGGTCGGTGACGCTGACCGGTTGCGAGATGGTCTGCAGGCCGTCCTGGACCATGCCGATGTTTTCGAAGATGCCGGTCACCACCCACATGATCCAGCCGGACATGTTGACGATGCGGATTACCAGGCCGGTGGCCAGGGCAATCGCCCCTACGCTGATCAGCGACTGCGTCCACAACCACAGGGCCAGGCCGGTGGTGCAGACGATCAGCAGGCCGTTCATGCTGGTGATGACCACGTCCATGCTGGTGACCACACGGCCGGCCAGTTGGGCTTTTTCGGTCTGTTCCTTGATCGCTTCGCGGGCGTACTGCTGCTCGAAGTTGGTATGGGCGAACAGCTTCAGGGTGGTGATGTTGGTGTAGCCGTCGACAATCCGCCCCATGAGTTTGGAGCGCGCATCGGACGCCACCACCGAGCGATCCTTGACCCGTGGCACGAAATAGCAAAGGGCGCCGATGAAGGAGAAGATCCACGTCAGCAGCGGGATCATCAGGCGCCAGTCGGCTTCGGCGAACAGCACCAGGGAACTGATGGCATAGATCAGCACATGCCACAACGCATCCACGGCTTGCACGGCGGAATCGCGCAGCGAGTTACCGGTTTGCATGATGCGCTGGGCGATGCGCCCGGCGAAGTCGTTCTGGAAGAAATTCAGGCTCTGCTTGAGCACGTAGCTGTGGTTCTGCCAGCGGATCATGCTGGTCATGCTGGGGCTCAGGGTCTGGTGCACCAGCAGGTCATGCAAGCCCACGAATATCGGGCGCAACACCAGTGCAACCACCACCATCCAGGTCAGTTCGAGGGCATGGTCCTTGAACAGATTGACGTTCGGCGTGCCCTGGGCCAGGTCGATGATGCGGCTCAGGTAGCTGAACAACGCCACCTCGATCAAGGCACCAATCAGGCCGACGAACAGCAGGGCGGCAAAGCTCGGCCAGACCTGCTTGAGGTAATAGGTATAAAAAGGGAAAACCCGGTCCGGCGGAGACGCCGTCGGTGCTTCACGGAAAACATCGATCAGTTTTTCAAAACGGCGATAAAGCATGTTGTTTTCGCCCGCGAACGGGCTCTCCTTTAAACGGTTTGAGCGTTGCCGGCAAAGCCGGCAACGGCTCGGACATCCTTGTCCAGCTTAGTCTCAGTCGATGCGCTTGGCCGACTTGATGAAGACCGGGTCGGCCGGCACGTCCTTCATGCCGCTGCGAACGGTGGTTGGCGAATTGACGATGATGTCGACCACGTCCATGCCTTTGACCACTTTGCCGAATACCGCATAGCCGTCGCCGCTATCCAGGAAGTCGTTGTCCTTGACGTTGATGAAGAACTGACTTGTCGCCGAGTCAGGATCAGAGGTACGGGCCATCGATAAGGTGCCACGCACGTTGACGAGGCCGTTCTTGTGCTCGTTCTTGATCGGTTCTTTGGTTTCTTTTTGTTGCATCTGTTGGGTGAAACCGCCGCCCTGAACCATAAAGCCTGGGATCACACGGTGGAAAATTGTGTTGTTGTAAAAACCACTGTCCACATATTGAAGAAAGTTCTTGGTACTGATCGGCGCCTTGACCGGGTCCAGTTCGATTTCGATCTGGCCGTTGGTGGTGTCCAGCAGCACATGCGGGGCCTTTTCCGGCGTCGCGGCCATCAGGTTGGCGGCAAACAGGACGGAGCCTGCGGCGAGGGCGATTTTTTTCAGCATGGGTCAGTGATCCTGAGTGGTGGTGTCGACTGCGGTCAGAAACTCTAGCAGTGTTTGGTTGAAGTGTTCAGGCTGGTCCAGCGGCGTGGCGTGGCGTGAATCGGCGATCACTACCAGCCGCGCATCGGGCAGCAGTTTTACGTAGTTTTCCTTCAGCGCCACTGGTGTGTAGTCACGGTCGGCGCTGACGATGAGGGTTGGACAGGTAACCTTCGAAAGTCGTTCCTGGACCCCCCAGCCTACAATGGCATTGAAGCTGGCGAGATAAGCATGTTTGTCGTTTTTTGCCCAGCGATCGGTCATTTTTTGTCGCAAGTCGGCCTGCTCGGGTTTTGGAAACAATTTGCCACCCAAGGCTTTGCCGATGGTGCGCAGGCTGAGTGCGTGCATCAGGCTCCAGCGCTTGAACCACTGCCAGTAATCGTCGCGGCTGCGCAGTTTGACCTCGGGCGCGCTATTGACGATGCACAGGCTCTTGAGCAGTTGCGGCTGATCAACGCCCAGTTGAAAGCCGATCATGCCGCCCATGGACAGGCCGACATAGTGTGCCGGGCCGAGATTGAGGTGCTCGATCAGTGCGATCAGGTCAGCGCTGAATCCGGCAATGCTGTAGCGCTCCCGGGGCTTGTCCGAACGGCCGTGGCCGCGGACATCCGGGACGATCACCCGATAGCGGGTGGCCAGGGCCGGGATCTGTTTTTCCCAGTCCAGCGTACTGGAACCGAGACCGTGGACCAGCAGCAGCGGCGTGCCGTGGCCATATTCCTCATAGTGCAGGTTACAACCTTCGTGTTCGAAATAGGCCATGCATACACTCCGTGTCAGGCTTGTTCGGGGGCGGCGAACGGTGCGTCCAGTGGTGCGGTGTCGAACGTTCGCAGCAGTTCGATGAGAATCTGCGTGGCCGGCCCGAGCGGTTTGTCCTTGTTCGAATACAGGTAAAAGCTCGGGTTGCGGCTACCGCCCTGGTCCAACGGTAGCAGCTTGAGCGTACCTTCCTTGAGTTCCCGTTCGATCAGGTGCCGAGGCAGCCACGCAAATCCCAGGCCGCTGCTGACAAAGGTTGCGGCGGTGGCCAGGCTGCCGACGGTCCAGCGCTGTTCCGCACCGAGCCAGCCGACGTCCCGTGGTTGCTGGCGCCCCGAGTCGCGGATCACCACTTGCATCTGGCTTTCCAGGTCCTGGAAGCTCAGTTCGCGGTTGAGGCGGTGCAGGGGATGCTCTGGATGGGCGACCGCGACGAACTCGACGTCGCTCAATTCCGCGCCCAGGTAACCGGGAATACTGAACCCGGTGATGGCCAGGTCGGCCACGCCTTCGAGCAGGACTTCCTCTACTCCCGACAATACTTCCTCGCGCAGGCGCACCCGGCAGCCACGGCTTTGCGGCATGAACGCGGTCAAGGCGCGCACGAGGCGGGCGCTTGGGTAAGCGGCATCGACCACCAGGCGCACTTCGGCTTCCCAGCCCTGTTCCATGTGATGGGCCAGGTCTTCGAGTTGACTGGCCTGTTTGACCAGTTGCCGGGAACGGCGCAACAGCACGCCGCCGGCTTCGGTCAGCACGGCTTTGCGTCCGTCGATGCGCAGTAATGGCACACCGAGCTGATCCTGCATGCGTGCCACGGTGTAGCTGACCGACGATTGCGAGCGATGCAGCGCCTCGGCGGCCTGGGCGAAACCACCGTGATCGACCACCGCTTGCAGCGTTCGCCATTGATCAAGGGTCACGCGGGGCGCTTTCATGTTGAGCTCCTCTTGTCCTAAGCTGGCAGCCCTTACTGGAGGCTGCTGAATGAAAAAATTCTGTTGTGTGCTGCTGGCGCTGCTGCCGCTGACGGCTTTTGCTTATCCGATTGATGTGCAGAAGAACCTCAACGGAATGAAGATCGACTACGAAACCTTCGACACCGATAGCGATATCGGCTCCATCAGGGTCGCCAACTACGGCGACGTCGATGCGAGCTGCAAGGCGGTTTTCAGCAATGGCCCGGAAGCACCCCGCACCCGCAAGATCGATGTGCCGGCCGGAAAACACAAAAACGCCACCGCCAAATTCAGCCGCAACATCATCAAATTGCGCATCGAGCTGACCTGCACCCCGAAATAACCTCGATCCCCTGTGGGAGCGGGCTTGTGGTGAGGGGGCTTGCCCCCGTTGGGCTGCGAAGCAGCCCCAAAACCTCTGGTGCACCGAAGATCTTGTGAGTGCTGCGCACTTAAACGGGGGCAAGCCCCCTCGCCACAGGTCCCACTCCCACAGGGGCATGGTTTGCTTATAAACGAATTTATTGATGGGTTATAGCAGTTATTTGCGCTTTTTCATCGATATGACTCTGTTTAACCTTCACTCCATCGACTTACAGCATTCTCAGATGGAGGCTACATCCCATGTCCCGCGTTCTGATCATCGAAAGCAGTGCCCGCCAGCAAGACTCGGTTTCCCGTCAACTGACCCAGACGTTTATCAGTCAGTGGAAAGCCGCTCACCCGAATGACCAGATCACCGTTCGGGACCTGGCTGTCAAACCGGTGCCGCACCTGGACATCAACCTGCTGGGTGGCTGGATGAAACCCGCCGAGCAGCGCAGCGACATCGAACAGGCGTCGCTGGAACGCTCCAACCAGTTGACCGACGAATTGCTCGCCGCCGATGTACTGGTCATGGCCGCGCCGATGTACAACTTTGCGATCCCCAGCACCCTGAAAGCCTGGCTCGACCATGTGCTGCGTGCCGGCGTCACCTTCAAGTACACCGAAACCGGTCCGCAAGGCCTGCTCAGCGGCAAGCGCGCCTATGTGCTGACGGCCCGCGGCGGCATCTATGCCGGCAGCACCGCCGATCACCAGGAACCGTACCTGCGTCAGGTCATGGGCTTCATCGGTATCCACGACGTGACGTTCATCCACGCCGAAGGCATGAACCTGGGCGGTGATTTCCAGGAGAAAGGCCTGAACCAGGCGAACGCCAAGCTTTCGCAAGTGGCCTGAGCCGTTAATCGCCAGATAATCGCTGGATGGTCTAGTGACCTGGCGCACACCCTTCAAGCCTGTACGCGCATCGAACCTCCCTTCGCACTTGTTGCTCCTGAGTGCTCTGGCCCGATTGAACGCTTTAGCGAGATCGGGCTTTTTTTTGCCTGCGATTCTGCCATCACCCAAGAACCCTGTGGGAGCGGGCTTGCTCGCGAAAGCGGTATGTCATCCAACATTTATGTCGACTGACACTCCCTCTTCGCGAGCAAGCCCGCTCCCACAGGTTATAGCGCCCTTTCCGACAGCTTTCAGGGATCGCGGTACAAGGCAAAACCCGCTATCGTCGCCGCCATTCGAAATGAGGCGAGCATGGGCTATCTACTTTTTGTCACGCTGATCCAGGCGTTTTCCTTCAGTTTGATCGGCGAATACCTGGCCGGTCACGTCGACAGTTATTTCGCGGTGCTGGTGCGTGTGCTGTTGGCCGGGCTGGTGTTCATTCCACTGACCCGCTGGCGCTCGGTGGAACCGGCGTTCATGCGCGGCATGCTGCTGATCGGCGCGTTGCAGTTCGGCGTGACTTACGTCTGCCTGTACCTGAGCTTCCGCGTACTGACGGTGCCGGAAGTGCTGCTATTCACCATCCTCACGCCGTTGCACGTGACCCTGATCGAAGACGCGCTCAATCGTCGCTTCAATCCCTGGGCCCTGGTGGCGGCGCTGGTGGCGGTGGCGGGCGCTGCGGTGATTCGTTTTGACCGGATCAACCCGGACTTCTTCATGGGTTTCCTGTTGCTACAACTGGCCAACTTCACCTTCGCCGCCGGGCAGGTGCTCTATAAACACCTGGTCGCCCGCCACCCGAGCGACCTGCCGCATTTCCGACGTTTCGGCTACTTCTACCTCGGCGCCCTGGCCGTGGTATTGCCGGCGTTCCTGCTGTTCGGCAAACAGAACTTCCTGCCCGAAGCACCGCTGCAATGGGGCGTATTGCTATTCCTCGGCCTGGTCTCGACCGCATTGGGGCTCTACTGGTGGAACAAAGGTGCGTGCATGGTCAGCGGCGGGACCCTGGCGGCGATGAATAACCTGCATGTGCCGGTGGGGTTGCTGATCAATTTGCTGATCTGGAACCAGCATGAGGAACTGGGGCGCTTGTTGCTCGGCGGTTCGGTGATTTTTCTGGCAGTGTGGATCAGTCGGTTGGGCATCAGTCCCGTCACGAGATCTGTGTAGGAGCTGGCGCAGACTGCGATCTTTTGATTTTAAAAGTCAAAAGATCGCAGCTACAGCGGATGGCCTGACAAGCAGATGCTCTGCCTGTGGGGTTGCTTGGCTGGTATTGGCTAGCAGCGAGCGTTGGCGTATTGGTGCGCAATAATCAGATGACATCTATGTGACCATCATCTGTCTGGTTTTTTTGGTGTTTAAATGACTTGTAATGCTGATGTGTTTCTCTTGAGACGTTTATGCTTAACACTTTTTATGCTTGTTGTTTTACCGCCTTTGGTGTTGGCTGATGAGGCGAATACAAAACATTGGAGGGATCTAACTGTCAATGACCTTTCTGTCATCCGGCAACTGATAATTACTTCTCATCCAGGCGCTATAGAGAGTGATAATGAGTCTTTTATAGAGTGGGTTGAGCGGGGTTATTTGCAAGCAAGTCAGTTGTCCAAACGCGTCAGCTCAAGGAAAGACTCGCAAGCCATGCTTAATTTTTACATTGCGGGCTTCAAGGATGGACACGTAGGGATGAATCAACCTGATAAAGGCAAATCTTCCTGGGCAGGTTTCATTTTGGATATGCGAGGTCAGAGTTTCATTGTAAAACAGGTCGCTAAAAGTTGGCCTATACCATTGCCGCCGATTGATTCCAAGGTTCTGTCGTGTGATAGCAAGTCAGTCCGCGAGATACTAGAGAGCGAAATATCCCCTTATATTGATCGTAGGCTTAATCTGAAGTCGACCTGGTTGCATTTGGCTAAGCAGTTAACTGTCGATGATGCCAACTATCCTGTGCTGGCGAGAGTCTTGTCAAAAAGCTGTTTGGTTGAACTCCCAAATGGAGCAAGACAAAGCTTTACTTTATTATGGCAAGAAGATCGCGGGCAATTGGAAGCTTTCCTGCGCCAGCCTCAACCGGTCCAGGCTCTCCACGATTTGGGGGACGGTCGATATTGGATACATGTATCAGACTTCATGCCATCAGCAGCCGAGAATGCGGCCCTCGATGTAATGCTCGAGTCCATCAAGAGTATCAATGACGCCAAGTGGGTTGTGCTTGATACACGAGGCAATCGCGGTGGTAACAGTTTAGTGGGGGCTGAAATACTTTCTGCTCTGTTAGGCTCGAAATTGGTAAAAAGCCTGGATGTGCCATCTCGTGCGTATGCGATGTGGCGAGTTTCTCCTTTTGCACTCTCAACGCTCAATAAAGCTGTCGCTACCATGGAAGGCGACTATGGGAGAAATAGTGAGGCTTATAAATTTGTTTTTAGTTTGACCAGGTCGATGGAACTCGCACTTCACGAAAAGAAAGACTGGTTGCGTCAGCCCAATACTTCCTTGGTCGAGCAAGAGGGCTCGAGAGGAGTCAATGCCCAAGGTTTTAAAGGTAAGCTTGCGCTGGTTACTGATTCATTTTGCGCGAGTGCCTGTCTCGACTTTGCGGACGTCGTTCTTGCTGTTCCAGGGGTTGTCCATTTGGGTTTACCAACGAGCGCCGATACGCTTTATATTGATATAGGCGCTCAAACACTGCCGAGTGGCGCCGAGTTCTGGTTGCCGTTAAAGGTATGGAGAGGCCGAACGCGAGGAAATAATAAAAGTTATGATCCGCAATTTGTTTTTAATGGCGATATAAATGATACAGCGGCAGTTCAAAAGTGGGTTCTTGATCAGTTGTGATCAGATCAACGCCATTCCCCGTGCACAAGGGATTGCGTGATCTCCGAAAATCACTTCGGCGCCAGTTGCCCCACCAGAAACTCGATAAACACGCGAGTCTTCTGCGGCACCCGCCGTGCTGATGAATACACCGCGTTGATGGTGATCGCCGGGGCCTGCCATTCGCACAGCACCGGCACCAGTCGCCCGGCCGCCAGCGCATCCTCGACGATGAAGTCGGGCAGCAAGGCGATACCCATGCCGGCTTCGGCGGCCTGGGCGAGCAGGTCGCCGTTGTTGGCGTGCAGTGGGCCGGTGACGTTCACTCGCTGGGTTTCCTGGCCATTGCACAGTTGCAGGCTGACACCGCTCTGCAGATACCCGTAGTTCAGGCATTGATGGGCGCGCAGATCCTGCGGCGTCTGCGGAACGCCCGCGCGTTCGAGATAGGCAGGGGACGCCACCATGATGCGCGGCGCGGGTGCCAGTTGCCGGGCGATCATGGTCGAGTCCGGCAGGCTGGCGATACGAATGGTCACGTCAAAGCCGCCGCGCACCGGGTCGACCTGCTGGTCGCTGAGCACCAGTTGCAGCTCGATGTTCGGGTGCTGCTCGTAAAACAGCGGAATCAACGGTCCCAGTCGCCGTAGCCCGAACGACATCGGCGCATTGACCCGCAACACCCCGCGCAACTCGCCGATGCCGTCTCGGGCGCGTTGTTCGGCCTCATCGAGGGTTGCCAACACTTCACGCGCCGCCTCGAAATACTCGGCCCCGGCTTCAGTCAGGTGCAGGCTGCGGGTGGTGCGTTGCAGCAATTGCACGCCGATGGCGTCTTCCAGCGCCTGAATCTGTTTGCTGACTTTCGAGCGCGGCACGTCCATGGCCCGGGCAGCCGCCGCAAAGCCGTTTTCGCCGACCGTGACGACGAAGGCGCGCATGCATTCAATGCGGTCCATGATTGTCCCTTTTATAGAATCAATGATTCTCGATTTTAGGTAATTGTCCCTTTTATCGCTAGCCCCTAAAGTGACATCCAAGCCGACAACAACGCCGGTGAAGGCATCGTCGACTAACCCCTGACCCATTCGAAGTATCGACATCAAAAGGAACGCGCCATGTCTATTCGTGAACTGCTCAACCCAACCAACTCCGCCCTGATCCTGATCGACCACCAGCCGCAAATGGCTTTCGGCGTGCAGTCGATCGATCGCCAGACCCTGAAAAACAACACCGTGGGCTTGGCCAAGGCTGCCAAGATCTTCAACGTGCCGACCATCTACACCTCGGTCGAAAGCGAAAGTTTCAGCGGCTACATCTGGCCTGAGTTGCTGGCAGTACACCCGGAGCAAAAGCCGATCGAGCGCACCTCGATGAACTCCTGGGAAGACAAGGCGCTGGTCGATGCCGTCATAGCCACCGGCCGCAAAAAGCTGGTCATTGCCGCACTGTGGACCGAGGTCTGCCTGACGTTCCCGGCGCTGGAAGCCCTGGCCGAGGGCTACGAGGTGTACATCGTCACCGACGCTTCCGGCGGCACCAGCAAGGAAGCCCACGACATGTCGGTACAACGGATGATTCAGGCCGGTGCGGTGCCGGTGACCTGGCAACAAGTGCTGCTCGAATACCAGCGCGACTGGGCGCACAAGGACACTTACGAGGCGGTGATGGAGCTGGTGCTGGAACACAGTGGCGCGTACGGCATGGGCGTGGATTACGCCTATACCATGGTGCACAAGGCCCCGCAGCGGCAGGTCAAGTAACCCGCAAATACATCAGTAACGATACGGTTCATGTGGGAGCGGGCTTGCTCGCGAAAACGGAGAGTCAGTCGACATCAAAGTTGAATGACCCACCGCATTCGCGAGCAAGCCCGCTCCCACATTTGTTTTTTGGTGTTACATCCTGCGCTTTTCGGCTTCGGGAAGGTGGCTCGCGCCCAGTACCGCCGGCAATATCCCCGCACGCAAATCCGTACCACTCGGCTGCTGATAAAGACTCAACCCAAACTCCGGCAGCACCGCCAGCAGGTAGTCGAAAATATCCCCCTGGATCCGCTCGTAATCGGCCCACGCCGTGGTGCGGGTAAAACAGTAGATCTCCAGTGGAATGCCCTGGGCCGTGGTCTGCATCTGGCGGACCATGCAGGTCATGTTCGGCTGGATCCCCGGATGACTCTTCAGGTAGGCCAGCGCATAGGCGCGGAACGTGCCGATATTGGTCATCCGGCGGCGGTTGGCCGACATGGCCGCGACGTTGCCCTGGGCTTCGTTCCAGGCCTTGAGTTCGGCCTGTTTGCGGCTCATGTAGTCGGTAAGCAGGTGCACCTGGGACAGCTTCTGTTCTTCTTCGTCTCGCAGAAAGCGTACGCCGCTGGCGTCGATGAACAGGCTGCGCTTGATCCGGCGCCCACCGGAAGCCTGCATGCCGCGCCAGTTCTTGAACGACTCGGACATCAGGCGCCAGGTCGGGATCGAGACGATGGTCTTGTCAAAGTTCTGCACCTTGACCGTGTGCAAGGTGATGTCCACTACATCGCCGTCGGCGCCCACCTGGGGCATCTCGATCCAGTCGCCGACCCGCAGCATGTCGTTGCTGGTCAATTGCACGCTGGCGACGAACGACAGCAGCGTGTCCTTGTAGACCAACAGGATGACCGCCGACATGGCACCCAGCCCCGACAGCAGCAACAGCGGCGAGCGGTCAATCAGGGTGGCGACGATGATGATCGCGCCAAACACATACAAGACCATTTTCGCCAGTTGCACATAGCCTTTGATCGAGCGGGTGCGGGCGTGCTCGGTGCGGGCGTAGATGTCCAGCAGGGCGTTGAGCAGGGCGCTGACCGCCAGCAGCAGAAACAGGAAGGTGAAGGACAGCGCGACGTTGCCGAGGAAGTTCAGGCTGGTTTTGCTCAGGTCCGGTACCAGATTGAGACCAAACTGGATCACCAGCGACGGCGTGATCTGCGCCAGGCGGTGGAACACTTTGTTCTGCAGGAAATCATTGACCCAGTGCAAGGCCGGTTGGCGGCCGAGCATTTTGGTTGCATGCAATATGAGGTAACGCGCCACCCGTCCGAGGAACAGCGCAATCGCCAACAGCAGCAACAGCGACAGGCTGGAGTGCACGAGCGGGTGCTGATCGAGGGCACCCCAAAGATCGAGGACGTTGGTCCAGAGCTGTTTGATATCCATGGTTAAAAACGATTCTTCTGTAGGGCGCGAGAGGCGATTAGAGCATTTAAGACGCTTTGTATTGCGTTTATGGAAAAAACAGGCAACAAAAAACCAACTGTTTACCGCCATTTGCATAAAGAAACTCGGCCTGAGCGCTCGAAACCGTTACCCTATGCAGCTGTTTTTTTGCATTTCTTCGAGGTAGCACCCGTGTTTTCCCAATTCGCCCTGCACGAACGCCTGCTCAAAGCCGTGGCCGAGCTGAAATTTGTCGAGCCAACGCCTGTGCAAGCCGCGGCCATCCCGCTGGCGCTCCAGGGGCGTGACCTGCGGGTGACGGCGCAAACCGGTAGCGGCAAAACCGCTGCATTCGTCTTGCCAATCCTTAACCGTCTGATCGGCCCGGCGAAAATCCGCGTCAGCATCAAGACCCTGATCCTGCTGCCGACCCGCGAGCTGGCTCAGCAGACCATCAAGGAAGTCGAGCGCTTCGCGCAGTTCACGTTCATCAAGTCCGGCCTGATCACCGGCGGTGAAGACTTCAAGGTCCAGGCTGCCATGCTGCGCAAGGTGCCGGACATCCTGATCGGTACGCCGGGCCGGATGATCGAGCAGTTGAACGCCGGCAACCTCGACCTCAAGGAAGTCGAAGTACTGGTGCTCGACGAAGCCGACCGCATGCTCGACATGGGCTTTGCCGAAGACGTGCAGCGCCTGGTGGACGAGTGCACCAACCGTCAGCAGACCATGCTGTTCTCCGCCACCACCGGCGGTTCTGGCCTGCGCGAGATGATCGCCAAGGTCCTGAACAACCCTGAGCATTTGCAGCTCAACGCGGTCAGCCAGCTGAACGACACTACCCGTCAGCAAATCATCACCGCTGACCACAACCAGCACAAAGAACAGATCGTCAACTGGCTGCTGGCCAACGAGACCTACCAGAAGGCTATCGTCTTCACCAACACCCGGGCCATGGCCGACCGTATCTACGGTCGCCTGGTGGCGCAGGAATACAAGGCGTTCGTGCTGCACGGCGAGAAAGACCAGAAGGATCGCAAACTGGCGATCGACCGCCTGAAGCAGGGCGGCGTGAAAATCCTCGTGGCCACCGACGTCGCCGCTCGCGGCCTGGATGTCGACGGCCTGGACCTGGTGATCAACTTCGATATGCCACGCAGCGGCGACGAATACGTGCACCGCATCGGTCGTACCGGCCGCGCCGGCAACGATGGCCTGGCCATCTCGCTGATCTGCCACGGCGACTGGAACCTGATGTCGAGCATCGAGCGCTACCTCAAGCAGAGCTTCGAACGCCGTACCATCAAGGAAGTCAAAGGCACTTACGGCGGACCGAAAAAGGTCAAGGCCTCGGGTAAAGCGGTCGGTGTGAAGAAGAAAAAGACCGACACCAAGGGCGACAAGAAGAAAACCGCCGCCAAGACCCCGACCAAGCGCAAGAGCGCCAACCGGCCGAAGAGCGATTCGCTGGTCAGCAAGGACGGCATGGCCCCGCTCAAGCGCCGCAAGCCGGAAGCGCCAGCGGCTGAGTAAGTCGTTGTAAAAGGCCCACGAAAAAACCGGACAGTGTCCGGTTTTTTTGTGCCTGGCGTTTATCAGCCTTCGGTTTTTTTCTCGGCCGACTGCAGCTCCTTCAAGCGCTGATCAATCAGCTGGCACTTGTCCGGCAGGTCCTTGGCGGCGGTGCCCAGATCCATCTTCTGCAATTCGTCGTTGATCTCCTTGGCCTTGGTCGGGTTCTGCTCGGTGAGCCTGGCCACTTGCTGTGCCAGTTGTTCGCGTTTGGCGGTGGCCTCTTCGGGCGTACAGGCCCAGGCGGGCAGGGCAAAGATGAGGGTGGCGGCGACAGTGAGCTTGAGTAGCGTATTCATAAGATGCCTCTGTTCCGGTAAGGAAAGCTATCCGGTTGAGGGGTTACGGCAGATAAAAGTTCACTCGGGTGGCGGCAGGTAGAGCTGTCGAGATGATTAACCCTTGCACAAAAACAGACAGACCCCATCTTTGTGCAGGGGCAAAGTAACAATAGGTAAATGGCTGGAGTTTATTCAAGCGTCGGCTATTTTACTGCGATGAATCCTCTTTCCATCGAGATATGTTTGTTTCCGTATTTATGAAAAAACGGAATAAGTCGTGCTGAACCACTACAGATTTTCTGTAGTAAATCGATGGGGCGTTGCGCCACGGAAGCGATCTCCCACTCCGCGCCTTTCAAGAATGGAACGCCATAGTGAAAGCTTTCGATCTTTGAGAACCCGAT
The DNA here is from genome assembly GCF_034009455.1 of Pseudomonas sp. P5_109. NCBI lineage: Bacteria > Pseudomonadati > Pseudomonadota > Gammaproteobacteria > Pseudomonadales > Pseudomonadaceae > Pseudomonas > Pseudomonas sp. P5_109. The sequence continues at coordinate 1,661,552 of NZ_CP125380.1, forward strand.
ATCGCCCAATGTCTGTTCGATCAGCTCTTTGGAGTGTAAAACGTGTTTTGACCAGTTGTCAGGGCACCAGCTTTTCCACAGATGGGCACCAACAGCTTCCATGTTGGGCATGGAAAAAAGCAAAGTGCCATTATGTTTCAACGCAGAGAATGATTTTTCAAGTATGGGTTTTGGGTCAATGAAGTGCTCCAGTACGCCCCAGTGCACGACCGTGTCATATTGCTGGTCAGAAACCCAGTTACAGATATCGCCATGGATGAAATTTCCTGAGCATTGATGGACCTCAAACAACTCCTTGACGACCTTCAGGCCCTCATCCGAGAAATCGAGTGCCGTGACGTCTGCGCCCAACCATTTGTTCATGGCCAGGAGGCGTTTGTTTTCGCCTCCACCACCCATCTCCAGGACGCGAGTTCCCTCGATCGACCCAAGTCTGCCATGTATCAGTTTGGTGAAAAGACCATTTTTGCCGTAATAAAAGTCTGAATGACTCAGGAGCGAAAGCGAGGATTGCGCAGGTGACCACACACCATCCCAATAGCTTTCATCCGTGACACTATTGTTTCTCTGTTGTTGCGACACATATTCACCAAGTGGTTAATTAAATTCTGATGATTAGAATTTTTACTGGCGCGGAAAGTATCACTTTATTTCCTGAGTCGGTTGTATCTGTAACATACGGCTATACAAATATAAAGCAATTATTCCAGTATTTTTTTCGGAGTAATCCTACATCTAATACTCTCTAACCAGGGTAGTCGCCATATTCCAGGCCGCTGTATCAGATGTATACATATATAGCAGCAGTCGCCTGGAGTTGCCTTGGCTGGTCCTGTGATTTTGGCGACTTGGCGACTTCCGGGCAGATTGAGCCTCTTCGCGGGCAGCCTGGATTTTTGAACGGCTCAGATCCATTTTTAGCAAACGTGCCCGCGAAGTCAGCGACTCGGTCTCAAGGCTGGCCTCCATGGCAGCAGTTGGACTTGGCCTGTTCCTCATAACGATCGTGATGCCGCACCCACTCCATGATTTCGTCTTCGTTGCGGCCCTTGGGCGTCAGGTCGAGGTAGTTGTAGGCGCCGACCAGCATGTCCAGGCCACGGGCATAGGTGGAGTAGGTATGGAAAATTTCTCCCGCGTCATTGCGATAAAACACACTGAGACCGGGGAGCTCTTCCTCGGAGCCGTCGGTTTTTTCGTAGTTGTACGTAGCCTTTCCGGCGGCGACGTCTTCGGCCCGGGCGGTGACGCCAAAGTCGTAGTTGAAATCGCACCCTGCTGACGACACCCAGTCGAACTTCCAGCCCATGCGCCGTTTGAAGGCCTGGAATTCGGCGAGCGGTGCGTGGGAAACCGCTACCACGGCCACGTCGTGGTGGGCCAGGTGCTGGTTGGCGCCGTCGATGTGATCGCTGAGGTACGAGCAACCGGGGCAGCCCTCGTCCCAGCCCTCGGCGAACATGAAATGGTAGATGATCAACTGGCTGCGCCCGCCAAACAGGTCCGCCAGTTTCAGTTCGCCGTTGGCCCCCTGGAAGTGGTAGTCCTTGTCGATTTTCACCCAGGGCAAGGCGCGGCGTTCGGCGCTTAGTTTGTCTCTTTCCTTGGTGAAGGCTTTCTCGCGGGCCAGGTGCTGTTTGCGGGCGGCGAGCCATTCTTCCCGCGATACGACGGGATGGTTCTCAATGTTCATGTTGTTTTCTCCTGCGTGGGGCGGGGAGGTGACTTACAGAGCCTAGTCGTTTGGCTTGCATGGATTTCGACATGCCGCCGGTCGGTCGTCAGCAAAAAGCCCGGCTGAACGGCTGCCGGGAGTGCCGGTCACAACCTGTAAGGCCCGTTCAATTGCACGGGCATCAATCAAACGGGCACCGGAGGTTGAATCAGGATGACGACTTACAACTGGGACTTGATTGAGCGCTTGTTGCATGAGGCGCAAAACAGCGCGGGCCACAGTTTCACGCCGCGGCCTTACGCCGAACAGCATGCCGCGCAGAAGGCCGCGGAAGGCGAGTCGATTGAAAACCTTGATCACCTGAAAACGCTGGCTGGCGAGTACGAGAAGTTATTGCTGCAGCGTGGCTATATCGAGCCGAGACCGGAGGACGAAGGTGGCACGGGCGCCAATTACATTTTGACGGCGCGGGGTTCGCGTTTGTTGAGCCTGATCGACAGCAGTATTCCCGGTAATGATCACCCGCGGCAGGTACTGGACGAGCAGGAGGATGCGCTGGATGAGAAGACGTTCGATCATGTGGCGTCGAAGGCGCAGATTGCCTGACGCATTGATTCACCCTGTGGGAGCGGGCTTGCTCGCGAATGCGGTGTGTCAGACAACCTCTTCATTGACTGACACGCCCTCTTCGCGAGCAAGCCCGGTCCCACATTGGTTCTGCGTTGTCCTTAGCCTTGTTTTGCCGCTTTCAGGCACTTCAAGTCACTGAAGTCCTTCCTTACACCTTCGATTTTCTTCAGCAATCGTTCGCGCTGGTTCGGCGTGCTTTCAGCCATCAGGTCCACGAACAGTGAACGCGCCTGGGCTTCGGTGTTGGCGAAGGCTTGACGATAGGCAGGCGTCCACAAGCTTTCGCGATTGACCAGAAGTGTCTCGATTCGTTGTGGGAATTGTGGACTTTGGCGTTGCGCAACGGCTGCGCTGAACTGCTTCTGCCAATGGGCACGGTTGGCAATCCACTGGGTGTTCTGATCGCCCAAGGCGCCGGACCATGTGGTTACCCGTTGTCGTTGGGTGGTGCTCAGGGGGCCGAGCCAGTCGTTCAGGCGCTTTTCCATGCGATCGCCACGCTCCTTGACCTGCTGGTCGAGGGAGGGCTTGAGGTATACCTCCTGGCGTTTGCGCTGGTCCTTGGCAAAGGCTTCATTCATATCGGCGACTTGTTTGTCATCCAGCCCTTGCAGCAATTCGATGGCTGAAGGGGTGATTTCCCGCGCGGTCTCGGCGATCGCCTGTTCCGCTTCGTGGGCGCGGGCCTGCAAGGCGGCATCGCTGACCTGATTGGTGGCGATCATGGTTTGCAGACGGTCCAGCCACTCGAGGTAGCCGGGCAATTGGGTGGTGCAGTGCCAACTCAGGTGTTCCTTCAGGCGCTCGTCCAGCCAGCTTTTTTGCTCGCCGTTCATGTCCAGGTAGTCGCTGAGTGTCCACGGGATAATCACGTCGAGGTTGCGATAAGCCAGGCCCATGCGGCTGCACGCGCCGAGGGCGAGGGAAACGCTCAGCACAATGACGATATGTTTGAACCAGCGGGACATGGGCGAATCCTTGCGAAAACCAGTCTTCGGGGTCTGATTTACATGTGAACCCAGGAGGAGCCCGGCAGTTCAGCCGATCAATAAAACGCGTGTTCGGCCTTGAGCGTCACCAGTCCGTCGCATTGGCTGTTGTGCCCGGCATAGGCCGAGCAACCGCTGCCGCTCAGGCTGGAGTCACTGTAGATCAGGTCGAGGTCGATGCCCATGAACGGACGGGACAATTTCAGCGACCAATCGGTAAAACTGCCTACATATCCGCCATCCACCGCCACCGGTGTGTTGAATTGATGGCTGGTGTATTTCAGGCTGATGCCGACACCGAACGGTTGATTGCCGCTCAAATCGGCGAACAGGGTGTTGTTCTGTTTGTCCGGGTCATTGCTGAAGGCGATGCCGAAACGGCTGCCGAGCAAGGTCAGGCCGCCGAACAGTTCCTGGCTGTCGGGGGTCGTCACTTCGGGGTAGCTGTAGCGGATCAGGCCCACTTCGTAGCCGAGGCTTTGGTCGAAAGGCTGTTTAAAACCCATGTAGGAATCGATCTCGAGGTTTTTCCCCGGGCTGATACCCATGCTGGGCGACCATTGGCCCACGTAGAAACCGCTGTCGTGGCTCAGGTCCAGGCCACCGTGGAACGAGCCGACAGCCGAAGGTTTAACCAGCCCTTGGGCCATGCTGCGGGTGGGGGTGGTGCCGAGCTTGAGGTCGAAGTCCCCCAGTTCGCGCTGGAAGATCTGGGCGTGTGCTACAGAGCAGGCCAACAGGCTGCCGAGCAAGGCCGATAAGCAGGAAGGTTTGAACATGCGTCACTCCATGAACAGCGAGGGCAGGCTGGCAGGCCCGCTGGAACGCTTGATCCAGACGCGTGCAAGGATACCGGCGAATGATTGGCAGCGAAGGCCGTTCGTCGATTTTCACAGGATTTGAAAGAGTAGCGGGAAGATACGAGGGTTCCAGTCCAAGCGCTTCGAAGCTCAAAGCGCTTTGGGACCAGGTGACGCGAGGGGGTTACTTTTTGCCCAGGGTGATCTGCTTGGACGGGCCGAACGTCTGGCCGCTGACGCCTTTGGCAATTTGCTGGATTTCACCGCCGGACTTGAGGAACGCTGCGATCTGGCTGTTGATAGATTCGCTGGTTTCGACGGCTGGAGCTGGCTTTGCTTTGCTGGTGGATGCTTTTACGCGCATGGCGGCCATTAACCTGTAGAAAATTAACTTGGCCAGGCATCGTACAGGAATTACCTGATAATTGCTTGGCAAATATCCCCTCGGCATATTCTTGAGGGTGGGGTAATCAGGCATAGGCCAATATTCGAAATAGGCGTCTAAGCCGCTGTTTTAACTAAGAACATTGCCTGGAAAAATACCGCGTTACGCTTGCCTGGGTATGGCGTAAATGCCCGGATCGGTCTGACGAGCGGCCAGACGGGCGTTGAAAACCCCGGAAAAGTAAGGCCTTCAGAGGATTTTCGCGCGCCACCGGGCCGGGTGCCAAACGCGGCGCTTAAAACCGGGTAGAATGCCGCCCACGCAATGAGGGTATTGGACATGGCTTTAGTCGGGCGTTACAACAGTTTGCAAGTGGTTAAACACACTAACTTCGGTTTATATCTGGACGGTGGCGCGGATGGCGAAATCCTTCTGCCTAATCGTTATATTCCAAAAGATATTCCTAGCGAAGATGAAGACTGGCTCAACGTTTTTATTTATCTGGACAGCGATGACAAACTCATCGCAACTACCGAAAAACCGAAAGTTCAAGTCGGTGAATTCGCCAGTTTGAAAGTTGTTGAAGTCAACAGCATCGGCGTATTCCTGGACTGGGGTTTGCCGAAAGACCTGTTGCTGCCGTTCTCCGAAGAGAAGCGCCAGATGACGGCGGGCGAGTATGTGGTGGTGCACGTCTATCTCGACAAACACACCCGTCGCATCACGGCGACCGCGCGTCTGGATCGCTATCTGGACAAGACCCCGGCCAACTACACCGCGGGCCAGGAAGTGGATTTGCTGGTGGCCGAAGCCACGGACATGGGCTTCAAGGCCATCATCAACAACAAGCATTGGGGCCTGATCCACAAGAACGAAATCTTCAAGTTCATGCGCGCCGGTAAAGAGGAGAAGGGCTTCATCAAGGAAGTTCGCGCCGACGGCAAGATCAGCCTGAGCCTGCAACCGGTTGGTCAGGAAGCGGCCACCAGCCTGAACTCGAAGATCCTCGCCAAGTTGCGTGAAAACAACGGCAGCCTGGCGGTGAGCGACAAGAGCGATCCGGCGCTGATCAGCAGCCTGTTTGGTGTCAGCAAGGGCAACTTCAAGAAGGCTATCGGTGCGTTGTACAAGAATGGCCAGATTGTCATTCATGCCGATCGCATCGAACTTAGTTGATGCCCTGGCCGTACAGGGGGCCAGGATGGCGCTAGCAGAGAAGTAGAGGTCTCTGGCAGGCGGCATTTTCTGGCCTTCTGGTTAATAATCGACAACAGGATTTTTCGCCCCGGCGTTTTCTTTTCAACGAGAAGGCCAGGGCTTTGCTTTTACTGCCGAGTCTTTTGCCATGGATTGTGTCTTCGAGGTGTTCCGGTGAGCGCCACCCGGCGCAGTGCCGACGGGTTTGCCCTGCAGGTGATGATCGGGTTGTGCCTGGTCTGGGGCGTGCAGCAGGTGATGATCAAGTGGGCGGCGGCCGATATTGCGCCGGTGATGCAGGCGGCCGGACGTTCCGGTATGTCGGCGTTGCTGGTCGGGCTGCTGATCTGCTGGAAGGGTGGCTGGAATCAGGTGGGGACGACCTGGCGCGGCGGTCTGCTGGCCGGTGCCTTGTTCGGCCTGGAGTTCTTCTTCATTTCCGAAGGCCTGCAACTGACTACGGCGGCGCACATGTCGGTGTTCCTCTACACCGCGCCGATCTTCACCGCACTGGGTGTGCACTGGTTGTTGCCCAGTGAGCGTTTGCGACCCTTGCAATGGCTGGGCATTGCCCTGGCTTTTGTCGGGATTGCCATCGCGTTTGCCGGTGGGGTGTCCTGGGACAATCTTGATTACCGCATGTTGCTGGGCGATGCCCTGGGGGTGCTGGCGGGCGCGGCTTGGGGCGCGACCACGGTGGTGGTGCGCGCCTCGCGCCTGTCTGAAGCGCCGGTAACCCTGACGTTGTTCTATCAGTTGATTGTCGGTTTCTTCGGTTTATTGTTGATCGCGCTGCTCAGCGGCCAGATCAGCCATGTCAGCCTGACCACCGTGGCGGTGACCAGTGTGCTGTTTCAGGGTGTGGTCGTGTCGTTTTTCAGTTACCTGATCTGGTTCTGGCTGCTGCGCCGTTACCTGGCGGCCAACCTCGCGGTGTTTTCGTTCATGACGCCGTTGTTCGGCGTCACGTTCGGTGTGGTGCTGCTCGGCGAGGAACTGAGCCTGAACTTCGTCATCGGCGCAGTGCTGGTGTTGGCGGGCATCACTTTTGTCAGCGCCGAGCAGTGGTTGCGCCGTCGTTTGCGCAAAGCCCTCGGGCAGCACTGACCGGCGCGAACAACAGGGCGCCGGCGATCAGCAAGCCGCAGCCAGCGACCACCAGTGCCGGCTGCAGACCGCCACTGAAATGACTGCTCAACGCCGCCAGCAATGGCCCGCTGAGCTGGCCCACGGCGAAGCAGGCCGTCAGCAGTCCGGCATTGCGCTGGGTGGCGTGGGGCGCGAGTTCCCGGGAACGCTGCATCACCAGTTGCATGCAGGCCAGGAACGGCGTCCCACACAGGACCACACCCAGCGCCAGGCCCGGCCCATTGCCCAGCAGGCAGGCGAATACACCAGCGGCTTGCAGCCATAAGGTCGCCATCAGCCAGTGATGCGTAGCGCCGGGTTTTTGCCGACGCAGACTCACCAGCACCACGCCGATTGCCGCCGCCAGGCCAAAGCACGGCCAGAACAGGTCAGCCTGCCATTGGCCATGGAACTGCGCGTTGGCCATTTGCGACAGAAAGGTCGCCGGGATGATGTAGCCCAAACCGTACAAGGCATAGATCCAGCCCAGGCGACCGATGCCTTGGGCGCCCGACGCACTGGCGCTGGGCGCGGCGGTCGCGGTTGCGCCCGGTTGTGGCAGGAATGGCAGAATCGCCAACAGCATCGCCAGCGCCACGGCGGCGTATACCAGCCACAAGATAGCGGAAGTCTGGCCCAGCAGATTCGAGCCCAGGGCCAACAAACCGGTCAGAAAAATCCCCAAACCCGGTCCGGCGAAGACCAGGGCGCCAAGCCGGGGGCGCCCGGCCGCTGCCGCGAGCGGTTGGCTCAATGCGGTGATCATCACCAGCACCCAGGCGCTGGCCACCCCGGTACCGAAGCGCAGCAGCAGGTGCGACCAGAAGCCATTGGCCCAGAACGACGCCAGGGTCAGCAGCACGCAGAGCCACAACCCACCCAGCAGGCGCCGACGCACCTGCGCGGGCCGCCGGGAAAACATGGCGTCCACCGCACCGATGAAATAGCCGAGGTAGTTGGCGGCGGCAATCAGCCCGGCGGCGGTCAGGTCGATCTGGCCTTCGCTGAGCAGGTGTGGCAGTTGCGGTGTCAGGGCAAAACGACCGATACCCATGGCCATCATCAGGGCAACGAAACTGGCGGATAAGCGAATCAGGGGAGACATGGTCTGGATTCCGTCTGGAGGATCAATGACCGTCAGGCTAGGACTGATTGACTTTCTTTAAAAATGAATAATAGTGAGTAACTTGTTCTTTTTTGGAGAATGTCGTGGAGTTCAGCCAATTGCGCATCTTCCAGGCGGTGGCGGAAGAAGGGTCCATAACCCGTGCTGCCGAACGGCTGCATCGAGTGCCATCGAACCTGTCGACCCGGCTCAAGCAGCTGGAAGAACAACTGGGTGTCGAACTTTTCCTGCGAGAGCGTCAGCGCTTGCAGCTATCACCTGCGGGAAAAGTCTTGCTGGACTACACCGCCAAGCTGTTTGCCTTGCACGACGAAGCCAGCGCCGCGGTGCAGGGCGGGCAACCGGCGGGCGACTTCGTGCTTGGCACCATGTACAGCACGGCGGCGATTCACCTTCCGGGGCTTTTGGCGCGCTATCACCGCTTGTATCCGGCGGTGAACCTGCAGGTGCAGTCCGCCCCCAGTGGTGAATTGCTCGAAGGCCTGCTCACCGGTCGACTCGATGCGGCACTGGTGGATGGTCCTCTGGAACTGGCCGGGCTAGACGGTGTGCCCTTGTGTGAAGAGCGCCTGGTGCTGATCAGCGAAGCCGATCATCCGCCGGTGCGCAGCGCGCTGGATGTGCAAGGGCGCGCGGTGTTCACCTTTCGCCAGGGCTGTTCCTATCGCATGCGCCTGGAGGCCTGGTTCGCCCATGACCACGCGGCCATGGGCCGGGCGATGGAGATCGAGTCCTACCCGGGAATGCTGGCGTGTGTGATTGCCGGTTCCGGTGTAGCGTTGATGTCGGAGTCGATGCTCGCCAGCCTGCCGGGTCGTGAGAGTGTGGCGGTGCATCCGTTGGCCGAACCGTTTGCCAGCGCTACCACCTGGCTGATGTGGCGCAAGGGCATGGTCGGGGCCAACCTGAATGCCTGGATCGAGCAGCAACAGGTGGTTTTTCCGCTGGCACCGGTACAGACGCAGGAGATTGCCTGAACAAAGGCTGATTGTGATGGATTCAGTAACAGATCGTTGCCACTTTGCGCGAGCATTGCGTATGACTTCGGACTATTATCAGTGCGAAGGGGCTACAGAATTTTGGCCGCTCGGCACTACCCTGAAGGGGGCACCATGAAAGAGAAAATCCAAAACTGGCTGCATGACCTGGGCGTGGCTCTCGGTTTGATCGAACCGCCTCTGCAACCCGTGCCTATTCGTACTGACGACGAACAGCGTCGGCGTCAGCAGCGACGCCGGTAACAAAAGCTGCAAGCGGCTGGTGCGCAGGGCTTTTTGTGGCGAGGGGGCTTGCCCCCGTTCGGCTGCGAAGCAGTCGTAAAGTCAGTCAATGCGGTCTTTCTGATGTATCCCAATTGAATGTTCTGGGGCTGCTGCGCAGCCCAGCGGGGGCAAGCCCCCTCGCCACAGAACAGCGCGCTCGCCACTCACCGCCTCAGTACCGCCCGATCTCCAGCAAAAAACGGCTCAAATCATTCGCCGTCCTGACGGTCTTGAGCATCCGGTCTTCTTCCACGGTGAGCGCCGTTACACCCAGTTCATCTTCCAGATGGAAGATCAGCTCTTCGATATCTTTTTTATCCAATCCCAACTGCGCCAGGCTGGCGTTGTCGTCGAAGTCATCCTTGCCTTCCAGCAGGCGGCTGATGTAGCGATGTACCACAGCACGAAGGTCAGCTTCTTTCATGATCGTTCTTCGAGGAGGTGCGTGTAGGTCTCCCTGCCGGTGCAGGTCCTGCCGTTGAGTACAGCAGGCTTTAGCCGTGTGAGCGCTGCCATTCGTCAATCATGCTGCGCAAATGCTCCCCGGAAAAACTGCCGAAATGTCCGCCATGCACCGTACGGATCGGCAGCGCATGCAAGCGTTGCAGGCTGTGGGCGTAGTCATCGAGGTTGGAATGGTAGGCGTCTTCGATCAGTGGGCCGTCGTAGATGATATCGCCGCTGAACAAGGTCTCGGTGGCGGCTTCGTACAGGCAGATGCCGCCCGGCGAGTGTCCCGGTGTGTGCACCACCTGCAACACCCGATTGCCCAGGTCCAGCACATCCCCATCTTCGACAAACCCCGTGGCCGGTGCGGCCTTGACCCGGTACTCGGCGTAGCACAGCGGGCAATCGGGGTGCGCCTCGAACATGTCGTCGCCGACGAAGGCTTTGCTCAGGTCGTTGTCGCCATCCGGTGACGCGAGAATGTCCGCCTCGGCCGGATGCACGAGGCGCTCATTGAACTCGTGATGACCGGCGATGTGATCGAAATGACAGTGGCTGGCGACGGCCACCAGCGGACGTTCGGTGATCCACGGCAGTTGCTCGCGCAGACTGACCAGGCCCGAGCCACTGTCCAGCAGCAGGTCCTTGTCACGGCCCTGGATGTGCCAGAGATTGCAGCGGTAGAAAGGGCGGATGTACGGCTCGTGGATCAGGCGGATGCCGTCGCTGAAATGTTTTACCTCGAACCACTGATCGCAGCTGACGATCTTCATAAGCAGTTTCCTTCAGGCGAAAAAAAACGGGTGTGGCAACCGACGCCACACCCGTCGAAGAAAGCATCAAGTCGTTATGTCAAAGCTTAGGCAGCGCTGGCCACAGTCGTTGGACGAGGGGACAGCAGGCTGACCAGTACGAAGCTCACCAGGCCCACACCGAGGCTGTAGTAGATCGGGGTGTTGGCGTCCAGGCCATCCTTGAACATGAACAGCAGCGCGGTGGCGAAGCCCATGCCCATGCTGGCGATGGCGCCGGCGGTGGTGGCGCGTTTCCAGAAGATGGCGCCCATCAGCGGGATCAGCATGCCGCCCACCAACAGGTTGTAGGCCAGGGTCAGGGCGCTGATCACGTCGTTGACTACCAGTGCGATGCCGAGCACCACGATGCCGGTCAACAGGGTGAACAGGCGGTTCATGCCCAGGCTCGACTGTTTACCGCCGCGCAGCTTCGGCAGCAGGTCTTCGGTCAGGGTGGTGGCAGCGGCCAGCAGTCCGGCGCTGGCGGTGGACATCATGGCGGCCAGTGCGGCAGCGATCACCAGGCCACGGATACCGTCCGGCAGGGACAGTTTGACGATGGCGGCGAAGGCATTGTTGACGTTGTCCAGATCCGGGATCAGTACGTGTGCAGCCATGCCGATCAGGGCGCAGGCCAGGCCGTAGAGGATGCAGTAGATACCGGCAGCGGTACCGGCAACCTGAGCTACTTTGGCGGTCTTGACGGTGAACACCCGTTGCCAGATGTCCTGACCGATCAGGATGCCGAAGAAGTAGATCATGAAGTAGGTGATGATGGTGTCCCAGCCGATGGTCGTGAAGCTGAAGTTCGACGCCGGCAGTTTCAACACCAACTCATCCCAGCCGCCAACGCGGTACAGGCAGATCGGCAACAGGATGAACATCAGGCCAACGGTCTTGATGACGAACTGGACGATGTCGGTCAGGGTCAGCGACCACATGCCGCCGATGGCCGAGTAAATCACCACGACGCCGCCACCGAGCAGCACCGAGATCCAGAACGGCAGGCCGAACAGCACTTGCAGAACGGTGCCGATCGCCAGGATCGAAGTCACGCCGATCATCAGCGCGTAGGCCAGCATGATCACCGCGCTCGCGGAGCGGGCCATCGGGTTGTAGCGTTTTTCCAGCACCTGGGTAACGGTGTAGATCTTCAGTTTCAGCAGCGGTTTGGCGAGGAACAGGTTCAGCGCGACGATCCCGCAACCGAGGGCCGCGCACAGCCAGAAACCGGAGATGCCATGCACGTAGCCCAGACGCACGGTGCCCACGGTGGATGCGCCGCCCAGAACGGTGGCAGCCATGGTGCCCATGTACAGGCTTGGGCCGAGGTTACGACCGGCGACCAAAAAGTCTTCGTTGGTCTTGGCCTTGCGCATGCCGTAGTAGCCGAGTATCAGCATCGCGGCGGCGTAGATGAGTACGACGAATAAATCCAAAGCCATTATGGCGTGTCTCCGATTGTCTTTTTTATGTGAGGCTGAAAATCAATTCCTGTGGGAGCGTGGCTTGCCCGCGAAGGGAGCGCCGCGGTCCACTAGGCAGACCGCGTTATCGTTCATCGCGGGCAAGCCACGCTCCCACAGGTAATGTGTTGACCACAGGTAATGCGTTTAATCAGGCAACTTGACGCATCGCCGGTTTTGCGAGCGAATCCGTGCTCTTGCTGCGAGGGTCGTTCGGGCCGAACACTTCGCGCGGTTCCGGGAACAGGCTCAGCAGCGCCAGGTACACCAGCGAGGCCAGGCCCAGGGTCACCGGCAGGCTGATGTCGATACCACCGGCCATTTCGCCCAGTGGACCGACAAACTGACCCGGCAGGTTGACGAAGCACAGGCCGACGGCCGCACTCGGGATCCAGGCGCCCAGGCCACGCCAGTTCCAGCCGTGGGTGAACCAGTAGCGGCCACCTTTCTCGCCACGGGTGAACACTTGCAGGTCATCCGGGCAGTAGAAGCCGCGACGCACCAGCAGGCCGATGATCATGATCACCATCCATGGGGTGGTGCAGGTGATGATCAGCACGGCGAAGGTCGACACGCTCTGCACCAGGTTGGCCGCGAAGCGCCCGATGAAGATGAAGGCAATCGACATCACACCGATCAGCAGCGTCGCCTTGACCCGCGACAGCACCCGAGGGAACACGCTGGACATGTCCAGGCCGGTGCCGTAGAGCGAGGTAGTGCCAGTGGACATGCCACCGATCACGGCGATCAGGCACACCGGCAGGAAGAACCAGCTCGGCGATACCGCCAGCAGGCCGCCGACATAGTTGTTGGCCGCGATGTAGTCCGGCGCCTTGACCGCTACGATGGTGGCGGTGACGAGGCCGAACAGGAACGGGATGAACGTTGCGATCTGCGAAATCACCACCGCCGCCATGATGCGGCGCTTGGAGGTGTCACGCGGAATGTAGCGCGACCAGTCGCCGAGGAATGCACCGAAAGAAATCGGGTTGCTCATCGCCACCAGTGCGGCGCCAATGAATGCGGCCCAGAAACCGGGCTGGCCCATGTTGACGGTACCGGCGTAGTTCGCATCGAAAGGACCGGCGAAGGCGAAGATGCCCAGCAGGAACAACAGGCTGGCGCTCCACACCGCGATCTTGTTGACCCACAGCAGGAAGCGGAAGCCATAGATGCACACGGTCAGTACCAGGATCGCGAACAGACCGTAGGCCAGGCCCAGGGTCAGGTCGGTTTCCGGCAGGCCGATCAGGCGTTTGGCGCCACCGATCAGCGCATCCCCTGAACTCCACACCGAGAGCGAGAAGAAGGCGATGGCGGTCAACAGCGACAGGAACGAACCGACGATCCGCCCGTGCACGCCGAAGTGCGCACCGGAAGACACGGCGTTGTTGGTGCCGTTGATCGGGCCGAACAGGCCCATTGGCGCGAGGATCAGCGAACCCAGCAATACGCCCAGCACAATCGCCCAGACGCCCGCCTGGAAAGACAGGCCGAACAGTACCGGGAAACTGCCGAGGACGGCGGTTGCAAAGGTGTTGGAACCACCGAAGATCATCCGGAACAAGTCCGTCGGGCCTGCGGTGCGTTCGTTGTCCGGGATCTGTTCGACCCCGTGGGTTTCAATTTGCGTAAGGCTTTGGTCGTTGTTGTTGTTATTCATGATCAGCTCCGATCATAAAGGCGCGCTCATCGTGCGTGAGCGTCACCTGTGTTGGCTAAGGGGTTGGCAGCCCTTCCGGCATCGCGGACAAATGTTCGTGGCAGGCCAGCCATAGGCCTTGTTGTTCTTGGCCAGACGCTTGTTTCTTGAAAACAATCGTCTCGCGCTCCTGGCTAAAGTGCTGCTCCCCTTGCATGCGCAGCTCGGTGGCCACGTCATGGATGAAAATCGCCACGTCACCCTGCAGGCTGACGAAAGCGTTGCTCGAGGTGCACGAGAGCACCTCGAAGCCATCCTCGGCGCGCCAGCTGTCCCACATCGCCTGATAGGCGTCGCGCGACAGCAGGGGCTGTTCGAGGGTGTAGAAGACGAAGCTGGCTTCAAAGCTGAACGCGCCGAAGTAGGCTTCGCGATCGTTACGGGCAAAAGCGGACACCAGGTCGGCGGCGGCTTTCAGAACCTGATCGCGTTCATTCATGACCAATCCTCAGCGGTGGACTACGCCAGGCAGTACGCAGAGCATTTCGTACAGCAGGTTGGCGGCCAGCAGCGAGGTGTTGCCGGTGGTGTCGTAAGCGGGCGAGACTTCTACCAGATCGCAACCGACCAGGTCGAGACCTTGGCAGCCACGAACGATCTCGATCGCCTGAATGGTCGTCAGACCACCGATTTCCGGGGTGCCGGTACCTGGTGCCCAGGCCGGATCGATGCCGTCGATGTCGAAGCTGAGGTAGACAGGACCGCCGCCGACTTTCTCGCGGACTTCAGCCATCAAAGGCTCCAGCGATTTGTGCCAGCACTCTTCGGCCTGGACCACACGAAAGCCCTGGTTGCGGCTCCAGTTGAAGTCGTCGGCGGTGTAGCCCTGGGCGCGCAGGCCAATCTGCACCACGCGGTCCGGGTCCAGCAGGCCTTCTTCAACGGCGCGACGGAAGGTGGTGCCGTGGGCAATCTTCTCGCCGAACATGTGATCGTTCACATCGGCGTGAGCGTCGATGTGCACCAGGCCGACCTTGCCGTGCTTTTTATGGATGGCACGCAGGATCGGCAGGGTGATGGTGTGGTCGCCGCCCAGGGTCAGCGGGATCACATCGTGTTCGAGGATGTTGTCGTAGGACTCTTCGATGATCCGTACGGCATCCAGCAGGTTGAAGGTGTTGATCGCGATGTCGCCGATGTCGGCAACCGACAGCGAGTCGAACGGCGCAGCGCCGGTCGCCATGTTGTACGGGCGGATCATTACCGATTCAGCACGGATTTCGCGAGGCCCGAAACGGGTGCCGGGACGCAGGGAAGTGCCGATGTCCAGCGGCACGCCTACGAAGGCAGCGTCCAGGCCGGCAGCGGTGTTCAAGTGGGGGAGTCGCATCATGGTGGCGATGCCGCCGAAGCGCGGCATTTCGTTGCCGCCCAGTGGTTGGTGAAGAATCTTGTCCACGGGTAGGGCCTCATCGTCGTTGTTTTATTTATTGGGTTGCACCGTTCACGGAAGGGACGGGCACCGTTGTGGGCCGATTCTGCGAAATGTAGTGGCCGGGAAGAATCGCTACGGGCAAATACTTAGTTCAGATTTTTCTAAACTAATGGTGGAGGCCGGGATAGACTTC
The DNA here is from genome assembly GCF_034009455.1 of Pseudomonas sp. P5_109. Taxonomy (NCBI): domain Bacteria; kingdom Pseudomonadati; phylum Pseudomonadota; class Gammaproteobacteria; order Pseudomonadales; family Pseudomonadaceae; genus Pseudomonas; species Pseudomonas sp. P5_109. The sequence goes on from NZ_CP125380.1 coordinate 1,676,721, forward strand.
ATGTCATGCGCAAGACCCTGTGGCGAGGGGGCTTGCCCCCGTTCGGCTGCGAAGCAGTCGTAAACCCTGTCGAAACGGTCTACCCGATGCAACCAGGGCGAATGCTTTTGGGGCCGCTTCGCGACCCAACGGGGGCAAGCCCCCTCGCCACAGTGTTACGCGTCGATCTTTGGAGAGAGCCCCCATGGCCAACGCTTTACCCGACCTGAAACTATTGCGCATCTTCGTCAGCGTGGTGCGCCACCAGGGCTTCGCCAACGCCCAGCAGGAGCTCAATCTCTCGACGTCGGCCATCAGCACCTACATGAGCCAGCTCGAAGCGGCTCTCGGCCTGGTGCTGTGCCATCGCGGTCGTGGCGGTTTCAGCCTGACCAGCAAGGGCGAGCTGTTCCATCAGGAAACCCTGCGCCTATTGGGCGAGCTCGAAGGCTTCGAGCAGTATGCCGCCGCCCTCAAGGGCGAGTTGCGCGGTACCTTGAACCTGGGGGTGATCGACTCCACGGTCAGCGACAAGGCCCTGCCGTTCGCCGAAGCCATCGGCGCCTACAGCCAGGAACACCCGGCCGTGCACTTGCACCTGTCGGTGATGAGCCCTTACGAATTGCAGCTCGGCGTGCAGGACAACCGTCTCGACCTGGCCATCGGCGCGTTTTCCACGCGCATGAGCGGTCTGGTGTACATGCCGCTGTACCGTGAGCAACACTGGTTGTACTGCAGCACGCGGCATCCGCTGTTCAACGAGCGGCGCATTCCCGAGCAGGTCATCACCCAGCAGCGCATGGTCGGTCGTGGTTACTGGAGCCAGGCCGAACTGGCGCGCCACGGCTTCAAGCACAGCGCCGCGACGGTGGAAAGTATGGAGGCGCAGTTGATTCTGGTGCTGTCCGGCGCCTACATCGGCTACCTGCCGGAGCACTACGCCCAGGCCTGGGCCGACAAGGGCGACTTGCGGGTGTTGCTGCCGGCGACCTTTGGTTATCAGGCGCCGTTCTCGATGATCGTGCGTCGGGGTCGTAGCCGCGAGCCGCTGATCCAGACGTTCCGCGACTTGCTTAAAGCCCAACTGAACCAGGCCTGAGAATATGTCCAGAATCCAGTGTCCGCGCTGCCTGCGCCCGCAAAGCCACTGCCTGTGCCCCTTGATCCCGAGCCTCGACAGCCGCACCCGGGTTTTGCTGCTGCAACATCCGAGCGAAGTGAACCATGCGCTGAATACGGCTCGGTTGGCGGCGTTGGGTTTGAACAATGCCGAGTTGATCGTGGGGGAAGTGTTCGAGGATTTGCCGACCTTGTTGAGCCGGCCGGGGTATCAGGCGCGCTTGTTGTTCCCCGGTGACGATGCGCAGCCACTGCAGGCCTATACCGCGACAGGCGAGCCCTTGTTGCTGGTCGTCCCGGACGGCACCTGGCGCAAGGCGCGCAAGATGCTGCACCTCAATCCGCTGCTGGCGGCGTTGCCGAGGGTGACGCTGGCCGAAGGCGGTGTGTCTCGTTATCGGCTGCGCAAGGCGCCGGGGCCGGGAGCGTTGTCGACGGTGGAGGCGATTGTGCAGGCGCTTGAGACTCTTGAGGTACCGACTTCGTTTGCGCCGTTGCTGAAGCCGTTTGAAGCGTTGATCGAGGGGCAGATTGCGGCGATGGGGGAGGAGGTTTACCGCAAGAATCACGAACAATGATGATTTGTGGCGAGGGGGCTTGCCCCCGTTCGGCGGCCGTCGTAAAAGCGGTTGATGCGGTTTGACTGATACGCCGGCGAGAATGGTTTTGGGGCCGCTTCGCGACCCAACGGGGGCAAGCCCCCTCGCCACAAAGATTGAGTCAGGCCTACCTTTCCCGCATCGCCTCGGTCCGCGCTTTCAACACCGGTTTAAGCAAGTAATCCAGCACGGTTTTCTCCCCGGTAATGATGTCCACCGTCGCCACCATCCCCGGGATGATCAGCAGCGGCTTGACGTCCCCGCCCAAGTGGTTTTTGTCAGTGCGCACCTGAATCAGATAGAAGCTGTTGCCCTTGTCGTCGGTGATGGTGTCGGCACCAATCAGTTCAAGCTTGGCGCTCAGGCCGCCATAGATCGTGTAGTCGTAGGCACTGAACTTGACCATGGCTTTCTGGCCCGGATGCAGGAATGCAACGTCTTGCGGGCGGACCTTGGCTTCTATCAGCAGGTTGTCTTCCAAGGGCACGATTTCCACCATGTCGCTGCCGGGCTGGACCACGCCACCGATGGTGTTGACCTTTAACACCTTGATGATGCCGTGCACCGGGGAGACCACGGTGGTACGGGTTACGCGGTCGTCGATGGCAATGCTCGAGGCTGTGATTTTCGACAGGTCGGTGCGTTTCTCGTTCAGCTCCTTGGCGGCCTCCGAGCGGAAGGTCTGTTCCGACTCGTCGATCTTGCTCTTGATCTCGTTGATCGCCGACTCGGCCCGGGGAATCGCCAGGGTGGTGGCGTTCAGCGAGCCGCGAATCTCCACGGCGCTGCGTTTGAGGCGCAGGATTTCCACCGGTGACACTGCACCGGTGCCCACCAGCGGCGTGGACATGTTCATCTCTTGTTGCAATAGCGCCAGGCTCGAACTGAATTGACCTTGTTTCGAGCGAAACTCCGCAAGTTCCTGGGTTTTTTGCCGAAGTTGTTCCGACAATGTGCGCTGCTCGCTGGCCAGTCGCCGTTGCCGCTGTTCGTACAGCGAACGCTCGTCTTCGGCCACTTGCGGGGCCTTGGCGATCACTTCTTCTGACAGCTTGAACGGCCGGCCCTCGGCTTCGGCCGAAAGCCGTTCGACCTGCGCGGTCAAGGCATAACGATCGGCTTCGCTTTCGCCCTTGTTCGACAGGTAGCGCGTGTCATCCAGGCGCAGCAGGGTGTCACCCTTGTTCACCATTTGTCCTTCACGGACGAAAATTTCAGTGACGATGCCGCCCTCCAGGTTCTGGATCACCTGGACTTTGCTCGACGGAATCGCCTTGCCTTCGCCCATGGTCACTTCCTGCAATACGGCGAATTTGGCCCAGACCAGTGCGCTGATCAGCAGTGCGGCGGCCAGCCACACGGTGATTCGCGACCAGCGCGGTGAGTCCTGCAACGAGGCACCGGCGGTTTCCGGCATGAACTCGGTTTCGGCGCTTTTGCTGAAACTGTCGAAGTAGCCACGGGATCCTTGATCGGCAGACATGGACGACTCCTAGACAGCGGCAGAGCCGACACGGCCCTTGCGCAGTGCATCGATGACCGCTTCTTTCGGACCGTCGGCGACGATCCGTCCGTTGTCCAGCACCACCAACCGGTCCACCAGGCTCAGCATCGAGGTGCGGTGGGTGACCAGCAGGATGGTTTTGCCCTGAACCCAGCCATGAAGTTTTTGCCGCAGGACGTCTTCGCTGCTGTTGTCCATGGCGCTGGTGGGTTCGTCGAGCAGCATGATCGGCGGATCGAGCAACAGCGCCCGGGCCAGCAACACCGCCTGGCGCTGGCCGCCGGACAGCAGTTGGCCGCGTTCGCCCACCGGCCGGTCGAAGCCTTGCGGATGTTGCCGGGCCAGTTCGGTGACGCCGGTGAGCTCCGCCACTTCGAGCATGCGTGAGTCACTGATGTAGCGTGCGCCGAGGGTCAGGTTGTCGCGCAGGCTGCCGGCCAGCAGCGGCAGGTCGTGGGCGACGTAACCGATTTGATGGCGCAGGTCGGCGACGTCCAGTTGCCGCAGGTCCAGGCCGTCGAGCAGCAACTGGCCTTCATCCGGTTCATAGAAGCCCATCACCAGGCGCGCCAGGGTGCTTTTGCCAGAGCCGCTGCGGCCGATGATGCCGACGCGCTCGCCGGGTTTCACACTGAAGCTGATATTGGCCAGGGCAGGAGCACTCTGGCCGTTGTAGTGGAAGGTCACGCCGACAACATCCAGCGCGCCTTGCAGTTGGGTGCGCTCCAATGGCCGTTGTTTGGCGTCGCGCTCCTGGGGCAGGCCCATCAGCGCGTCGGTGCTTTTCATGGTCAGTTGCGCTTGCTGGTAACGGGTGATCAGGCCGGCGATTTGCCCCAGTGGCGCCAGCACCCGACTGCCGAGCATGTAGCTGGCTACCAGGGCACCGACGCTGAGGTTGCCGGCGATGATGCTGTAGACCCCGGCGACGATGGTCGCCATGCCGGACAGTTGCTGGATGAACAGCGTGCCGTTGGTGGCCAGGGCCGAGAGGTTGCGCGCATGGCTGTCGAGGCGGGTGAGGGCGCCGTGGGTGCTTTCCCATTTGTGCTGGCGTTCGCTTTCGGCGCTGCAGGCCTTGAGGGTTTCCAGGCCGCTGAGGGTTTCGATCAGCAGTGCCTGGCGTTCGGCGCCGAGGCTGAGGCTCTTTTGCACGGTGTCGCGCAGGCGCACCTGGATCACCATGGCGAAGATGATGGTGATCGGAAACGCCAGGATCGGGATCACCACCAGCCAACCGCCGAGCAGGCCGATCACCAGCAGCATCAGCAGGCAGAAGGGCAGGTCGATCAAGCTGGTGAGGGTCACGGCGGTGAGAAATTCCCGCAGGCCCTGGAAGTCATGAATGCTCTGGGCAAACCCGCCGATGGTCGCCGGCCGCGCTTTCATCGACATGCCGGTGATGCGCTCGAACAGGGTGGCTGACAGGATCACGTCGGTTTTCTTGCCGGCGGTATCGAGCAAGTGCGCGCGTACGACCCGCAGCGCCAGTTCGAAGGCGGTGCCGATCAGCAGACCGATCGCCAGCACCCACAGGGTCGAAGTGGCCTGGTTCGGCACCACGCGATCGTAGGTCTGCATCACGAACAGCGGCACCATCAGGCCCAGCAGGTTGATCAGGAAACTCGCCAGGATCGCGTCGCTGTAGAGCCATTTCGACAGCTTCAGCGTATCGCGAAACCAGGCCTGCACCCGCGGCACCAGCGGCGAGCGCAAGTCTTCGAGTTCGTGGCGTGGCCGGGCAAACAAGGCCTGGCCACTGTAGTGTTCGGCCAGTTCCTCGGGGCTGAGCCATTGCTCGCCGCCGTCGGCTTCGCTGGGCAGGATCAGCACCTTGCCGTCTTCGCCATAACGGCGCAGGACGGCGGTGCGGCCGTTGTTCAACAGCAGCAGAACGGGCAGGTTGAGCGCGGAGATGTCCTTGAGGTCACGACGCAGCAAGCGCGCCTGCAAACCCGCCCGGGCCGCTGCCCGGGGCAGCAGGTCCAGGCTCAGGCGTTGGTGTGCCATTGGCAGCCCGGCACTCAGGCTGGCGCGACTGACCGTCGCGCCGTGGAGTTTGCAGAGGATCAACAGACCGTCCAGAAGCGGGTCATCGAAGCTCAGGCGCGGATCGACACCGGTGTTGCCGGGTTCCATGCTGGTCATTGAACGCTCCCGTGCACTACTTCAATTCAGGCAGATGCGCTTCGTTTTTCACTTCTGTCTGGGCGATGGCATCGGCGGGCAGTACGACCCGTTGCTTGCTCAGCAACTGGCCCATGTTCGCCAGTACACGGTACATCGAAAACTCTTCGGTGTAGCGCACTTCGGTGTAGCGACGGTTGGCGTTGTAGAGTTCGTTTTCACTGTCGAGCAGGTCCAGCAGGGTCCGCTGGCCGAGGCCGAACTGATCCTGATAGGCCACGCGTACGCGTTTGCTGGTGTCGGCGTATTCACGGGCGGTCGGGGTTTGTTTCTTGGCATTGACCATGGCGTTCCAGGCCAGGTGGATGTTTTCGTTCAACTGACGCAGGGCATTGTTGCGGATGTCCATGGCCTGGTTGATCTTGTGCGCGTCGGAGGCCAGGCGGGCCTTGTCGCTGCCGCCACGGAACAGGTTGTAGTTCATCACCACACCGACGCGCCATTCGTTGTCGTGGCCTTCGTCACCCTGCACGTTGTTGTTCGCACCCACGGCGGCCTCGGCGTCGAGGCGTGGGTAGAACGGCGACTTGGCGACTTCGTACTGGCTTTCGGCCGATTGCACGTCGGCCTGGGCGGATTTCAGGTAAGGGTTGTTTTCCACCATGCTCTGCTGGGCTTCGGGCAGGGAGGCCGGGACTTCGCCGCGAATCGACGGCGGGGCTTCGAGTTCATCGGGCAGGCGCCCGACAACGGCGTAGAAGTTCGACTCGGCATCAGCCAGATCGACTTCGGCGGTGTCGAGGTTGTTTTCTGCCAGCGCCCGGCGAGCCGTGGACTGGTCGGCATCGGCGTTGCTGCCCACGCCGCGCTGGGTGCGCAGGCCGATCTGGTCGTTGACCCGCAAGTGCGCTTGCAGGTTGTTCTTGGCCAGTGTCACCAGTTCGCGGCGCTTGAGCACTTCGAGGTAAACCTCAGTGGTGCGCAGGGCCAGATCCTGGGCCGTACCCTGAGCGTAATAGGCACGCGAGTTGACCACGCCTTTGGTGCGATCGACTTCATTGGCGGTGTTGAACCCGTCAAAGAGCATTTGCCGCAGGCGCAATTCCGACTGGGTGTAGTTGAGGGTTTCGGTGTGGTGATTACCGAGCGCCCGGGTATTGGTGTTATCGCTGTAGCCGCGCCCGTAGGCAGCGTTCAGATCGACCGATGGATAAAAGCCCCCTTTGGCGACCTTCACGTCTTCATCCGCCGACAGGCGGCTGTCCACCCGAGATGCCAGTTCCGGGTGCGTCGCGATGGTGCTCTGGATCGCGTCGGTCAGCGTCATGGCCTGAGCCTGGGACGAGCAGGCCATGGCCAAAAGAACCGCGCTGCAGAGGGGGGTTAATAGGCGCATGTACATCTCCCTGATTCCTGATGGTGCTTATCAGTCGCCAATTATTTGACGACATTTATAGGTAAAGTTGTTTCATGTCTTTAACAAAAGAGCTAAGAACATTCTGGAGCGTAGCTAAGAAATTTTTTTCATAACGGTTATGCCGAAAAAAACTTATGCGCTCTGCGAAATCCAGCACATTGTTCAATGCGAAAGCCCTTGTTTTATGAGCTCTAGGGCGCTCGTCGGGGCTTGAGGAAAAGTTCCAATCCACTTATCGACATAGAGCGGAGAAGTGCTGGAGGGGAGGGACGCGAACGATCTGGAGGTGACGGTTTTTTGTCACTTGAGTGATTCAGTATCGTTACGCATCGCTCACAGGCAACGCTGTTGCGAACAGGGATCCAATGCCATTGATTGCAGAGGGTTTTTCCCGAAATCGTTAACCGCGCCGTGAGCGACTGGCTGGGCGAGATCGTTGCCGGGGCCACGGCTTACTTGAGTAAACCGGTACCCGGAACACGATCCGCCAGACAACCCGCTTGAGCCATGAGCAGTTCTTCGCACAAACAAGGTGCCGACAGCGGTTGGCAGCGGAGGAAGTGCACATGGCTACGCTCATCGGAATCGTCAGTAAGGTCATTGGTCAGGTGTTCGCGGTTGCGAGCGACGGCACCCGGCGTGCTTTGGTCGAGGGGGACAAGCTGTTCGCCGGCGACCAACTGAGCACCGGCGCCGAAGGCGCAGTAGCGGTGCATCTGCAAAATGGCCAGGAGCTGACCCTCGGGCGCGGCAGCAGCATGCAGATGACCCCGCAGTTGCTGGCCAATCACATTCCCCATGTGGACTCGTCGGAGGCGGTGACTCCCAGTGAGGCCCAACTGACGGATGTCGAAAAGCTGCAAAAAGCCATTGCGGCGGGCGACGACCCGACCCAGACCGCTGAAGCCACCGCGGCCGGGCCTGCCACGACGACCGGTGCACCGGGTGGCGTCCAGGGCAGTGGTCATAGTTTCGTCCTGCTTGAAGAAGTGGGTGGGCGAGTCGACCCCACCATTGGCTTCCCCACAGCCGGTTTCAACGGCATTCCCGAACTTCCCGAAGAACGCCTGAACGCTGTTCCGGACAACAACGCCGTAGCGGCCGATACCCCCTTGGTGCCGCCAGTGACGCCGGAGGTGCCGAACAATCCGGTCAGCCTCGACGGCCTGTCGGTGGCCAGTGGCGAGCTGACCGTCAATGAGGCCAACCTGGCCGACGGCTCGGCGAGGAACCCGGGCGCGCTGACCCAAAGCGGCACCTTCACGGTCAATGCCCCCGACGGGCTGACCAGCCTCAGCATCGGCGGGATCAACGTGATCAGCGGCGGCGTGGCCGCAGGTTTTCCGCAGTCGATCACCACCCCGCTGGGTAGCACCTTGACCGTCACCGGTTATAACCCGGCCACGGGTGTGGTCAGTTACAGCTACACCCTCAACGGTGCCGAAACCCATGCGAGCGGTGAGGGTGCCAACTCTGTCGGCGAACACTTCACCGTGGTGGCCAGCGACAGCAATGGCGACAGCGCCAGCGGTTCGCTGGATATCAACATTACCGACGACGTGCCCCAAGCGGTCGACGACAGCAATGGTGTTGCTTCGGAGACTCTGCTGACGCTCAACGGCAACGTGCTGACCAACGACGTACAAGGCGCCGATCGGGTGCCGGTCGGTGAAAACAGCGGGCCGATCACTCCAGGTACCTTCATCGGCACCTACGGCACCCTGGTGCTCAATGCCAACGGCACTTACACCTACACCCTGAACACCAGCGATGCCGATTTCAAGGCGTTGCACGGTGGTGGCAACGGCACCGAAACCTTCACCTATACGCTGACGGACGCCGATGGCGACAGCAGCACGGCGAACCTGGTGCTGCAGATCCACAACAACGATGACCCGGACACGATTGGCGGTTTGAATCTTGGGGGACCCGAGTTGACCGTCTTCGAGAAAAACCTCGGCGACGGCAGCGCCCCGGATGCCACTGCGCTGACCCAGAACGGCACGTTCACCTTCACTGCACTGGACGGCATAACGACCCTGACTGTGGGCGGCATTGCCGTGGTCACTGGGGGCGTGGCGGCGGGTTTCCCGCAATCGATTACCACGCCACTGGGCAACACCCTGACCATTACCAGCTTCAATCTTGCCACCGGCGTGGTGAACTACAGCTACACGCTGAACGACAACGAAGCGCACGCGACGGCCAACGGCGCGAACGCCTTGCCTGAGCAGTTTGCTGTCACCTTGGTCGACGACAACGGCACCACCGCGACTGGTTCACTGGACGTGAATATCGTCGACGACCTGCCGCAAGGCGTGAACGACAGCAATGCTTCGACGGCTTCGGAAACCCTGTTGACGCTGAACGGCAATGTACTGACCAACGACGTGCAAGGCGCCGACCGGGTGACGATTGGTGAAGGCACGGGACCTATCACCCCCGGCACCTTCACCGGCACCTACGGCACCCTGGTGCTCAATGCCAACGGCACGTACACCTACACCCTGAACACCAGTGATGCTGATTTCAAAGCCCTGCACGGCGGTGGCAACGGTACCGAAACCTTTACCTATACCATCACCGATTCGGACGGCGACACCAGCACCGCCAACCTGGTCCTGCAGATTCACAACAACGATGACCCGATCACGGTTGGCGGTTTGAACGTCAACGGTGGCGAACTCACCGTCTTCGAGAAAAACCTCAGCGACGGCAGTGCCCCGGATGCCACCACGCTGACCCAGAACGGCACGTTCACCGTCACTGCACTGGACGGCGTCACAACACTGACTGTGGGCGGAATTGCCGTGGTCACTGCCGGCGTGGCCGCCGGCTTCCCGCAATCGATCACCACGCCATTGGGCAGCACCCTGACCATCACCGGCTTCAATGCCGCGACTGGTGTGGTCAGCTACAGCTACACGCTGAACGACAACGAAGCGCATCCGACTGCTAACGGCGCCAACACCTTGCCTGAGCAGTTCGCCGTCACTGTGGTCGACGACAACGGCACCATTGCCACCGGTTCATTGGACGTGAACATCGTCGACGACCTGCCGCAAGGCGTGAACGACAGCAATGCTTCGACGGCTTCGGAAAGCCTACTGACCCTCAACGGCAATGTACTGACCAACGACGTGCAAGGCGCCGACCGGATTACGATTGGTGAAGGTACTGGACCTATCACCCCCGGTACCTTCACCGGCACCTACGGCACCCTGGTGCTCAATGCCAACGGCACGTACACCTACACGCTGAGCACCAGCGATGCCGATTTCAAAGCCCTGCACGGCGGCGGCAATGGCACCGAAACCTTTGCCTACACCATCACCGATTCGGACGGCGACACCAGCACCGCCAACCTGGTCCTGCAGATTCACAACAACGATGACCCGATCACGGTTGGCGGTTTGAACGTCAACGGTGGCGAACTCACCGTCTTCGAGAAAAACCTCAGCGACGGCAGTGCCCCGGATGCCACCACGCTGACCCAGAACGGCACGTTCACCGTCACTGCACTGGACGGCGTCACAACACTGACTGTGGGCGGAATTGCCGTGGTCACTGCCGGCGTGGCCGCCGGCTTCCCGCAATCGATCACCACGCCATTGGGCAGCACCCTGACCATCACCGGCTTCAATGCCGCGACTGGTGTGGTCAGCTACAGCTACACGCTGAACGACAACGAAGCGCATCCGACTGCTAACGGCGCCAACACCTTGCCTGAGCAGTTCGCCGTCACTGTGGTCGACGACAACGGCACCATTGCCACCGGTTCATTGGACGTGAACATCGTCGACGACCTGCCGCAAGGCGTGAACGACAGCAATGCTTCGACGGCTTCGGAAACCCTGTTGACGCTCAACGGCAATGTGTTGACCAACGACGTGCAAGGTGCCGATCGGGTAACGATTGGTGAAGGCACGGGACCTATCACCCCCGCCACCTTCACCGGCACTTACGGCACCCTGGTGCTGAACGCCAACGGCACGTACACCTACACCCTGAACACCAGTGATGCCGATTTCAAAGCCTTGCACGGCGGCGGCAATGGCACCGAAACCTTTGCCTACACCATCACCGATTCGGACGGCGACAGCAGCACCGCCAACCTGGTGCTGCAAATCCATAACAACGATGACCCGGTGACGATTGGCGGATTGAATGTTGAGGGCGGCGAGCTCACCGTCTTCGAGAAAAACCTCAGCGACGGCAGCGCACCGGATACCACGGTGCTCACGCAAAACGGCACGTTTACCGTCACCGCACTGGATGGCGTAACGAGCCTGACTGTGGGCGGCATCGCCGTGGTCACCGCAGGCGTAGCCGCCGGCTTCCCGCAATCGATCACCACGCCATTGGGCAGCACCCTGACCATCACCGGCTTCAATGCCGCGACTGGTGTGGTCAGCTACAGCTACACGCTGAACGACAACGAAGCGCATCCGACTGCTAACGGCGCCAACACCCTGCCTGAGCAGTTCGCCGTGACCGTGGTCGATGACAACGGCACCACTGCCACCGGTTCATTGGACGTGAACATCGTCGACGACCTGCCGCAAGGCGTGAACGACAGCAACGCTTCGACGGCTTCGGAAACCCTGTTGACGCTCAACGGCAATGTGTTGACCAACGACGTGCAAGGTGCCGATCGGGTAACGATTGGTGAAGGCACGGGACCTATCACCCCCGGCACCTTCACCGGCACTTACGGCACCCTGGTGCTGAACGCCAACGGCACGTACACCTACACCCTGAACACCAGTGATGCCGATTTCAAAGCCTTGCACGGCGGTGGCAACGGCACCGAAACCTTTGCCTATACCATCACCGATTCGGACGGCGACAGCAGCACCGCCAACCTGGTGCTGCAAATCCATAACAACGATGACCCGGTGACGATTGGCGGATTGAATGTTGAGGGCGGCGAGCTCACCGTCTTCGAGAAAAACCTCAGCGACGGCAGCGCACCGGATACCACGGTGCTCACGCAAAACGGCACGTTTACCGTCACCGCACTGGATGGCGTAACGACCCTGACTGTGGGCGGCATTGCCGTGGTAACTGCGGGCGTGGCGGCGGGCTTCCCGCAATCGATCACCACCCCGCTGGGCAGCACCCTGACCATCACCGGCTTCAACGCCGCCACTGGTGTCGTCAGCTACAGCTACACCCTCAACGACAACGAAGCGCATCCGGCTGCCAATGGTGCGAACACCCTGCCTGAGCAGTTCGCCGTGACCGTGGTCGATGACAACGGCACCACTGCCACCGGTTCATTGGACGTGAACATCGTCGACGACCTGCCAAAAGGCGTAAACGACAGCAATGGCACTGCCTCGGAAACCCAACTGACCCTCAACGGCAACGTACTGACCAACGACGTGCAAGGCGCCGATCGGGTAACCATCGGTGAAAGCGCCGGCCCGATCACCCCCGGCACCTTCACCGGTACCTACGGCACCTTGGTACTCAACGCCAACGGCACCTACACCTACACGCTGAGCACCAGCGATGTGGATTTCAAAGCCCTGCACGGCGGCGGCAACGGCACCGAAACCTTCACCTACACCATCACCGATTCGGACGGTGACAGCAGCACCGCGAACCTGGTCCTGCAGATCCACAACAACGATGACCCAGTGACCCTCCAAGGCCTCAACGTGTATGGCGGCGAGCTGACGGTCTACGAGAAAAACCTCAGCGACGGCACCCACCCCGACACACCGGCCCTGACCCAGAGCGGCACCTTCACCGTCACTGCGCTGGACGGTGTAACCACCCTGACCGTCGGCGGCATCGCCGTGGTCACCGCAGGCGTGGCGGCGGGGTTCCCACAATCGATCACCACACCGCTGGGCAGCACCCTGACCATCACCGGCTTCAACGCCGCCACTGGCGTGGTCAGCTACAGCTACACCCTCAACGACAACGAAAGCCACCCAACCGCCAACGGTGCCAATACCCTGCCTGAGCAGTTCACCGTGACCGCGGTCGACGACAACGGCACCACTGCCACCGGTTCACTGGACGTCAACATCGTCGACGACCTGCCAAAAGGCGTGAACGACAGCAATGGCACTGCCTCGGAAACCCAACTAACCCTCAACGGCAACGTACTGACCAACGACGTGCAAGGCGCCGACCGGGTAACCATCGGTGAAAGTACTGGACCTATCACCCCCGGCACCTTCACCGGTACCTACGGCACTCTGGTGCTCAACGCCAACGGCACCTACACCTACACGCTGAGCACCAGCGATGTGGATTTCAAAGCCCTGCACGGCGGCGGCAACGGCACCGAAACCTTCACCTACACCATCACCGATTCGGACGGTGACAGCAGCACCGCGAACCTGGTCCTGCAGATCCACAACAACGATGACCCAGTGACCCTCCAAGGCCTCAACGTGTATGGCGGCGAGCTGACGGTCTACGAGAAAAACCTCAGCGACGGCAGCGCACCGAGTACCAGCGCGCTGACCCAGAGTGGCACCTTCACCGTCACTGCGCTGGACGGTGTAACCACCCTGACCGTCGGCGGCATCGCCGTGGTCACCGCAGGTGTGGCGGCGGGCTTCCCACAATCGATCACCACACCGCTGGGCAGCACCCTGACCATCACCGGCTTCAACGCCGCCACTGGCGTGGTCAGCTACAGCTACACCCTCAACGATAACGAAAGCCACCCAACCGCCAACGGTGCCAACACCCTGCCTGAGCAGTTCACCGTGACCGCGGTCGACGACAACGGCACCACCGCGACCGGTTCACTGGACGTCAACATCGTCGACGACCTGCCAAAAGGCGTAAACGACAGCAATGGCACTGCCTCGGAAACCCAACTGACCCTCAACGGCAACGTACTGACCAACGACGTGCAAGGCGCCGATCGGGTAACCATCGGTGAAAGCGCCGGCCCGATCACCCCCGGCACCTTCACCGGTACCTACGGCACCTTGGTACTCAACGCCAACGGCACCTACACCTACACGCTGAGCACCAGCGATGTGGATTTCAAAGCCCTGCACGGCGGCGGCAACGGCACCGAAACCTTCACCTACACCATCACCGATTCGGACGGTGACAGCAGCACCGCGAACCTGGTCCTGCAGATCCACAACAACGATGACCCAGTGACCCTCCAAGGCCTCAACGTGTATGGCGGCGAGCTGACGGTCTACGAGAAAAACCTCAGCGACGGCACCCACCCCGACACACCGGCCCTGACCCAGAGCGGCACCTTCACCGTCACTGCGCTGGACGGTGTAACCACCCTGACCGTCGGCGGCATCGCCGTGGTCACCGCAGGCGTGGCGGCGGGGTTCCCACAATCGATCACCACCCCGCTGGGCAGCACCCTGACCATCACCGGCTTCAACGCCGCCACTGGCGTGGTCAGCTACAGCTACACCCTCAACGACAACGAAGCGCACCCAACCGCCAACGGTGCCAACACCCTGCCTGAGCAGTTCACCGTGACCGCGGTCGACGACAACGGCACCACTGCCACGGGCAGCCTCGACGTCAACATCGTCGACGACCTGCCAAAAGGCGTGAACGACAGCAATGGCACTGCCTCGGAAACCCAACTGACCCTCAACGGCAACGTACTGACCAACGACGTGCAAGGCGCCGACCGGGTAACCATCGGTGAAAGCGCCGGCCCGATCACCCCCGGCACCTTCACCGGTACCTACGGCACTCTGGTGCTCAACGCCAACGGCACGTACACCTACACGCTGAGCACCAGCGATGCCGACTTCAAGGCGTTGCACGGCGGCGGCAACGGCACCGAAACCTTCACCTACACCATCACCGATTCGGACGGTGACAGCAGCACCGCGAACCTGGTCTTGCAGATCCACAACAACGATGACCCCGTGACCCTCCAAGGCCTCAACGTGTATGGCGGCGAGCTGACGGTCTACGAGAAAAACCTCAGCGACGGCACCCACCCCGACACACCGGCCCTGACCCAGAGCGGCACCTTCACCGTCACTGCGCTGGACGGTGTAACCACCCTGACCGTGGGCGGCATCGCCGTGGTCACCGCAGGCGTGGCGGCGGGCTTCCCGCAATCGATCACCACCCCGCTGGGCAGCACCCTGACCATCACCGGCTTCAACGCCGCCACTGGCGTGGTCAGCTACAGCTACACCCTCAACGATAACGAAAGCCACCCAACCGCCAACGGTGCCAACACCCTGCCTGAGCAGTTCACCGTGACCGCGGTCGACGACAACGGCACCACCGCGACCGGTTCACTGGACGTGAACATCGTCGACGACCTGCCAAAAGGCGTAAACGACAGCAATGGCACTGCCTCGGAAACCCAACTGACCCTCAACGGCAACGTACTGACCAACGACGTGCAAGGCGCCGATCGGGTAACCATCGGTGAAAGCGCCGGCCCGATCACCCCCGGCACCTTCACCGGTACCTACGGCACCTTGGTACTCAACGCCAACGGCACCTACACCTACACGCTGAGCACCAGCGATGTGGATTTCAAAGCCCTGCACGGCGGCGGCAACGGCACCGAAACCTTCACCTACACCATCACCGATTCGGACGGTGACAGCAGCACCGCGAACCTGGTCCTGCAGATCCACAACAACGATGACCCAGTGACCCTCCAAGGCCTCAACGTGTATGGCGGCGAGCTGACGGTCTACGAAAAAAACCTCAGCGACGGCAGCGCACCGAGTACCAGCGCGCTGACCCAGAGTGGCACCTTCACCGTCACTGCGCTGGACGGTGTAACGAGCCTGACCGTCGGCGGCATCGCCGTGGTCACCGGAGGCGTGGCGGCGGGGTTCCCACAATCGATCACCACCCCGCTGGGCAGCACCCTGACCATCACCGGCTTCAACGCCGCGACTGGCGTGGTCAGCTACAGCTACACGCTGAACGACAACGAAAGCCACCCAACCGCCAACGGTGCCAACACCCTGCCTGAGCAGTTCACCGTGACCGCGGTC
This sequence comes from Pseudomonas sp. P5_109, assembly GCF_034009455.1. Lineage (NCBI taxonomy): Bacteria > Pseudomonadati > Pseudomonadota > Gammaproteobacteria > Pseudomonadales > Pseudomonadaceae > Pseudomonas > Pseudomonas sp. P5_109. The sequence goes on from NZ_CP125380.1 coordinate 1,692,453, forward strand.
GACGACAACGGCACCACCGCGACCGGTTCACTGGACGTCAACATCATCGACGATCTGCCAACCGCCAAACCCGATACCGATTCGGTGCAGGAGGGCGGCACGGTCAGCGGCAATGTGCTGGACAACGACATCGCTGGAGCCGATGGCCCGGCGGCCACTGGCGCCGTGGTCGGCGTGCGCGCGGGTAGCGACACGTCAACCCCGGCCCTCGATGGGCTGAACACCCACATCAACGGCACCTACGGTTACCTGACCCTCGATGCCAGCGGCAACGCCGTGTATCACAGCACACCTAACGCGGTGAGCGGTCCTGGCGCTGTGGACGTATTCACCTACACCGTGCGCGATTCCGATGGTGACGAAAGCACCACCACCATCACCATCGACGTCTACAACAGCTGCCTGAAAGCCGTCAGCGACAACGATGTAACGGTCTACGAAAAAGCCCTCGACCTGGGTAAGGACGGCCAGGACCTGGTCGCCGGTACGGTCATCGGCAGCGATCCGACCAACACCGGCGAAACCGCGTCCGGCACGCTGGTGGGCTCGGTCACCCACGCCGTCGGTGCGATCACCTACGCCCTGGTCGGCACCAATGTCGGGGAGTTCGGGCAGATTCAGCTCAACGCCAACGGCACCTATACCTACACCCTGACGACCCCGCCGAGCACCATGCCGCACGCCAACGACGGCCCGAACGTGATGCACGAGACCTTCACCTATCAGGCTACCGACTCGCTGGGCAACATCGTCACCAGCACCATCGTGGTGAACATTGTCGATGACGTGCCGAAGGCGATGAACGACAGCAATCTCAGCACCGCCTCGGAGACCGTGACGAGCCTCAGCGGCAATGTGTTCAACAACGACGTGATCGGCGCCGATAAAGTTGCCATCGGCCTGAATGCCGGCCCGGTGACCCCCGGCACTTTCACTGGAACCTATGGCACCCTGGTGCTCAATGCCAACGGCACCTACACCTACACGCTGAGCACCAGCGATGCCGACTTCAAGGCGTTGCACGGCGGCGGGAACGGCACCGAAACCTTCACCTACACCATCACCGATGCGGACGGCGACATCAGCACCGCCAACCTGGTGCTCAACGTCCACAACAACGATGACCTGGTCACCCTCAACGGGCTCGACGTGTATGGCGGCGAGCTGACGGTCTACGAAAAAAATCTCGGCGACGGCACCACCCCCAACATACCGGCCCTGACCCAGAGCGGGACCTTCACGGTGACCGCCCTCGATGGCCTGCAGACCCTGACTGTCGGTGGCATTGCCGTGGTCACGGGTGGTGTGGTCGCCGGCTTCCCGCAAACCGCCGTCACGCCATTGGGCAGCACCCTGACCATCACCGGATTCAACGCCGCCACCGGGGTGATCAGCTACAGCTACACCTTGAACGATAACGAAACCCATGCAACGGCCAACGGCGCCAACAGCCTCACCGAGAACTTCAACGTCGTCGCTACCGACACCGATGGCGACACCGCGAACGGGCAGATCAACGTCAACATCGTCGATGACCTGCCGAGCGCCAAACCTGATTCGTCGTCGGTGACGGAGGGCGGTACGGTCAATATCAGTGTGCTGGGCAATGACATCAGCGGCGCCGATGGTCCGGCGACGGTGGTCGGTGTGCGCGCCGGCAGCAATACCGCGACGTCGGCCGTCGGCGGGCTGGGCAACCAGATCACTGGGGCCTACGGCTACCTGACCCTCGATGCCAACGGCAACGCGGTGTATCACAGCAACCCGAATTCGGTTGGCGCCGCCGGGGCCACTGATACATTCACCTACACCGTGCGCGACTCCGATGGTGATGAAAGCACCACCACCGTCACCATCAACGTGGCCAACAGCAACATCAAGGCCAACCCCGATAGCGACGTGACGGTCTACGAAAAAGCCCTCGACCTGAGCAAGGACGGCCAGGACCTGGCCGCCGGTACGGTCACCGGCAGCGACCCGGGCAATACCGGCGAAACCGCCTCCGGGACCCTGGTCGGATCTGTCTCGGGGGCCAGCGGCGCGCTCACGTACACCCTGGTCGGCAGTGCCACCGGCACCTACGGGCAGATGCTGCTCAACGCCGACGGCAGCTACACCTACACCCTGACCTCGGCACCGAAAACTTCGCCGAATGCCAACGACGGGCCAAACAGCCTGAGTGAAAGCTTCACCTACAAGGCCACCGATGCGTCGGGCAACAGCAGCACCAGCACCATCGTGGTCAACATTGTCGATGACGTGCCCAAGGCGGTGGCCGCCGATCGCTCGGTGGCGGCGGTGGAGGTCGATTCCAACCTGCTGATCGTGCTCGACGTCTCTGGCAGTATGGTCGATCCTTCCGGCGTGTACGACGCGTCGGGCGCGAGCCTGTCGCGGCTGGCCCTGGCCAAGCAGGCCATCAGTGCCTTGCTGGACAAATACGACGACCTCGGCGACGTGAAAGTGCAGCTTGTCACCTTCAGCAGCAGCGCCACCGACAGGACCTCGGTGTGGGTCGATGTCGCGACCGCCAAGACACTGCTGGCCGGCCTCACCGCGAACGGCGGCACCAACTACGACGCGGCCGTGGCGACCATGCAAACGGCGTTCAACACCTCGGGCAAGCTCACTGGTGCACAAAACGTCGGCTACTTCTTCTCCGACGGCAAACCCACCTCCGGACAGGAAATCGGTACCACCGACGAAACCACGCTGAAAGCCTTCCTCGATGCCAACAACATCAAGAACTACGCGATCGGCCTGGGCAGTGGCGTGAGCAACGCCAACCTCAATCCGCTGGCCTATGACGGCAGTAGCCACACCGACACCAATGCGGTGGTGGTGACCGACCTCAACCAGCTCAACTCGGTGCTGTCCGGCACTGTGATCGGCGCACCGGTGACCGGTTCGCTACTGGGCGAGGGCGGAACCTTCGGTGCCGACGGCGGCTTCATCAAGACCATCACGGTGGACGGCACCACGTACACCTACGATCCGAGCGGCAATACCAATCAGGGCTCGCTGAACTTCAGCGGCGGGCTCAACCACGGCACCTTCAACACCGTGAACAACACGTTGAGCATTGCTACCAACAACAGCGGTACCTTGCTGGTCAATCTGGATAGCGGCGAATACACCTACATTTCGCAGAAATCCACTTCGGTGGTGATCACCGAAAACATCGGTTTCACTGTCAGCGACAACGACGGCGACCTGTCCAGTTCGACCCTGACGGTCAAAGTCATACCGAACGCGCCACCCGTGGCCGCCGATGACAACGTCATCACCAACGTGCTCTCGGGCACCGTCGTGGTGCCAGGCGAGCTGTTGCTGGCCAACGACACTGATCCCAATGGCGATCAACTCTCGGCAACACCGACTTCCTTCAATACTGGCTGGGTGGCGAGGGGCGCGGACTTTGTCGGGGTCACCCAGAACTACAACTTCACCGGCAACGCGACGGCCGTGAATATTGCCCGCAGTGCTTTCGTCGCCGACACAGTAGCCATGACCGCCATGCTGATTGTCAGCGGCGCGCTGGGTTCGGTCGGCGGCAGTACCGCTGACGACTTCATTACCGTCAACCTCAAGGATGGCGAAACCCTCAACCTGAACCACGACCTGGCGGGCGGGCGCATCGCCATGGAGTACTCGATCAACGGCGGCGTGTACACGACCATCCCGGACGGCGGGACCATCCCCGCGACAGGAGGTGGGACCTACCAGATTCACATCAGCAACATCCCCAACGGCTCGGGCGGGGGCGGCAACGGTTCTGAAACCTACAAACTGACCATGCTCGTCAACTACGCCGGGGCCCATGACATTGCCCCGGACTACCACGACACCTACACCGCCAACGACAACCACGGCGGTAGCGACTCGGCCAACCTGACCATCAGCTATCAGGACGGCCACACCCTCACCGGCACCAGCGGGGATGATGTCCTGGTGGCGGGCACGGGCAATAACATCATCAATGCCGGCGGCGGCAACGATGTGCTCACTGCAGGCTCGGGCAACAACGAGCTGCACGGCGACGCCGGCAATGATTTGCTCTACAGCGGCCCGGGCAATGACCTCCTCGACGGCGGCACGGGCATCGACACGGCCAGCTACGCCCACGCCACCGCCGGGGTGACGGTCAACCTCAGCCTGCTCGGTGGGCAAAACACTCTCGGCGCGGGCACGGACACCCTGACCGGCATCGAAAACCTCACCGGGTCGAACTTCAACGACACCCTGACCGGTGACAACAATAACAACGTGATCAACGGCGGCTTGGGCAACGACATCCTCAACGGTGGAGGCGGCGATGACTTGCTGATCGGTGGCCTGGGCAACAACACCCTCAGCGGCGGGGCAGGGGCCGACACCTTCCAGTGGCTCAAGGGCAACAGTGGCCACGACGTGATCACCGACTTCACGCCCGGCACCGACAAGCTCGATCTGTCGCAACTGCTGCAAGGGGAGAGCGGCACCACGGCTTCGCTGGATGACTACCTGCACTTCACCGTTACCGGCAGCGGCCCAGCGACGGTGACCAGCATCGACGTTAGCGCCATGGCCGGCGCTGCGCCGAACCAGACCATCGACCTGGCCGGCGTGGATCTCGCCAGCCACTACGGTGTAACGCCAGGGGCGGGTGGGGTGATCGCTGGCGGGCATGATACGGCGACCATCATCAACGGCATGCTTAACGATCATTCGTTGAAGGTGGATACCGTGTGATCTGAAAGCCTGAATGAAAAAACCCGTCATCCCTGTGTAAGGGATGGCGGGTTTAGTGGGATGGTCAGCCTGACCGAGAAGCCCTGCAGGTTTACGCTTGCAGGGCTTTTTTGGGACTTTCACTGGTTTGGAGGCCCCCTCATTGTCGACTCGGACACGGTCCCTGTAGGAGCTGGCTTGCCAGCGATGGTCGTTAACGATTACGCGCGTGAACTGGATAAACGCGGCGCACTTGAGTCCATCGCCGGCAAGCCGGCTCCTACAGTTTCCCGGGAATGCGTGAAGAACCTTTTATAATTGCCAGGAATTGCTGATGAAAAGCCTGCGGAGCAATCAGGTAAACAACTTCGACTAACCGCAAGACACCAATTTACAGATCAAAGTTACCCGGTAGTAATCGTCCATGAGTCAGACTCGGCATTGTCACCGTAGTTTGCCACCGCGAAGAATGTATAAGTGGTTTTGGCATTCAGGTTATTGACCAACCTGGCCCATTTACCCGTATCGTCGGTTTGTTCCGGCCTTGGGTCGATGACTCCGTTTATCTTCAGCCAGATCTGCGCTAATGGGGCCGCATTACCCCTGGCAATTACATGGTTGTATGGCGTACTACCGTTGTCCTCGATCAGGCCGTCCGAATCGTACACGCGGGTATTGTGCGGCTTGAGGATGGATTCCACGGTAAAGTTGCGGGGCGGCTCGGAAATCTCGCCATCACCATATAGCGCCTGGGCGGTCAGGCTGTAGGCGCCGGGTGTCACATCAATCTCGATTTCCCAGAGTCCGTCGTCATCCCGGGCGGTCGCCGTTGCTCCGTCGATAAGGCTGCCGTTATTGCGCAGTTGCACATCTTCGCCGGGCTGGCCATAACCGCGGACTATAACCCTGTCGTCGTAGGTGGTGTCGCCTTCAGGGATCACCCCCTGGGAATCGGAGACCTGACAAAGGATCAGTTTTACATCCGATACGACGCGGAATTCGAACACGCTGGACGCTTTGCCATTGGTTGCCTTGATCTTGATGCTGTAGGTGCCAGCGGTAATCCCATCAAAGGTGAGATTGAACAGGCCGTCACGATCAACAGTGGCTTTCTTGCCCGTGGATGTGTCGCTGTTGAAAGCTACAACTTCCATATCGGGAGGTGCGTAGCCGGAGATCACCAACCAGTCGCCGTCGTAGATCGCGCCACTTTCAATCGGACCATCCTTGCCAGTGACTTTGTCGATGATCGGTGTCTCTGTCGCCAGAACGAACGTATACGATGTGGAGAAGTCGTAAGGTCTCTTTGTTTCAATAGCACTAAGGCTGTAACGCTTGAATCCCTGTTGAAAGTCGAGTTCTTTGTTCCAGTTTCCTGTACTACCGCTGGTCACATTACTGATAGAGGATGAGCGATCGCGAATATTGAGCTCCCTATCAGGGGCGGCGGTACCCCTTAATTCCAGGATTGGGTCAAAAGTAACGCTGTTTTTGTCAACGAGAGCACCGCTGCTGTCTAGGATTTCATCGAGGGTTACTCTAGCGATTACTTCACTCTGTGTGTCTGGCGTGAGTGCTGAGGTGTTTG